>JBOFTB010000136.1:0-10524 GCA_051651845.1 Mycoplasma sp. | reverse complement strand
GTAATAGATAATCAAAATATATTACATATAGACTGAAATTAGAATATAATTAGTTTTGTAAATTTTTTGATTATTATGCCCCATTAGCTCAGAGGTAGAGCATTTCACTTTTAATGAAGGGGTCGTAGGTTCAATTCCTACATGGGGCACCATTAATATTTAAAGAGCTTTTTGCTCTTTTTTGCTGGAGTGGCGGAATGGTAGACGCACAGGACTTAAAATCCTGTGTTCGCAAGAACGTGAGGGTTCAAGTCCCTCTTCCAGCACCATTAAGCAGGTGTAGTTCAATGGTAGAATTATAGCCTTCCAAGCTATTTACGTGGGTTCGATTCCCATCACCTGCTCCATTAAATTTTGCCCCTAAAGGGCTTTTTTAATACAATCAACTAAAAAAATGTTATATAATATATTTAATTATATGATTTGGAAACGTACTCAAGTGGTTAAGAGGGCACCCTGCTAAGGTGTTAGATCGGTTTCCGGTGCATGAGTTCGAATCTCATCGTTTCCGCCATTAAATTAAACACCAGATTTTATCTGGTGTTTTCTTTTATAAACAACATAATATTGTATAATTATTGATATGAATTGATTTAAAAAGATTTTTGCTTGAATAACATTATTAGGAATAATAGCATGTATTACCATGTTTATTTTAATCGCAATTTTTTCGATCAATGAATGATGATACTTAATTGTAATTATTATGGCTGCATATTTAGCTAATATTGCTTTTTGCATCTATATATTCTATTCACAAAAAAGAAATAGCATGGAAAAAAAGTCATGAATGTTTGTTCTTATTATATTTCCTTTTATAGGCCCTCTTATTTTCTTAAAATATGGTTTATATCCATTTCATAAAAATAAATTAAGAAAGCAAGAAAAGATTAGGAATATCTTAAAAGACATGGAAGAAGAAGGGCAAGTTCCACTTTGTACAGATAGTGAAATTTTTAATCATTTATCTAATTATTCAACAAATATAAATAAAACACTACCTAATAATGGAGATGTAGAATGTATTGATAGTCTTTATGATTTATATGACTTAACTATTTCTTCAATTCGTGCAGCTAAAAAAAGTATATTTTTAAATTTCTACATAGTTGCTGATGGCGTTTGACTTAGAACAATTGTTAATGAATTAAAAAAACAAGCTGATAAAGGCATTCAAATATATTTTCTAATTGATTGATATGGATCTAAAAATAGGTTTCCAAAAGAATTGTTAAATAAATTAAATGAAAGCAATATTAAAGTTAACTTATTTGGTCCAAAAAAATTACTATACGTGTCAGGTTATGATAATTCTAGAAGTCATAAAAAATACATGATCATAGATAATGAAAAATGTTTATATGGTGGTTTTAATATTTCAGATGAATATATCAATTACTCCTCTGAATATGAACTATGAAATGATGATGGATTTATAATTAAAGGGAATGTTGTTAAAGATTACATTAAAGCATTTGCAATTGATTGATCGACTTATAGTAATGACAATCAAAAAAATAGTATTTTAAACACAATTAAAGATTTAAATTTATTGAATGGTAAAAAAACTGTGGGCAATGATTTCATACACGTTTATGATTCTAATCCAGAAATTATTCAAACACATATGATGCATTATATTATTTTATTGTTATCTAGGGCAAAAAAGAGAATTTGAATAAATACCCCATACTTATACCCGACGGAGTATATGTTGAATGTTCTAATTTCTTTAGCACATGCAGGGATAGATATCAGAATAGTTACTCCGGGTCTTCCAGATAATAAAAAAGTAATGTTGACAATAAATAGAACTCAGTATGAAAAATTAATTAATGCTGGCATTAAAATCCATGAGGTCGAAGCCTTCAATCACGCAAAGTCAATGATTATTGATGATGATATATCATTAATAGGTTCATGTAACTTAGATCCAAGGGCTATGAATTTAAATTATGAAACAAGTTCATTAGTGTATAGCAAGAAACTAAATTCAAAGTTAGAAGAATCTTTTATCTCAAACTTTAAAGGAAATGAAATTTCAACTGAGATAAATAAAAAACTACTAACAAAGTTTGATAAATTTTTAGTAAAATTATTAATAATTATAGAACCATTGTTCTAACGGAGATAAAAATGAAAAATAATAAATATGCCAAGTACATAGATCATACAATTTTAAGTCAATGCGCTTCAAAAGACGATGTGAAAAAAATAGCAATCGAAGCCACTGAGAATGGATTTAAATCAATTTGTATCAACCCATCGTATGTAGCATTAGGTAGAGAATTATTGAAAAATTCAGAAGTTCTTGTTTGCACTGTAATAGGATTTCCTTTAGGTCAAAATACAACTGAAGTAAAAGTTTTTGAAACTAAGAATGCAGTTGATAATGGCGCACAAGAAATTGATATGGTAATTAATATTTCTAAATTAAAAGAACGTGATATGGAGTATTGCATTAATGAAATAAACCAGGTGGTATTAGCAGCTAATGGAAATATAGTGAAAGTTATCGTTGAAACTTGTTTATTAACTGAAGAAGAAAAAATAATTGCTTTTGATATAGTTAATAATTCAAAAGCTCAATTCATTAAAACTTCAACTGGATTTTCTATTGATGGTGCAAAAATTGAAGATATTAAATTATGAAATGATTTAAGAATTAAATATAATTCAAAGATATTAATCAAAGCTGCTGGCGGAGTTAGAACATCTAATGATTTAGAATTATTTATTGAGGCTGGAGCAAACAGAATTGGAACTTCAAAAGGCGTTGCTTTAATGTCAAATGAAATATCGGAAAATAAATATTAATAAACATGATTAAACTATAAGTTTAATTATTTTTATATATAATTATTACAATATGAGGTGAAGATGAAAAAAATGAAATTAGCTGTTGATGTAATGGGCTTTGAAAATGATATTACGGAAGCTATTAATGCATGTCAAAAATTTCAAGAAAAGAATGATGTTGAAATTATTCTAGTTGGTAATGAAGTTAAGATTAAGAAAGCACTAACTAAAAAACAAAAAAATATTTTTATAATAGAACATGCCGAGGATGTGATTGAACAAACTGATGAAATGTTTGCAATTAGAACTAAAAAAGACTCTTCGATGTTAAAAGCAATAAAACTTGTTGTTGATAACAAAGCTGACGGTGTTTTAAGCGCAGGAAATAGTTCTTTATTTGTTTTCTTATCTTACCAACAATTTGGATTAATAAAAGGAGTTTTAAAACCTGGATTTATGCCTTACATACCAACGTTTGACAGTAAGGGGATGAATATAATTGATGTTGGTGCTTCAAAAGAATGCAATTCTATTGATTTATATAAATTCGCATTAATGGGACATATTTACACAAGTTGTCGTGGGATTGACAAACCTAGAATTGGAGTTTTGAATATAGGAACTGAAAAACATAAAGGATTTAGTTGACACCAAGAGGTTGATAAAATGCTTTCAAATAATGAGGAATTAAACTACATAGGTTATGTTGAATCGAAAGAATTGTTATCTGGCGGAGTTGACTTACTTATAACTGATGGTTACACAGGTAACGTATTACTAAAAACACTAGAAGGAACAATGAAAACAATTTTTTCAAACATACTTGGATATTACAAAAAGTTTCCAAATGTCTTATTGTTTCCTTTTTCAGCTTCAATGTTATTAAAAATGAAAAAGAAATTTGATTATAAAAATAATGCAGGGGCTTTTGTTCTAGGTTTAAATAAAATTGCTGTTAAGACTCATGGCTCAGCTGATTATAAACAATTCTATAGTGCACTTAGAATGTTGAAAGAGTCTATTGACAATAATATATTAGATAAAATAAAGAAAATAGTTGAAGATGAATCAGAAGAATTGAAGTAATAGATTATTAGAAATTTTGAAATCTTGTAAAATTGATAATCCAAAATCAATTGCAATATACAAAGAAGCTCTAACACATAAATCATTTGCACATGAGAATAATATCCTAAAACATCAACAAAGACTTGAATTTCTTGGTGACTCTGCAATTGGATGAATAATATCTAATTATTTATTTTCAAGAAAACCTTCAATATCTGAAGGTGATATGACAATTGCAAAAGCTGGTTTAGTGTCATCAGATACACTTGCAATGGCTGCAAGAGATGTCGGAATTGATTCACTTATCCTAGTTGGTAATGGTCTAACTCACTTAACTAACAAAGTATTAGAAGATTCATTTGAAGCATTTATTGGTGCAATCGCACAAGATCAAGGGATTAAAAAAGTTATTCATTTACTTGAAAGAACTTTAATTAAATATTATAATGATGGTGCAATCACATTAGAAAAAGATTATAAAACTAAATTCCAAGAGCAAATGCAAAGCATCCATGGTGTTTCAACTCAAAACATTGTTTATAAGAATGAAAAAGAAAATAATGAATGCATTAGTAAGTTGTACTATGCCAATATGTTATATGGTGTAGGTAGAGCTGAAAATAGAAAAAAAGCTGAGCAGTTAGCTGCAAAAGAAGCTCTAGACAAGAAAATGGTATAGGAGAATAATATGATATTTTTAAAAAAGTTTTATGCATATGGATTTAAATCATTTGCAAATGAAATCACAATTAATTTTGAAAACCAAATGACAGGTATTGTCGGGCCTAATGGTTCTGGTAAGTCAAATATTATTGATGCCCTGAAATGAGTTTTAGGAGAACAATCAAATAAAGAAATTAGAGGTCGTGATAAATATGATTTAATTTTCAATGGTACCGATTCTTTTCCTAAAGCAAAATTTGCTCAAGTTACTTTAACATTCGATAATACTCAAAAAATTCTCAACTACGATAAAGATGAAATCTCAGTTACTAGAAAACTTTATCGTGACACTGGTGATAATGAATATTACATCAATAACGAGATAGCAAAACTAAAGGATATTCAACAAATATTTGTTGATACTGGTTTATCTAAAGGGTCATTAGGAATTATCTCGCAAGGTTCTGTAAGTAATTTTAGTGAGGCTAAACCCATAGACAGAAGAAAAATATTTGAAGATGCAGCTGGAATTGGTATTTACTCAATTAGAAAAAAAGAGTCTTTAAGAATTTTAGATAGAACAGAATCTTCTCTTGCAACTATTTTAGCAACCGAAAAAGAACTTGAAAAAGATTTAAAAAAACTTTCTAAAGAAGCTGAAAATGCAAAAATCTTCATGGAAAAATTTGAAAAACTAAAAGAACTTGATTTAAGTATTTCAGTTAAAGATTTAAAGCACTTTATATCCAATAAAGATAGATTGGAAAATGAAATTAAAGTTCTTGAAGAAGAATTATTAACTTTAGAACCAACTGCAGTTGATCAAAAAAATAAACTCGATTTTATTCGTCAAAAATTAGTTGAAGCTGATAAAACTGCCTCTGAAGAAAACTACAATAAAATTAATTTGAAGGAAAAAATTAATAATATTGAAAAGAAAAAAGCTGTTTTCAATTCTAAATTGGAAGAAGCCATTTCAAGTGATAATATTGAAACTAAATTAAAAGCTTATGAAACTTTGATCTTAACCAATAAGAATGATGCTAAAGAATATAGAAATTTAACGAAAGATTTATCTGAGCAAATTGATACTTACGAATCAATTTATACTGATCTGATTAAACACAAAGAACAAATGCTGGAAACTATTTCGAAAACTTCTAATGAATTAACTGAAAATAATACAAAGTTAAATATTTATAATAACCAAATCGCTGGTAACTTCAATAGTAAGGCTGGGGTTAAAACTATCCTTAGTAATAGAGATGCTGTCAAAGGTATATATGATGTTGTTTCTAAATATATCGAAGTTGATGAAAAATATGAAATTGCAATAACAAAAGCTTTAGGTAAATCAGTTGATAGCATAATTGTTGATAGTAGCGAGAATGCGGTACATGCCGTTAAATTCCTAAAGAAAAATAATGGTGGTCAAGCAACTTTCTTACCTCTTAAAGATATAATGTCTAGACATGTTAGACAAGAGCATTTAGATGTTTTAACTGAACTTGAAGGTTTTGTTGGTATTGCAAATAAGCTAGTTACTATTGATCCTAAAATGCAACCAGTTATTGATGCGTTAATTGGTCAAATAATTATTTCTGATTCAATTGAATCCGCTGCTAGAATTTCTAAATTTACCCACCAATTATATAAAGTTATTTCACTTGATGGAAATATGGTTTTCCCTGGTGGTGCTATTACTGGTGGTAGTGAAGAATATTACCGTCCTGTTTTTAATCTTGAAAAACAAAGAGATGAGTTGCAAGCAAACTCTATTAGATTATCTGAAGAGCTTTCAAAGATTAAATTAGAATTTGAGAAAATAAACGCAGAAACTAATGAAGTGAATGTAAAAATCCAAACTAAACAATTGGAATTAAATTCATGAGCTGTTAAATTGGATGAAAAAGAGCAATACATACAAAGATATACCAATGAATATGAATCAATTTCAAAAGTTTCATTTGACTCTGGAAAAGAAATCAATGAAGATGAATTGCAATTAGAAATTAATAGCTTATTAAGACAAGAAGCTAAAATTGATGAAAATTTAAAAATTGCTAATACAAATAAGATTACTTACTCATCGCAAGCAAATGAACTTGAAAACAAATTGGAAGACACTAGAAAGAAATTAGATAAAATTAGAAATGATTTATCTAATAACCGTCAAGATCAATTAAGAGCTACTAATGCTTATGAAAATATTAAAACTAGAATTAATGAAAAATATACTATGACCGTTGAATTTGCGATGGAAAGTTACTCTCAAGAACTTCCTATGAGTGATGATCAAGCAAGAGTATTCATTAACCAATTAAATGCTGAAATTGATTCATTGGGTAAATTTAATCCTAATGCAATTGAAGAGTTAGCCGAAAAACAAGAAAGATATGATCAAATTAGTACTAACAGAAAGCAAACTGAAGAATCTATTAAAGCACTAAAATTATCTATTAATGAATTAGATAGATCTGCTCGTGTTAAATTCGCAAAAGTTATTGAAGATGTAAACTCTGTATTACCAGAAATTTTTAAGTATTTATTCGGTGGTGGTACTTGTGCAGTTAGATTCTCTGATGATGACGATATCTTAACTTCTGGTATTGAAGTTATTGCTCACCCTCCAGGAAAAAAACATAGCAACTTAAACTTATTATCAGGTGGAGAAAAAACATTAGTTGCTATTGCTGTACTTTTCTCAATATTAAAAATTTCAGCATTCCCACTAGTTATTCTAGATGAAGCTGAAGCTGCACTTGATAACTCTAACGTTGATAGATATGCAAAAATTATTAGAGATTATTCATCTTTAACTCAATTCTTAATCGTAACTCATCGTTCGGGTTCAATGAAAGAATGTCCAATTTTATTGGGTGCCACTATGCAAACTCCAGGAATTACAAACTTCTATTCTGTAACTTTAGAAAAAGCTATTGAATTAGCAGATAAAGAGGAAGAATAGTATGTCTTTGTTTAACTTTAAAAAAATTAAAGAAAAAATCCAAGAAAAGAAAAAACAAACTGCCATTAAAGAGCAAAATGAAGCCAATAGAATTTTTAAGTCTGAAGATAATCAAAAAAACTTTGATGAAGGACTTAGAAATTCATCTACTGGCTTTAGCTCACTAATAGATAAGATTGTTGGTAAGCATGTAAAATTTGATGATTCAATGCTTGATGATTTAGAGGAACAACTTATAAGTTATGATGTTGGTTATCAAGCCACTAGAAAGATCATCGATGCTGTTGAAGAAGAAATAAGGTTTCAAAATGTGAGTGATATTGAATCTGTAAAACAAATAATTATTGATAAAATTCTTGTTTATTATATTCAAGATTCAACAATTAATACTGAAATCAACTTATTAAATGACCGAACGAATGTTGTATTGGTTGTTGGTGTTAATGGTGTTGGTAAAACGACTTCAATTGCTAAAATTGCAAATCACTTTGTAAATCAAAACAAAAAAGTTTTATTAGTTGCTGGCGATACTTTCAGAGCTGGTGCTGTTGAACAACTTAAAAAATGATCAACTCAACTCGGCGTTGATATTGTTACCCCTAAAAAAGATGGTCAAGATCCAGCTTCTGTAATTTTTGAAGGATTAGAAAAAGGTTACGCAAGTAAATATGATCTAATTATTTGTGATACTTCTGGAAGACTACAAAATAAAGTTAATTTAATGAATGAACTTAATAAAATTGTAAAAATAATTCAAAGGTTTGATGAAACAGCCCCTCATGAAACATTGCTAGTTTTAGATGCCACAACAGGGCAATCAGGACTTAATCAAGCGAAAGCCTTTAAAGAAGTTTCAAATCCCACTGGAATTATTCTAACGAAAATGGATTCTTCTTCTAAAGGTGGTATTGTTTTAGCGATTAAGGATTTATTTGATATACCAGTTAAATTTATTGGACTAGGTGAATCTATCGATGATCTTAAGCCTTTTGAATTGGAACAATATATCGAAGCTTTAATTAGTGGTTTAGCTAGCCAAAAATAATTTTTATATATCATAAAAAATATGGTAACTTATTAATCTAGATTTAATTATTTAGCAGAAAGCGATTATGGACAAGAATAATATTCAAGAAATAACATCATTAATTGATAATTATGGTGTTTTATTAAGTAATAAAAAAAAGAAATATATTGAATGTCACTATTTTCAAGATTTGACATTAAGTGAAATTGCTACAATTAATGAAATTTCAAGGGCTGCTGTTCATCAAGCAATTAATGAAGGTATCACTGAAATGCGGGAATATGAAAATAAACTAAAATATATATTCAAACAAAAACAAAGAATTGATTTTTATAATAAAAAAATTAAAGATAAAGAATTAATTGAGGAGTTAATAGACTTGGAATACGGTAAACAAACATGTTAAAAGCAGTTTTTATGGATTTAATTCCTTATATAGTTCAACAGAATGCAATTTTTAGCAAAGCATGAAATAATATCTTAAATAGAGAATTTCCAGAATATATTGCAGATGAAGACTTTTGTGAAATAATAGATGCAGATTTATTAGAACCAAATATTTTAAATAAAATATCTGAAAAATTATCTAAAGAAGAAATGGAAAAGTTAAGATCTGAATATCTACATGAACTTGTAAATGTTGAAAATGATTTTTTTGAAAATTTTAAATTTTGCACTATTATTCAGACTTTCTTCGATAAAGCAAATGAAAATGATTGTCATATATATGTAATGAGTCGTAATTACGAATTTTTAGATAAACTAGTTAATGTTAAATGACCAAAAAATGTTGATTGTATTAAAATTCCTGAAAATGTAATGGTAAATAGTGAATGAATAACTAATTTTGCAGCAGAACATAGCATTGCTAGTAATGAATTATTTTGTCTAACCCAAGAACAAGGTACAATTAATGATATAATTAGTAATGGACTATTCTGTGCAACAGTTAGCCATGAGGAATCCGAAGTTTCTAATTTACATATAACAACATCAATTGGTAAAATTGATTTTGATGAAATGTCTTTTAGTTTCTACGAAAGCCAACAAGACGAAGGTGAGGACCTATAATGAATGAAATAAAATTAAAAAGTAAATGTGAGTTAATCTCTGAAATTGATTGAAAAGACACTATATTTATTGATAAGATAATGTTTGATCCAAACTTATTCGAGTCTCACAAACAAAGAATTGATAAAGTTTTTGCTAATGCTCCAGATGAAGTTAAAGAACAACAATTACAAAACATCCTAATACGTGATACATTATTTAATCGTGCGATGGATAAAGTTGTTAAATGTTACAATTTTACAATTGATCAAAAAGATGTTGAAGTATTTGCAAAATTAATTGCAGCTAACATTAAAAAAGAAGAAGGGATTAGCGACGAAGAATTTAATAGTAAAATTAACCAAATCGCTGAGAAACTTGTTCAAAAAGAATTAGTATTCAACCAAATTGCTGAACAATATGATGTTAAAGTTGACGCTGAAGAAACTATGCGTGTTCTTAATGACTATAATAAAACAACCGGAAGTCCTATTGAAGACATCACTAGCGATAAAGCTAAATTATCAGGTGCTGTAAATGCTTTACTTGAAGAAAAAATTACTGCATTCATAATTAACAAATTTGATAAAAACTTTGATGAACTTCAAAAAAATATTAAAATTGATATGGATAACAAAGCTAAAAAAATTCAAGAAGAAAATACAACTCCTGAAGTTGAAGCGGTAGAAGAAGTTAAGGAACAAAAGGTTGAAGTTGAAGAAACTAAAAAAACCAAAAAACCTTCCCCTCCACCAATTCCTAAATAGGAAAATGAATATTTTAAAAGATGCTCACAGCATCTTCCTAAAATGAAATCTAAAGTGCAACACTTAACTAAAGTATAACACTTAAGATAAATAAGGATAGAAAATATCCAGGCTTTTTAACGAGCTTGGGTATTTTTTTATAATTTTCTAATATTTAAAGTGTAGTTTTATATTCTTGACTA
>JBOFTB010000135.1:0-3732 GCA_051651845.1 Mycoplasma sp. | reverse complement strand
GAGAACATCATTAACCAAACCAAAGACATGATAAACAATAAAGCCCTTGACATGATGCGTCGGAACCCTGACATGGATTATGACGTTGCTGTGAACAAAGCTAAATCTGAAATGAAAGGTGATGCTGTTGAGTTTGCTGTTGACATTCTATTAACCCCTTTTGGTGGCACTGCTGTAAAAGGTGCTGGTAAGTTGTTGGGAGGCATTGGAACTGCTCTCGGTGCAGGCCGGGCTGTTGAGGCCACTGCTCGTGCAGGTACTCGTGCTGCGCAAGCTATTGATAAGGCTGCTTCTGCGTCTCGCTGGGCTAACGCTGGTAAATACGCAACTGTTAATGCTCTGGAAAACGTAGCTTCTGGTTTTGCTGGTAATGTAGCTGCTGAACGTGATTTGAGTGATGGTTTGCTGATGGATGCTGGCATGGGTGCTGGTGTTGGTGGCATATTAGGTGCAGCATTTAAACCTAAATCTGCTGATATCCAAACCCGTGCAGACACCTATACTGGTGCTCGTGAAGAATTCAGTGCTCGTACAGAACAAGCCCGTCAGGCCAATGAGTTAGATGTAATCAAAGCCAAACTCGATCAAGAAGCTGGCATTGCAAAGAAGGTAGGTGATGCTCCTGCTGATGTTAAGCCTGAAACCTACGCTGCTGAATACAAGACACAACGTAAAGTTGTTGAGGATGAAGCTCGTAAAGTAATGGGTAAAAATGTAGATTCTATCATCACAAAACGAGATGGCATCTTGTCGGAAAAGAAGAATGCATCTGCTGAAAAGATTGCAGAGTATCAGCGTGTTATTGACACTGATGGAATGGGTAATCCAGAAATCAAACGTGAATACGAAGCTCTTATTAAACAAGAAAGCGACAAGTATCGAGACAGTGTTCTGAAAATGGATGATGATTTCGATGTACTGGTGAGTGAGGCTTCCAAAGCTCGCAACAAGCTCAAACCAGGTGGACGTGCTCAAAATGAGATGGACATTCGTATTGATGAGCTCGAAAATGAGCGCATGTATACCCAGTATGATTTGAAACTTGAATCTGATAGACGTATCGAACTGTACCGTGAAACCATGGATAGTGAGCTTGCTGCTGGAACTGGTGCTCCTCGTGAAGTTCGTCGTAAATACAATGACATGATTGCAAAAGAAAAAGAGCTGTTTAACTCTGAATCAACTGCAATAAAGGCAGAGTATGATGGTTTCATTAAGGCAGAGCAAGAAGCGTTCTCTGCTGCTGCTCCTACTCGCACTGTTGAAGCAAGTGATAATGCTGCTCGCATTGTTCAAGAACAAGCTGACAATCTGTACCGTCGTGCTTATCAAACAGAAGCTGATAAACTTGGTGTAAATGCTCGTGAGCGTCTAACCCAAGGCGATTTGGATGTTTTGAGCCGAGAGATGAGCTCTCTTAGCAAGAAAGATGCAGAACGTATTGCAGAGCTGGAAAAGTATGTAGATGATACAATTCCTACCTATCAAACCTCTACCCGTGGTGAGTTCAACCCTGATGTGTATAACATTCCCCCAACCAACACCTCGTTCTATCGTGATTTTGGTGGTGAAGACAGGTTGAAGAACATTATTGAAGGTAAGCGTGAGTATGCTGCTAACCCTCGTGAGAATGTGGCTATGGAAGAAATGGCTATTGCTGATTTGATGGAACGTGATTTGAAAACACGTGGTTCTATTGATTTGGCCAACACCAGTAATGCTGGTTTGATTAGCCGGTTCGGTAAGAACTTGGAAACTGGTGGCACAATGGGTGTTGCTGATGTTGTTCGTGGGAAACAGGTTGACACTGCGATTGATAAATCTCGTAAAGAGGCTATGAACGTATTGGATGACAGTATTTCCAAACTCACAACACAGTTGTCTGCTCGTGTACAAGATAAAACAGTACGTGCAGAAGTGGAAGCAGCCAAAAAGGCTCTTGAAAGTTTGCGGAAGAAAGTTGACAACGGTAAAGAGATTGATGCACTTGATGTTGCACCTATCTTGGGCCACGTTAACAAAGAAACTCTCCAAACCGTAGAGGACATGGTTAGTTTGAGTGCATACACCAACAGGTTTGACGTTGACAAAGGTGCAGATTTGTGGAGTGCTCGTGGGATGTTCAACCTTGGTTCTCGCCTCTTGGGTGGTGCAGTTTCTGTATCTACTCTGGGTAAAGGTGCTGGTGCAGTTCCTGCTATCCGTGAACTACTCACTTCTGGGAAGAAATCAGAAATGATTACTGCTAACCAACTATCCAAACTTCAACTCTCTGAAAAGGGTGCTGTTCGTAATGTTGATGAAGCGGTGGATGAACTTGCTGGTGCAAGCTCTCTGAAAACCAAAGAAGATTTCTACCGTGCAAGAGAAGCTCGTGATGAACTGGTTGCTGAACGTAATGCTGATGTTGATTATGCTCGTTATGAAGAACTGTCCGGCAAGGGTAGCTCTCGTAGCAAAGCAGAAGAAACAGAAGTTAACAAGCTCTACAACAAGTTTGCTGGAATTGATGCTGAAATCTCTCGTCTCAACCGTGCTATTGGTGCAACCAAGAAGCGCCCAGAGGGTATCACTCCTGAAAAGCGTGTACAACGTGCACGGAAGAGTGTAGAGAAGAGTGGTGAGGTTGCGAAGAAAGCCAGGGAAGAGTTGAAAGCAAAACTGGATTCTATGAGTAAATCCGATCAATTGCGGTACTTGAAGAATAAAGCCTTGCGTGATGCTGCTCGGTTCGTAAATGAAGAAGAATAAGAACTGACACATTAGTGTTGGAACTTAACAAGTAATACAAGGTAAGCCCTCGAAAGGGGGCTCCTTATTTAATACAAAAAGAGGGATAACACTATGACATTCGGACAAGCTGAAAAAATTTATACGGATTGGTTGGTTGCCAGCACTGGTGATAACGGATTTAAGAACAAAGAAGTGATGCAGGTGCTGTATTATACACGTGCACGGAAACGCCGTAAGGCTGGTTGGAAGCTGGTGTTCGCATGCCACCTCACATTGGGTGCAAGTTTTGGCGAACAGCTGTTGGAAGATTACATTAAGTTAGGTACAGTAGAGTTAGCTCTCAAATACGCTAAATAAGGCCCCCAGGAAGCCCGTAGAGCAATCGTATGGCCTCCCCAGTACACTCGTAGCCAAGTAAGTACTGGAAGCCGTACAGAGCGATACAGAGCGTTCTGGAAGCAAAAAAAGCCCCAAGGAAGATTCCCCACGTCTGTGGTTTCCTCCAAGGGGCTTATTTATTTAGGCTATGCAGTGTTTGGAATGCTTGATGGATTCAATCTCTTCTTCACTCAATGTTCCAACGAATGGAGCCTTGATGGAAGTACCCATGCTCTCGAAGATTTGTTCCAGAACATTCTCGGTAGCAAGGTGGTGCATTGCCTTGGCATAACTCTTAACCAGCTTGTCAGTGTGGTTAGGGTGAACTGCCAGAGAATCATGAACGGTAGCCATCGGGAGTTTCAAATCCTGCCCAACCATCATCAGTATGGCCGCATCACACGCATGAATTGTGTCGGGTGCCACTGCTTGCAGCGATTCCTTCAAATCCAAATCCTGTGTCGGTGTGTAGAATGTCAGTTGTACACGTTGGAAACCCTTCGGAGTAGACATCTGATGCTTCTTGACACACATCTTACGACGAACAACAGGGAAACCAGACATTGGGATTTTGAACTTCCATACACTGTTCATCAACAGCACTTCCTTCGAAGCAGCCTT
>JBOFTB010000134.1:0-2425 GCA_051651845.1 Mycoplasma sp. | reverse complement strand
AATCAATGCCTCAACCTCGATTAAAGTGGGATAAATTCATAGTTACAAAAGAATATGATATCTGGAAAGATCTACAAAGAGTTTGTGATGAATATAATATATCAGGAAGTAAATATATTGTATGAAAGGATATTGGAGGAGTATTTTGGGAACCTTTATGAGATCGTATCTTGAAATGAGGAGAATGCTTCAAAAATGCAAAAAAATGAAAAACAATAAAAATGGATTGGATGAGACCATTGTTATATCTTGAATCAACTTCAAACGAAAAAGTTGTTTATGATGGTATGCTCAAAATTGTCGATAAAAATGGTTTACATGGTGCAACTCAACTTGCTTGAGCTTTTCGTGGTTTGCTTGATTCTATTTGCACATTCAATAATTTGAGTGAAGAGAATTGAAAAGAAAATTATAAGCAATGAAGATTAAATACTAAATACTATTTCACAAAATTAAATAAATTCATCAAAGAAAATGGCTTTAGAATTATTCATGAACATTTGAAATCAATTTTATATCCATTAAGAATGCTAAGAAAATCTGGATATAGATTATTTTCTCTCGAAAAAAAGGAACTAAATTATGCTGATTTAACATTATATAAAGACAAACAGTTTATCCAAAACTTTACTAAGTCTATTGATGATGATTTAAAATGGTCCGCATTTAAAGCAACAAAAACATGCGATAGAGAAAAGCTAAACGAATTTTTAAAACTAAACACCGATCAAAACAAATTAAGGTATATGTTTGATCCAGAAATAAGGAAAGAAGATCCAAATAAAAATAAAACTTCACAAAGTGGAGATTATAATCCTTATGCAACTCAAACTTTTAATAGTCAAGATAATAGTAAAGAATTACCTAATATTAATAAAATGGGTAATCAAAGGTACACAAGCAAAAAGGTATCACAAAATACAAAAGAAGAACAAAAGAAACTAAAGCAAATGCAAGATCGTTATTCATTATTAAATCCGAATATTAAAAAGGTCGAGCAAAATGAGCCAACAAGATTTATGAGGGAAGCATATCAATTACAATTTGAGCAAGGAATTGCTTGAATGATAACTTATTTAAATGAAAGAATGCAAAAAGATTTTCCTTTTTTAATTGATACTCACAAAATATTTGTTAATTGAAAATACGTTCCTAATGGAAGGGAAACACCTCAAACAAATTATTATCTTGAACAATTAGATAATAAAATTGAAGAATGTAAAATAAAATGTTATGAAATGAAATTAAATGGTATATCAAGGGTTCTCATTCCTATTACAAAAAACAGAGAAATAATTGAAATAATTAAAGATATTTATGATTATCATGATATAGTAGATAATATTTTAGGAAGTTATTGATTATATGAGCAATATATGTTCTTTCATCAAAAAATTAAAATGATTCAAAATTCAAGTGTAAAAGATCAACTTAAAAATTATCAAACTATTGAATTTCAAGAAAGAATTCAAAGATATATTGTCTTTGAATCTCTTTGTCATTCTGTTAATGTTTGAAATAGAATGATTGATGAATGTAAAGAAAACCTTGAAAAAATAAAATACGAGAATTATTATCAATTATCAAAGCATAATTTATCTGATTCTAATAATGTCATACTTGACTCATATGAACTATTTGGAGATAGAAAGAAATACAGTACACCTGAATGAGAGGAAAAAAAGGGAATATATTATCAAGAAATTAAAAAATATGGAAGATTTTGGATAATGGAGGGGATCTTCCCAAAAGAGGATCAACAATTATGGTTTCAAGCAGTTGAGCGTTGATTACTGGTAAATGAATTAGTCAGAGAAGATATTAGGGATAATATTCTAAGTCCTTATGCTGAAGAAAACATTGATCATGTATGAAATGAACGAAAGTTTTCAAGCAATTCTTTAAAAAAAACAACAAAAAGTATTAAAATACAAAAATCAAATAAAAATACCGCATCAATTAAAAAAACAACAAAAAGAAGAAACAGTAATAGTTCATATGGTGAATCAATTGATCTGCAAAGAGTAATGCCTCAAAAATTTGATGGATTAAGACCTCCTAATGTATGGAACTATCCAATTTATAAATTGCAAGAAATAAAAAATAGGAAGTTAATGAGGGAATACGAAAATTATACTCCTTGAACAGAGATAAGAAATGTTGAACCAACTAAATGCTATAACGATGGAAGAATTGAATCTTTTTATGAATTATTTAATGAAATCTGTTTACACTTTTCAGATTTTAATAAAAAGAATTGTTACTGGGATTATTTCTGAGATAAAATATTAATTGTTCTAATGGTTAAACCTCCACCTATAAGAGTTAAGGAAAAATATGAAGAAGATATTAAAAAAGATGAAGAGAAAATGTGAAATGAATTAAAGGCAGAAATAGATAATCCAAATGATGAGAATGTTATTAA
>JBOFTB010000133.1:0-4633 GCA_051651845.1 Mycoplasma sp. | reverse complement strand
CTTCTAAGAGACTTACTATCGAAGATGTAAAAGCTTTCTTAAGAATCATGCCTGAGGTTGTAGCTAAGAACGTAGTAGAAGGAAACATCGTAAGAATTCACGGATTCGCAGATTTATTCGGTTCATTAAAAGAGGCTTGTGAAGGAAGAGACCCAAGAACTGGAGCTACTGTTCAATTAGAAGAGAGATTATTAGTAAAAGCTAAATTATCAAGAACTTACAAAGAAGCTGTAAAAGCTGCTTATAAAGAAGCAACTAAAGTAGTAGCTGAGTAATTTTAAAGACCTGTTCGCAGGTCTTTTTTTTATTACCTATTTATTTCCACGTTCAATAATGAAAAGTTCCTTTTAATTATAATGAGTCAATGAATATAGGGGGTTTTTATGGAAACACATTTTGTAGTAAAAACAATAGAACTTACGGAGGTGGTAACAAAATTAAAAACAATATCTCATGATTATATTAACAATACAGATATTGATGTCAATAATCTTTACAACATATGTTGTGGATTGATTGATAAATATGAGGCAGTGCTAAGGGTATATAATACACCAAACTCGAATAAATTTGGCGTTATATTCCATTCATATCATGGCGTTATAGGTCAGCTTTTTGAATACGCACTCACTATTAAATATCATATAAACAATATGTCTTTAACAGATGATGACGAGGCTTTGTATAAAAGGGCGAAATACACTAATGATTCTTTCTGTAGGCGTATTTTTAGGAGTATGATATCGTTCAAAGAAGAAACAAGTAATAGCGAAACAGATATTACATTTTTAGAATATGTTAAATATATGGAGTTCGTATTAACTTTCATAGAAAGATTAATGAGTAATAATTCAGGTGGAATACTTGATTGTCAAGCAGGAGGAGATGCTCCTGATGTATATGAAGAATTTAAAAGAAATTTTCTATTATTAGTCGGACATGCAAAAAATCATAAAGATACAAGATTTTATTTTGACCTATACGTTGAACCTATTGTTATGAATGGTATGGTATTGAAGATACTTAGTATTCTTGAAAAAAATAAGTTCAATAAAAATACTCTTAAACAAATCATTAATACAATAGGAGTATTGTCACAATATTATATACCAGGCATATATGGTGGTTCGAAAATAAGAATTAACAGTAATACGTCTATACTAATGCAAGTACTCAATACATTTGGTAGTATGGCTAATGATGATGGATTATTTAGTTTAGAAACATTGTTAACTGAGACGAACCATACTATTTTAATTAACAATATTGATAGTTATTATTTTAATACTTTTAATACGCTACAATTGACTGATAAAAATAATGAAATGACTGAGTGTTTTGCATTAAAGTTAATGTCAACAATAGATAGAGTTTCGCATAAAAAAAAGACACTGTCAGCCAATAAGAAATTAATATACACAGCAGTTGGAGTAATTACTGGAAGTATTATGTTCGGAACACTAATAGCGGCAAGAACTACAAAGAAAACAGTTAGAAGAAGATAAACTGTTTTTTAAAATTCCCTACGCTCACGCGCACATAAGGTACATGGGGTATGATATTTTTGTCAAAAATATCCATTCTCTAAAATGCCTAAAAATTAGTATTTTAAAATTAAAATAACCAGTATTAGGAGGTATTAACAATGTTGGCAAATAGGCGAAACATATCATCAATTCTTAAAATTTCTACTGATATGTATACATTAGCAAACAAATGCAAAAGTAAAAATTATATAAATAATGAAGAAGATGTTCAAAATATTGATTTATTAATAGATAACACAATCAATATATGGGATGGAATAAAAGAACAGGCAAACAATGAACGTACATTAGGAATCACTTGTGACCTTTATAAATCAATTATAAATCAAATATTAACAACAGGATTTTCATTGAAATATAATATTACTAATGACACTGACACTTTAAATTTTGAAAGGACTGAAGGGGTAGCTTCATTACAAGAAACAATAGGGATTAATGGTGAATTATTTGTAAAATCTGATTCTATGATTACTAATAGAAATTTCTTAGAATACATGATTGTAGTATTAAGGACCATAAATACAGCATTATCAGAAAGCCCTAATAAAAACATTATGTATGATGATAATTTTAACGTGACAATCAATGCTAAAAACATACTTAGAGCTTTTGATATTGATAAGATAAAAAAAAGTAATAATAAAAGGTCTTATATTGATATGTATATACTTAGACTTGAAGATGGAGTATACTCAGCGAAAATGTTAACTATAATTGGAAAATACGGATTAAGTGTAAATACTATAAGATTAATGATAATCCTCATTGGATTGATATATTATAATCAAATCTGTAATATAACTGGAGCATGTGATGATATAAGTACTTCAGAACATTGCAAAATGCAACTTGCAAGATTATTTTCTGACTTTGATAATTCTGATTCAAATCAAGATATATTACAAAAATATCTCTCAAGCGACAACCTGTTTGATAATATCTCAGCAAACTATTTCAATGTATTTAAGAGATGTGACATGCTTAACGAAGGTAATATTAAACAAATTGACACTGATTCAAAACATATATATGATAAGGCGATTGCAATAATGGGCAATAACAAGCGTTCAAATAAAACAAAAAGTACTATTTTAAAATGGGTTATTCCAATTGGAGTATCGGTAGTTGCCGTTGGCGGAATATTATTCTCAGCAAATCGTAAATTAAAATCAAATCGAAAGAGATAAACGGAGGAGAACGATGAAATTATTAAGAACAGAGCAATTAAACGATATCCATACAATAGCAAAAACAATATATGATGTATCAGTAGCATATAACAATGGAATCAATGATAATTCCATACATGCAGTGACATTAAAATTAGATATAGTAATAGAAAAAATATGTAATATTGTTACAATGGTAAAAAAATCATGGTTACCTAAAAATGGAGCAGTTTATGGTATGTATATTGTACTGCTTGGAGAAATGCTTTCATTTGCATTTTTTTTAAAATACACAATAAATCCTGATATGGATTTTACAGATGAAGATAATGAACTTATTGAGAGTTTTAAATTTGCAACAAAGAAAGATATAATGACGCTTATGGGTGTTGAGTTTAATACTTCAAACACGATGATTAGCAAAAAAGATTATGCAGAGTGTATAAGAATATCTACCAAAGAAATAATAAGGGCATTAGCACAATCTGTTGAAGAGAATATGTGGTATAAAGATATGAACTGGATTAATGAAAATATTGTTTTAACTACAACAAATATACTTAAAAAATTAAAAAGTAACGAAGACAATACGTTATTTGGAACTACATTTATTGTAAAAATATTTATGCCAGCATATTCAGCAAAAATATTGAAAATAATATCTCACTATGATACATGGGAAGAAGTATTTGCAAGGACAATTTGTGTCTCATATACCGCTTATCACAAAACATTAAGTTTGTTATTGAATAGAAAAATTGAAGAACTTAGTGCTCATTGTCATGATGAAATAGCTAAATTAGCACTTGATGTAGTTGGGAAGCATAGGTTTGAGAATGCTGGTATACCACAAGTTTGTCAAGATAGTTTCATGACATTAAAGAGAATTAATGATACTTTACCACCTCATATTATAACTTCTTCAATCAAATCTAATGCTGATGCAACTGTTATTGCAAAAAATATTTGTAGCGATATCACATCAATAATTAATATATGTGCAGACCAGGAAAATGCATTTAATAATAATATGAATAGTGTTATAAAAGTAACTGATATATCACTTCGTACCATTGGAGCAGCTACTGCAATTGGATTAGTAGCATTTGTGATATTTAAACAAACTAAAAAGACAAATAGAAGAAGATAAAAAGTGTTTTTTTAAAACGGCTACGCCCATGCGTACATTCAATACACCCCCTATTTTATAGGGGGGTATTTTTTTTGGATTTCTAAAACTCCCTATTTTTGGATAAAAAAATTTTTTACCCCTCAAAAATCTGTTTTTTCGATTTCACTACGCTCATGCGTGTATTTAATACACCCCCCTTAATAATAGGTCTAAAAAAATCCAGTTTCTAAAAACTGCAAATTTTGGGAGTTTTCTCATTTTAGAACAGTTAGTGTTCGAAAATAGAACAGTAGCTCAATTATTTGAATATAAAATACTTTGATATTCAAAGTATTTACATAAAAAAAAGACTATCAAATTGTTTGATAGTCAAAGTATTTGTGTGTGTGAGGCAGTTTAGACAAATTTTATACTAAGACCACAAAAATGCCGTCATAGTTCACAGGTCGCTATTGCTCTTATTTATACTTAAATTATATCATAGAACTTGCCAAAAATCAAATCTCATTTACAAAAATAAACAACAGTCGGTGTTTGAACAAAATGCTACATTATTATATAATAACCATATTATCCCAACAATCGAGAATTGAAAAGATTGTAAATAGAATTTGACTTTTTATATATTAAATGGTATTATATGTGTATAGATTAATACGGAAGAAAAAACACAGAAAAAAAATGTTGTTTCAACGGTAAATCGAATTTGACAAATAATTGCAAACATGGTATAATGTTTGTATAAGTAAGAAAGGAGGTGGAATGCGAGAAGCATTACATTA
>JBOFTB010000132.1:0-1849 GCA_051651845.1 Mycoplasma sp. | reverse complement strand
TCCTGAAGAAGGTAATTTCAAATCTATTGCTTTACAACTAGTTCCGCATTTACCAGTTAAGGTATCATCACTTGGTAATTGTTTATCAAAAGTAATTTCGGCATAAGCTTCTGCTTTCCCATTTTCTAATGTTAATTTACCTGATATTTCAGATGAGCAACTATTATTCTTATGATATTTAACATCTGATGGTTTAAAGCCTGGTTCCTCTGGATTTGAATCGCCTTCAACTTCAATTGTATTTGATGCTTGATTCGTAATAATAAACTTTTCTGTTGTGACGGTTGATTCTAATGATGTAATATAATACTCTCCAACCTGAGTAAATACTAATTCTGAACAATATTCATTCTTTGAGCCTTCCAATGTAATACCTGCAGTGTAGCTATTGATTGAAAAAGTTATGGTTAATGTTCCTGCACTTGGTGCCTTATTAAAAGTAAATTTCACATAAGCTGAGACTTGGCCGCTTTGGTCTAATTGAATAGCTGTTTCTCATTGATCATTACAATCAGGATCTGGATGATATGTAATAGTTGTTGCTGCAATTTCTTGTGTTGGTTCAACTGTGATTTGTTTAGAATCAAGCCCAGATACATCAATTACATTAGTATTATCATTTTTGATTCCTAGCCCTTTGATAATATAATTACCAGCAGCTGAAAATTCCAATTCCATGCACACATTTCCTGAAGAAGATAATGCAAAGTCTTTTGCATTACAATTATCTCCACAATTACCAGTTAGAGTTCCTGTACTTGGTAATGGTTTATCAAAAGTAATTTTTGCAAAAGCTTTTGCTTTCCCATTAGTTTCTAATGTTAAATTACCTAATATTAAAGATGTGCAACTATCACTATAATATTTAACATCTGTTGCTTTAAAAGCTGATTCCTCTGGATCTGGATTTGAATCGTCTACAACTTCAATTGTATTTGATGCTTGATTATCTTGAATAGTAAACTTTTCTGTTGTGACGTCTGATACTAATGATGTAATATAATATACTCCAACCCGGGTAAATACTAATTCTGAACAATATTCATTCTTTGAGCCTTCCAATGCAATATCTGCAGTGTAACTATTGATTGAAAAAGTTATGGTTAATGTTCCTACACTTGGTGCCTTATTAAAAGTAAATTTCACATAAGCTGAGACTTGGCCGCTTTGGTCTAATTGAATAGCTGTTGATCATGGAGTATCACATTTAAAATCTGAATGATATGTAATAGTTGTTGTTTCAATCAATATTCAAACATTTATAGTAGGTTGTTGAGCTGGCATTATAAAGTCATGATTGTTCGAATCTAAAGTTTCAAGTGTAAATTTTCCAACTGTAGTACATGTTACAGTAACACATAATTCTGCGGTGCTTCCATCCATTTGGACTGGAATAAATGAACAACTAGAAAGTGTAAATGTACCTGATATATTTCCTGTAGGATTGCCACCAAAAATAATTTTCATATTAGTAATTGCATTTGTACCGTCAAATACAATGTAATTAGATTTTATTTCATCTCTTTCACAATTACTACTTCCATAATATGAAATACTTTCTATTGCAACATTAACAGTAATCAAAGGAGCTACTTCTGTTATTGAAAATTTTCCTTCTTCAAAAAAAGATAATTCATTAATTACAAATACTCCACCTTTAGTACATTCTACTGGAGTACATATATGATTTAAGGAATTATCAGGAATAGCTACTTGAGTAACACCACAGCCAGGAGGATCAAAAGTAGCAGTTATAATAGTTCCTAAAGCTAATTCGGCACCGAAATCAATTTTCATAAAAGCTATCACAGGACTACCTTCTAAAACAAGGGGATCATTTAAGGGGGAG
>JBOFTB010000131.1:0-1637 GCA_051651845.1 Mycoplasma sp. | reverse complement strand
AACATTTAGTTCAATATATTGGCTTGTTTTTAAATTTATTTGGAATGATATTTGAGATATATCAAGATCAATTGTATCAGTTTCTTTTACAACTTTAGAAACCTTATAACCTTTTAAACCTAATTTTTCTTCAATTTTTTCAGTAGTATCGATTGTGTTAATCATTTCATCAAAATCATTAGTAGCGTTATATTGATAATTAGAGAGACAATTTGTCAATCCTACTAAGCAAATGGATCTATAATTCTCTCATATGCCTTCAAAATTTCTTTCCTCACAACTCATGCATCCATTTTCTTTGAATAAAATTTTATTAGGATGCTTGTTATCTAAATAATCGTTACAGTAGTGAACAGCTTCGTTATTGAAATCTTCTGTGGTGTTTTCATTGAAATACCAAATAGCACATTCTCCAGGAGTCAGAGGTATATGTGAAGGCATAACATTAATATTAATATTATTATCGGTATCAACTGATTCACCCATTGTAAAAGAGAAACTAGAAAACTCATCTGACTTTTGATCAGAAACTGTATTATCTATTAAACATTTTACTTTATAACCTCCAAGACGGGAAACATCATAAAAGATAACATTGATTTTTTCACTACTTAGTTGTGGATCAATTATTTTTTGGAAAACTGTATAATCTTTCGTAAAAATATCTTTTGACATATCTCTTAAATCTTCATCCTTCATAAATTCTTCGTGAGTTCTTTGTAATACACATGAGATTATTACTCGAGGTGGTAACGAGATTTGAAACCCTACTTCATTAGGTTTTGTTTCGTTAAATACAACTATAGATTTTTTAATATCTTTTATAGTTTCTGGATTAAAATGAGGAATTTCTGTCCTTTTAACTATAATATTAACTAAATTGTCATCATCAAAAAAAGTATAGCATTGATTATCGATTTCCATTTCAAAAGTAAAGTCTTGTTCAGGTCCTTCTTCAAATGAACTAACTTTTATTTTTCCTGAATATATTTCTGTATGTTCTGTTCTTGGTTCAACAAACTCATTTAATGTAAATTTTTCTATTTTAACTGAACCATTAATTGTATTTTGTTGAGTAAAAGAAAAGGTAACTTTGTCAAAATTTAATAGAGAGTCAAATCTATATAAACCATAATTATTTGGAGGAATAGTATTATATGCTGCTGCTCAAAATATTTTTGTGATATTATTAACCTGAACAGTAATTGTTGGGACCTCAACTCTTGAAATGAATGAATAATCTCCTCCAAAGAAATCAAATCTAAGATCATATTGTTTATCTTCATTTACCTTTGAATTACAAGAAATACCAATATAAATATCAACTTTTTTGGAGACATGAGTATCAATCGGTATTTCAGCCATACTTAACTTTAGTTCATCTTCGGAATCTTCTAATTTGAGAAATGTTTTTGCTTGGTGAACTTGATTTTCCTCTTTTTGGGTAAGTTCAATGACGAATTTTTTAAAAACTCCTTTTTGTATTTTATTTGTGTTTTCTGGATCAGTCAATTTTGCATTCCAAAAGGATGAGGAATAAACAATGGAATTTCATGAGAATATAAGAGATAGCAAATACAATTTAATTGATAGCATTTTATTATAGTTTATATTTTATAATTTAGCTTAAATAGGGG
>JBOFTB010000130.1:0-1039 GCA_051651845.1 Mycoplasma sp. | reverse complement strand
TCATAACAACAAAAGCACCTTGTGTATGTGCTTGACCCCATTGGCAATTATTAGCATTATATAAAGGTAGACCTAAAATACCCTTTCTAAAGTGAATCAAATACATTGAATATATAGTATCATTTAAATTTTCATCAGTAATATCAAAAATAGAATGGGCAGTTTTATTATAAACAAAATACAATGCAGTTAAATCAGCTCTACATTCTTCCATACTTCTTCCTAAATCCATAAACTTTTGCTCATATGTACTAGATCCTTCATAATATTGATCTACTACTTTATTTGTTAAAGGATTAATTAACTTTTCATGATCGAAATTAAATTCTCCATTTTCATTTTTTCTTAATAGTTTCCCTGATCCATGACCTAATAATTCATGTAAACCAACCATAACTGTCATTGCTTGAAGAGCATGTTTTGATAAAATAGTTTTATCATTCTCTCAACAAAATATTCAATTTTCCGGTTTAAATGAAGGATATGCATTTGATAAGGAAATGTTTTTGAATCCGTCTTGTTCTTGTACATCAGAATAATTTGGGATATTAATTCCTATTGGACAGCCATCACTTGCATAAGTTACAACATCTAACGCAATAAAATCTGGGGCACAAAATTTATCCTTTTCAAATTGAATAGACCATGGAAATTCTTTTAATAATTTTTCAGAGTTATCCACCAAAGTATTAAACTTTTTAGACTGTTCTTTATCTTTAATAGCTACCCATCCTTCATAATATCCTCTAACACCTATAGGATCAATATAAGTTTCAATCCAACCAATATTCATTTCAATAACAGGTCCTTTATCTTTTATCCAAGATCTTTGACTATCTTTATGCTTTTCAATACTTCCTGTTTTAAAACTTTCAATATATTCTCCCATCATTTTCTTCTCTATTTCATTTGAGCATTTATCTGTTGATAAATTCAAATAATGATTCACTTTTTTCAAAAATGCACTGAATTCTCCATAGTAAATAACGACAGTAATTGAATTATCTATCGCATTTGGAAATTCTTCTTTCTTTTCATC
>JBOFTB010000129.1:0-1075 GCA_051651845.1 Mycoplasma sp. | reverse complement strand
TCAATAAAGGAGATTAATCATAGAAATATAGAGAATAATACATTATATACTAAAAAAGATATTTTTATTTTACTATATAACATACACTCAACAAAATTAAAATAATTTAAAATGAAATCGCAATTAATAATACTTCTATGACTATCAGTCATATTATTCTCAAATCAAAATGTAAATACTCAAATTTAACATTTAGGAATCTAATCTTAGAAAACTACAGACTACATTCACAATGACTATTACATACCATACTGCTGAAGGTTGTGGGAGTGGGACAGAATTAAGTGAACCTCTTACATTAACTGAGGGAACAGCAAAGACTTATATCAACATTGTTTTTAATGAAGCTTTAGCTAATGGTTCTACTTTGTCATTTAATTTTGATTCTTCTGGGTGTGCAGTTGTGGATGTAGGAATTAGCGACACTTCCACCCAAAATTTATGCAAACTAGTTACATGTACTAAAGTAGGAATGATTGCACTTCACTCAATAACTTCTGTACCGGAACATACATACACAATACCAACTCCTAACCCTCAAATTCAAGTTGATTTCCCAATTTGAAAATCATCTATCGGATATTCTTCAGAATCTGATTGTACAGGTTCATCATCTAAATCACTTGAATTAACTGGTCTACCCGCAATTACTAATATTGAAATTGATTTTGGTAATGCCGTTTTAGCCGCAGGAACTATAACTGTAACTTTTGATCCTCCTGGTTGTACAGTTGGTGAAGTAATTATTGATGCTGCCACCACCCCTACAAAAATATGTACTCTTGTAACATGTAATAAAGTTGGAGTATTCAAACCTACTACTTTAACTTTTACAGGAGGTGAACCATTTGCAATGCCAAGTGATGCTCCTAAAATTAATGTTCTTGTAATAATTCCTTCATCATCTATCGGATATTATACAGATGCTTGTGATACCTCCCCCTTAAATGATCCCCTTGTTTTAGAAGGTAGTCCTGTGATAGCTTTTATGAAAATTGATTTCGGTGCCGAATTAGCTTTAGGAACTATTATAACTGCTACTTTTGATCCTCCTGGCTGTGGTGTTACTCAAGTA
>JBOFTB010000128.1:0-1447 GCA_051651845.1 Mycoplasma sp. | reverse complement strand
ACCAATAGACATAAAAATGTACCACAAACTAAGCTTATCCTCACCCAAATCAATTGACCAACTTATTTATTCATGAAAGGGAATCCTCCTAATCATAGCCCTACTACACCTCAGTCATCAATATCTTTCTTTATTGATTTAAAAATCAAAAAGAACATTCCTCAATCATTAGCATATAATGGTTTAATTAATGAAGGAATGACGTGTTATATGAACTCTATGATTCAATCATTAAACTACATCGGTTGATTTAAGCAGTTAATCTTCAATACCCCATTTGATAGCACAGAGAACTCACTATCTTATTCATTACAACGTCTCTTTTATGATCTATCCTTTGAACGAGGATCAATCAGCACGGAGAAACTTATTCGAAGCTTCGGCTGGTCAAGAGATGAAATACTAGTCCAACATGATGTACAAGAGTTTAATATGATGTGAAGTGATTTAATGGAGAAGAAGTTTAAAGGTACTAAGAGTGAGTCCTTATTCAAATTCCTATTCGAAGGTAAGATCTCAAACGAGATCAACTGTGTTGATTATACATATACCTCTAAAAAAGAAGAAAAGTTTAATGACATCCAACTCAATGTAAAGAACTGCAAGAACATCTACGATAGTCTCAATAAATACACAGAAGAAGAATGATTAGATGGAGAAGATAAGTATTGAGTCGAGGGTCACGGTAAAGAAAAAGCTAAAAAAAGTTGAAAATTCATAGCTCTTCCCCCTGTATTGATATTTCAATGAAAACGCTTTGAATACAATCCAAAAATGGAACAAATGGATAAAATAAACGATCGATACGAATTCGATTCTAAACTCTGCTGAAATAAATACATAGAAAACAATACTGAAAATCTAGACTATGAACTATTATCAATTGTAGTACATAAGGGTAATGTATATAGTGGACATTATTATGCATATATTCGACCTGATATAATACACAATGAAAACGAATGGTACATATTTAACGATGAATATGTATCCAAAGCAGATTGATACGAAGTATTTGATATGAATTACGGAGGGAATTATACATTATATAAAAACAAAAGCGACACCATTATATCAGAAATTCCGCTTAAATCAGACACATCCGCCTATATATTAATTTATATTCAAAAGAAGTTTATTCATGAAGTACTAAAACCAATTACTAAAGATGATATACCCAATGAAATACTTAAACATATCATCAAAGATAAAAAACATGAAAAGAGAACAAGACAATGACAAGAACGCCGATTGAAGTATATGGATATCTATTTATTATCTAAAAATATATTGAATCAATATGAAGGGTTAGGTATATCAAAAGGGAATACTAATTGATATGAAAATATATATTGACAGCTATGTAAGAAGAAAGAGTATAATAATTACATATCAATTCCTAAGAGATTAAGCTTTAGTGAATTTACTATAATCATTCAAAATATAC
>JBOFTB010000127.1:0-1404 GCA_051651845.1 Mycoplasma sp. | reverse complement strand
TTGGATATATTTGAGTTTATTGTGCTGGACTCTTTTTTTTATTTTTGGATCATAATGTTTTTTGTTTTTTTGCAGTGGAAGTTTTTACTTTACAAATAATAGCTATATGCTTAGTTTTGGAAGTTTAGGTGCTTTAATTACAGCTTTTTTTGGAATTGAGAGTTTTTATCAGTTATCGATATTTTTATCTTTAGATTTTATAGCTGTTTTGTTTATTCGTCCTATCGCGTGTAAGTTTTTAAGGGAGAGCATAAGCCAACAAATGCTGATATGGTAGTAGGGAAATATGGTGTAGTTGTGAGTAAAGTGGATAACTTAAAGTTTGATGGTAGGGTAAATGTATTGGGTTAAAATTGGTTGACAAGAAGTGAAACTAATGATTGTATAGATATTGAGAGTGTTGTATATGTAAAAAGGATTGAAGGTGCTACTTTGATTGTGTGCAAGAAGTAAGTTTTTATCTATTTTATACAAGAATTTGTTTATATTTTAGTAAAAATTGGGGTTAAAAAATGTTCATTTTGTTTGTTTTATTTATTTTTGTAATGCTTGGAATTATAAGTGCTTAAGTTGTTCCTCAATCCAAAGTTTATGTTGTTGAAAGATTAGGAGCATATCAATCAACTTGGACAACTGGCGTACATATAAAAATCCCGATATTCGATATTATTAGAAACAAAGTATCTGTAAAGAAACGTGTTGTTGATTTTCCTCCGCAGCCGGTCATAACTAAAGATAATGTTAATATGCAAATAGATACTTATTTTTTATCAAGTTACGGATGCTAAGTTGGATACTTATGGTGTTGATAGTCCCATTCGTGACATTGAATTTAACTGCTACAACTTAAAGAAACATAATTAGTGATTTGGAATTAGATAGTACTTTGATGAGTAGAGATGTTATAAATGTAAAGATAGCATTCAATTTTGGATGCGTCAGATAAATGGGGAATTAAGATAAATCGTGTTGAACTTAAAAATATAATTCCTCCTACCGAGATACAGGATGCGATGGAAAAGCAAATGAAAGCTAAATGTGAGCGGCGATTTTAGTTTTACAATCTGAGGGACATAAGAATGCCGATATATTGGTTGCAGGGTTTTGAGAAGAGATCTAAAATTCTAAAAGCTGAAGCAGAAAAGGAAGCTTTAATTTGACATGCGGAAGCAGTAAAGAAAAGGTATGTTATGGAGTCTGAAGGAGAAGCAAAAGCAATAGAAATTATTCAAAAAGAGAAAGCAAGTGATTTAGAAATGATTAAGAGTGAAATTCAATCTATTGTAGGGTTTGCTTCTGTTGCCAAGGAGATCGTAAATAATAAGAGAGATATATATGATTCAAATTGAAGAAGTTTAATCTTATAGAAATTTTTTGAATTTTTATTGTAGTTTTTATAGTTTT
>JBOFTB010000126.1:0-2509 GCA_051651845.1 Mycoplasma sp. | reverse complement strand
TAAGTAATAGTCAATATTTATTTCTCAATGTATCATTTGCATAATCAACTATATCATTAGTTGCATATCTCTTTTCAAGTGGACCTTTAGTTGATTTTAAGACTTTCCTTAATGGCGCAGCATAGTCATCATTTGCTTTCGTTATTGCGTCAGCTAGTTTATTTTTTAATCCCTTTTTAACTAAATCTTTTCATTTCTTTTGTGCAAGTAATCTCTCTGCATTCTTACGACTAGTATTTCCCTTCCATAATTTTTGAATAGTTTCCGCTTGATCATTTAATTTACTAAATTGAGTCACCTTTTGCCAATATTTAAAAGGTATTCTAAGCATTAAGTCACGATCTTTGCTTAATTTTAATAAATATTTTTGTAACAAAGCTGCTTTACGTAAATCAGCTTTCTTTCTCCATAATAATAATCTAGCTTTTAAGTAATTTTGGAGGAAAATAATTTTATTATTTCTATCAACAACTGTATTTTCATACCATCTCTTTAAATAGTAAGGAAGCCAATATAATCTGAGAGCTTTTTCAATTTTTGGTTTGACTCTTTTAATTGTTTTAATTTTACCTATCCATCTCATTCCGTTTACTAATTTATTATAAGGACGACGAATGTATATATTTTCTAATGTATTGAATAATTTACCTCCTCTATCTCCAGAGACATTAGATGATTTTTTAATTGCATTCTTAAGCTGTTTAATAACATACATTCTAAACATTGAGCGTAATTTATCTTCAGCTTGTTTTTTTCTTCAATTTTTTAAATGTCTACCAAGAAAGTCTTGAATAACCTTAGCTTCTTCATCACATTTTTCTTTTTCGACAACAGCTTGCCATTTAGCGAAGGTAATTTTTCTTTTATCAAGATATTTAGCAAATAGTTTTAATACTAGGTATTTCATCCTATTATTTAGTTTTTTCATACCATCAACTTTCTTTTTAGCGTTTTTACTTCTTAAATTAGTTTGGATTTTAGTTGCCGCGTCATCCTTTCTTAATTCAGGTAACATATCTCTCCATCTATTGAAATATTTAGCTAATGTCTTTTTGTTCATTTGCTCTTTATTTTTATGAGCTTTTCTTAATACATTATTCATTGCTTCATCATTTTTTTCATTTTTTATTTTATTGAATACAACCTTTTTAATGTAGCGTTCTAAATGTTTAGCAGCATCATCGAGATGTTTTCTTTTATCATTTGAATTCTTTAATTTAGGTCTTATATAATCTTGGATAGTTTCTGCATCTTCATTGACTTGCATTAATTTAGCTTTTCTATTCCATTTAGTTAAGGTGGTTCTTGCTTTAACTTTAGTATAAATACCAAGACTTGTATATAATTTCTTTAATAATAAGTTTCTTTTCATTATATCCATTTGACGCTTTATATTCATTAAAGTAGAACAGAAATCGGCAATGGGTTTTGCTTTGTTATGCTTTAATAAATCATATGCTGTCATTGCATCAACTAATTCTTGTTCCGGATCATGAATTAAAACTTTATGGGGTTTAGGTGTTGGTAAGTATCTATTAAATAAATCTTTCATTTTTTGCTTTTGTTTATCAGTATCTCCTAATTTAGACTTCCATGTATTATATGCTTTTCTTAATAGTCTTTTATCAAATTTAGGATCAATTCCGCTTAGTAGTTTAAATAAGAGATGTCTTGAGTTTGAACTATCAGCTTTATTTTTTAAACCATCAAAGATTTTTTTATTATGTGGCTTTCTTAATGTAGTCATTAAATTTTCTGTTCCTATACGTACATTTGTTAAATATTGAAGAGTTTTATTTGGAGTACAATTGATTCTCCATCTTAATAATGCTTCATGTAAACGATTCTTCCAATATTCATCGCCTTTCTTATCTTGGGCATTTGCAAGGAATCTTCAAAAGCGACATTTTAATTCTCATTCTTTTAGTTTCTGTGCATTCTTTCTCCATTTATTGAAACAATAATAAAGATTGTCTTTATCATTAACTCTTAAAGCATTAGTTAACATTGCTTTAACACGTCCGAATTTTCCTCCATTAATTATTGCTTTCCTGAATTGTTCTCTAATAGGTTTAGTAGAATGTTGTCTTAATAATGTTGAAGCTTTACCTGCATCATTAAGTCTTTTAATATAATCTAAATAATAGTTCTTCCATTTATTATAAGCTCTTCTTAATCCTGTCTTTGAGCCATTTTCATAGAGCTTTGACATTAATTTCATATAAAGATTTTTTTGTAATTCATTATTTGCTAATTTATTCGCATTATTTCTCCATTTGTTAAACGCATGTCTCAATCCTGTCTTTTTTCAATTACCATCCTTTGAGAGAAAGAGTTTAGAGAAGATATCTGTTCTTCAATCATTGCTTTCCATTTTCTTTGATAAATTTTTCCAATTTTTAAAATAAGGTTTTAAAGCGAAGTTACGTAGAGCAATACTTTTACCTATATTACTTTGTCCACGTATTAAAGCTTGTTGTAAAGATGTTCCTCTTGGAATAGTTAAATT
>JBOFTB010000125.1:0-3580 GCA_051651845.1 Mycoplasma sp. | reverse complement strand
GACTCAACAACTGCAATTAAAAACTTTGAAGAATATTTCGAAGTAATAGATTCAATAGCTGGAGCTGAATATTTCATTACAAATCTAAATACACTTAATATCGATCAAAAAATAACTGATTCAATCAAATTAGATATTAAGATTTCTAAGTCATATGGTACTGATGGTAAAGAAGTTTTAAATCAAACTTTATCAGCAAATTTAACAGTAGATAAAGAAATTTCAATATCAATGTTTAATCTTACAGATGATGGAACTATTTCAATTAATGAATTATGAACTCAATCTCCACAATTTAAATATTGAGATGGAGAACTAACAATCCCAAGTCAAATTAATGGGACAACAGTTAAAAGAATTATAGGCGGAAATGAAACTACAAACTTTTCAAGTTTAATTAAAGACAAATTAGATAATATATACTTTGAATCTACTAATTTAGAAGAAATTGGGGATTATGCTTTCTATGATTGCGATAAAATCATTGGAAACATATCAATACCAGCTGATAAAATCGGAAACTATGCTTTTGCTAATGCCACAATAACTGGGATTGATTCATTATCGAGTGGTTTAACATCAATTGGTGATTATGCCTTTTCTTCAACTCTTGAAATGAGGGGAAAGTTTATTACACCTAATGATACATTAAATATTGGTACAAATGCTTTTGATGATTCAAATATAATTGAAATTAGTGTTTCAGATTCACAATTTCAAGATCATGAAAATATTTGAAGTCAAAATTATTTTGGAAAAGTAATTAATCGAGATGCTAAAAACATTCATGGTATGTTTACCATTACAAATGGAGGAACTCTTTCTATAACAGATATTTCTTTGTGGGAATATGGTGAATGAAATGGCATTTTATCAATTCCAAATAAAGTCGGTGAAATAACAGTTGAAAGAATAGTAAGTGGTGATTCAAATAATTATTTCTCATCACAAATAAAAGATAAATTAACCTCCCTTTCTCTTCCAGATTCCATAAAACATATTGGGGATTATGCTTTTAAAGGGTGCAATTCAATTGCGGGCGCCCTTTCCCTTCCTCTTTCACTTAAAACAATAGAAAAATATGCTTTTTATAATTGTCAAAATTTATCTGGTGATTTAAAAATACCTGAAGGAGTTGAGTTAATTGGTGATTCTGCTTTTGAAAATTGCTCGCAATTTGATGGAGTTTTATCACTTCCATATACCCTTAAAACAATCGGTACAACTGCTTTCTACAATTGTGCAAATTTATCTGGTGATTTAAAAATTCCAGAAATGATTGAATCAATAGAAGGGTGAGCTTTTGCTAATTGTTCTGGATTTAACGGTACACTATCTCTTCCAAATTCTATAAAATCTATAGGTGAATACGCTTTTAATGGTTGTTTAAATCTAATAGGTGATTTAAAATTCCCAAAAGAATTAAAGTCAATAGATCAATATGCTTTTGCTAATTGTTCTAACTTATCTGGAAAATCAATAATTCCAAAAATAGTTCAAACAATAGGTAATGATGCATTCCGTGCTTGTAATAAAATTGCATCAATTGGTGTTTCTGATAGACTATTCCAAAATCATCAAAATGTTTGAAGTCAAGGATATGATAGAACAGTAATTAATGAGGATGTTCCAAAAGTCGATGGTATGTTTACAATTACTGAAAGTGGTATTCTTTCAATAACAAATAGAACCTTATGAGATTATGAAAATTGAGATGGTAATTTAATTATTCCTAATGAAGTTGCTGGAACCAAAGTTGAAAAATTATTTGAAGGTATAATGACTCTTAATTTTTCAACGCAAATTAATGAAAAACTAATATCTGTCACACTTCCCAATACTTTAAAAACTATAAGTAATTATGCCTTTGCTAATTGTTCTCAACTATCTGGAGATCTTATAATTTTAGAAGGAATTGAATCAATTGGAAATAATTCTTTCTACAATTGTTCAGGCTTTAATGGAACATTAACTCTACCATCTACTTTAAAAAGAATTGGAAGCTCTGCTTTTAGTGGGTGTTCTAACCTAAAGGGCAACTTAGAAATCCCGAATGGAATTGAAGCAATAAATGAAAAAACATTTTATAGATGTTCTGGTCTAACGGGAGATTTAGAAATTCCAGAAGGAATAAAAATAATTGGTAAATCAGCATTTGAACAATGTTTAGGATTCAATGGTGATTTAACTCTACCAACTAGTTTAAGAACAATCGAAAGTTCCGCTTTCTCTAACTGTTCCAATCTATCTGGTGACTTAATAATCCCGGTAGGAATTAAATCGATAAAGGAAAATACATTTGAGAACTGTTCAGGTCTTAATGGAACTTTATCCTTACCTTATACTTTAACAACGATTTTAGGTTATGCTTTCAAAGGATGTTCTAACCTAACTGGTTTTTTAAAAATCCCAGAAACAGTTACACAAATAGAGGAATTTGCTTTTTATAATTGTAAAAACTTTACTGGATCTTTACCTCTTCCACCTCTTTTAAAATCCATTGGTACATCAGCGTTTTGAAATTGTTCGAGTTTGTCTGGCAATTTAAAAATCCCTGAAGGCGTTGTATCAATAGAAGGTTGAGCGTTCTCCAACTGTTCAGGTTTTAATGGACTACTTTCTTTACCTTCAACTTTAAGAGCGATTGGTGAGTCTGCCTTTTCTAGGTGTAATAAGTTTGTAGGTAGTTTAACAATTCCGTCCGGGGTTAAAGTAATAAGTCGTTCCGCTTTCTCAAAATGTACTAGTTTTGATGGAAAATTATTTCTACCAGATACTCTTGAGATAATTCAATCAAATGCTTTTGAAGATTGTCAAAGACTAATTGGTGATTTAATAATACCCGAAGGCGTTCAATCAATTGGAAGTTCTGCTTTTAGTGGTTGCATCAAACTTGATGGTATTCTTTCCCTTCCTCTTAGTTTAAATACAATTGGGAACTATACATTTTCTTTTTGTTCTAAATTATCAGGTGATCTAATAATTCCAAAAGATGTTGAATCTATTGGAAATTATGCTTTCTCTCGTTGTGAGAGAATAACATCTATTTCAGTATCAAGTACTTTATTTCAAAATCATAGTAAAGTTTGAAGTCAAGGATATTGAAATAAAGTACTTGAGCTATAAATTTAACAAAAAACTAAATTTTTTATATTATTAATTCATCCCGTTTTATATTGAGATAATCAAATATTGTTTTTTGATTTTTTTCATAATATAATTATTAAATAGGCGGTATATATATGAGTGAAAAAATTAAAGATGTAAAAACAAGCGATAATGCAAAAAAACGAAAACAAAAAATACTGATTGGATCATTATCTAGTTTGTTATTATTTACTGGTATAACCCTTGGGGTAATAGCAGCTTTTGGAGTTTTTAATGGCACAAATGATACTAAACCACAGCCAGTTAAAAAACAAACAAGTATTAAAGATAAAATTTTTGAAGGCATTTTAAGAGAATTCATAGAAGAGATAGGGTATGTTGACTCAACAACTGCAATTAAAAACTTTGAAGAATATTTCGAAGTAATAGATTCAATAGCTGGAGCTGAATATTTCATTACAAATCTAAATAC
>JBOFTB010000124.1:0-1135 GCA_051651845.1 Mycoplasma sp. | reverse complement strand
AGTTATCGCTTGGTAATTTACTCATAGACCATTCATTTTTGGTAATTTCATTCACTAAAAACTCTTCGATTTTCAACTCCTTAATATCCTCCTCTTTATTTTCTTTTACTGGAGGAGCTGAATAAGGAATGCTTCTTTTAACAATATCAGCTTTAAAAACTTTCTTTTCCAAAACTTCATCACGGAAAGTTGAATTAAAGGGTCCTGAATATGCAAGAAAAGCTGCACATATTGCCGCATCTCCTAATAAATTATTCTTTTGTGTCCCAAACGATTGTGAATCTTTCTCCCATCTTACTTTTTCATCAGCTCATGAATCTATTAAATGCTGTGCTGAATCAACTTTCTTTTTCATTTTTTGTAATTTTTCTTTTTGTTCTTCTTGTTCAGCTTTAATTATTGCTAATCCATCTTCCAATTTCTTTTTAATAGCCAAGACTTCATTTTTACGTACAGTTTGTTTATCTAGTTCTTCTTTTGCAACTTGGAATCTATTTTCCATAATAGCGACTTGCTGCATTTTAGGAATAACATCTCTGACAGCAAATACGAAATCTCTGATTGATTTACAGAAATTTGCAATCAATAAGCATGGATCACCTCCTATTTTTTTGGCCCACTTTTCTTCAAATATTGATTCATTTGATTCTTTTGTTTTGGCTTCTTCTAGGAAAGGACGAATTAATTCTAGAGTTTCATCATTTATATTTAATTTATTGGCTTTTAATTTTATTTTCCATTCTTCAATAGTATTGAAGAATCCTCCTTCAGAACTTGATTTTAAATAAGAAAATACAGTTGCCCAACCCAATGGATAATAGTAATTTACTGTAATATCTTTGTTAATGACTAAATCTCCGAAATCCTTTGGAATAGCTAAACGTTTATTCATAATAAGACCAGCACACTCAAAGTAAAATCTGATTGAGTTAGCAACGTTACCTCCTGTGACACGCATTAATATTTCTTTATCCATAGCAAGGATATTTGATTGTGCACTAACTAATTTTGGTTTGGCTAAATCTAATTCTTTTTGAACCTCTTCACTTTTTCTTGCAATTTCATTCGAATCCTTTAAGCATTTTTCTTGAGTTTCAGACACTTCTTTTTCTAATATAGATGTTTCTTGATTCTT
>JBOFTB010000123.1:0-1468 GCA_051651845.1 Mycoplasma sp. | reverse complement strand
CATCCGATAAGAAAGCTCATCCGATTAAATTTCATATTGCTTATGAATCAATCAATTTGAACAATTTAGTTGATGATACCTATATCATTTTTGTTAAGGAAGTATTAGATTTAGCAATAAAAACATTTGCTGACTTATTAAATGTATCAAATGATATGAAAGTCTCCTTAAATGATAGAGGGGTTTGTTATACAGACAATTTGATCTTTTCAGAAGAAGTAACAAATGGAGTTGATGCTGATATTATAATTTATCCAATAATAAAAGAACTTAATAATGGAGTTATAGCATCTGCAAGATTTTGTCATTTAAGTAGTGTTGATTGGAGACCGATTTCTGGTGTTGTGTATTTGCAACCTAATTATGACATGGAAAGACAGAATGCAAAAGAATACCTTCACTATGTTTTTCTCCATGAAATTACTCATATTTGAGTATTTTCCAAAACTCTTTTTGGTTATTTTAAACGACAACCTGTGTCCAAGTCAGTAACTGTTAATGGAGTAAAAACAAATATAATTATAACTCCGAGAGTTGTGCAAGTAGCTAAACAATACTTTAATTGTGATAATTTAGAAGGAGTTGAAACTGAACGAGCAAGTGATGGGAGAGTATCTTCACATTGGGAAAGTAGAATAATGCTCGGAGAATGACTATGTTCAACCTTTTATCCAGAATTAGCTTTTTCCGAAATTACTTTAGCCTTATATGAAGATAGTGGATGGTATGAGGTCAACTATTATACTGGAGGCTTATTCAGATTTGGTAAAAATGAAGGATGCAATTTTTGAAATGAGAAGTGTATTATAGATGAATCAACGAATTTTCCAAACGAATTTTGCTGAACATCTTTTGGGAATAAATGCTTTTCCGGACATAGTACTAGAGGAACGTGTTACTTAAGAACTGAATTAGAAATACCCCCTGAATATCAATATTTTACAGATAAAACAAAAGGAGGATTATCTTCAGTTGATTATTGTCCTGTTCCTTTACATCCTGTAGATGAAGACAATTACTTTGCAGGAAATTGCAAAAATGGAAAAACAAATAATTTCAATGATGAAGTAATCGGAGATAACTCTATTTGTATAGATAATATTTTATCACTTGATGAAATAGAATGATTCACGAAGCCAACAGAAAATCAAGCAACATGCTATCCAATTAATTGTAATTTTGAAAATAGATCTCTCACGATTAGTATAGGAGATTCCGATGTTCTGTGTTCAGAAAAGCAAGAAAGTGCCATAGTAGATGGATATAATGGAAAGATAATATGTCCTGAATTCTCAAGAGTATGTACAGGAAAACATTGGTGTAATGATTTAATGTCTTGTGTTAGTAAAAAATCCGAACCAATTTGGTTTAATAGACCGATTGTTGAGGATGATAAAGAAGAAGATGATAATAAGAGAAGTAATTATATACATTATAATTGAGTTAGCATCCTATTATTTCTTATTTT
>JBOFTB010000122.1:0-1287 GCA_051651845.1 Mycoplasma sp. | reverse complement strand
GGAAATAAATTATTAATCTTTGGAGGAATTAATCTAAATAACATTATGAGTTTTGATTTCACTGTAGTCAATTGTGACTTTCTACAAGTTAGGATGAAAAAGGAATGAAATAAGGAAGTATATTAACTCTATTATTATATATATTTAAAGAATTTATACACTTAATCTTTAATAAAAAATAAATTAAAAGAATGTAGTGTAAGAGGCATTTATGCACTGTAAGATAATGAATATAATAATAAATAAGAGAGTTATGAAGAACGTTCTTAATAATAAGGAATAATTAATTATGATTTGATATCATTTGGGTATTATTAATGATATTAGATGAGGATAATAATGTTTATATATTCATTTTAATAAAAGTAAATAAACATTACCTCAAATAAACTAATTGATATATTGTATATGAGGTATTATATTAGTAAAATAGATAAAACTATAAAAAGAAGTATTGATCAATAAAAATAAATAAAGACATTAATTATTATATTAACATTAGTATCTATCTATCTTTCTTATTTATTTATGTTAATTATAATTAGATTAATTTATTAAAAGTTATTTTGTAGCTGATACTAATGGTCTATTGATCAAGTAAATTCTCAAAAAGTATAAAGTTTTGATGATTCCTTTAATGACTTTAGTAGTATATATTCTACTTTGATGAGTAAATTGTATAGTATTAATAATTTAAATTATTATTTATAATAATTGATAACATAATTATCATAATCTCAAACCTATTATCAATAATATATTCATCTACCTTTGCATTATCATAATATCTTATTCTAACATCAAATAACTCTCTACTCAATCTCCCTTATATAATTTATTATACCCATAACACAACCATCCCTCATTCTACATACCCAACTAAAACCCTACCCTCCCTTACAAATATCCTTCCCAAAAAAAATAATAATATTTATTTATCAATCATTATAATAAATGAAAACATTTTATTATATAATCCCTCATTTCCTATAATAATTATAATTAAATAATTTGTGATCTATTAATGACTTTATAATTAACAATTGTATTGTATTATATATACAATTAATACTCATAAATCAATCAATGACTATTTTCATTAATTATACTAGATACAATATATAACATCTTAGAGTCAACATTAAATATATCATTATTAATTAATAGATAAAGACAATAAATACCATTCACTTATTATTTAAACAATAAGTTAATTTATAATTTAATTATATCTTTACAATTTTATAAAATAAATGATTGATAATCCTTCTTTCTTAAATAAGAATA
>JBOFTB010000121.1:0-2014 GCA_051651845.1 Mycoplasma sp. | reverse complement strand
AAGTAATATAATCTAATCTAACTTTAATTCATTTTTTATTATTTATTTTTTAATTATTTATTTTTTATCAATTTTTAATTGGCAATTTTCCGGTTTGATATTAGGGAAAGTATTTGTTAAATAATCATACACATCATCTGCAAATTCTCCTGTTAATGTAATACATTCTGTTCCATTTTCTTCTTTTGTAACAGTACAACTGCATGCATATTTTTTACTTCACATCTTAGCTACATCCTTAAGAACTAGTCCATATTTTTCTAAATTTGTAATATATGTAGTATGCTTCTTTTTACCTCTTTTTGATTGTTCAATTAGAATTTTAGAATTTGCTTCTTTTTTTTTCTTTTTTTTATCTGCCTTAGCGTCTTCTTCTTTATTTTGTTCATCTTCATTTTTGATGGTAGTATCAACAGTCTCCTCCTCTTTTTTTTCTTTCTCTTGTTCATTTCCCTCTACTAATTTAAGGATAGATTTATGGGTATATTCACAATATTCTAATGGGAAGCGACATAATTCACAATATTTCACTTCTATTGGTTTAATTTGATCTTCATCTTCTTCATTTTTTTCATCATCCTTTCCTTCCTCTTTAGCGTCATCATCTTCATTATTATTTTTTTGATTTTTATTTTGTTTTCCTTTTTTATTTTTTTTCCCATCTTCATCGTTGTTTTCGTGAGTTTCCGACTTTCCTTTTTTATTTTTACCTTTTTTGTCATCATCTTTCTTCATATCCGTGTTTATTTCATTTTCATCCTCATCTTCATCTTCATCTTTTTTTAATTTTGCTTTTTTCATTTCTTCTTCGATCTCTTTTGCTTTTGTATCTTCATCATCTTCATCATCATCATCTTTTTGTTTCTTTCCTTTTTTATTTTTTCCCTTTTTTTGTTGTTGATTAATATTATTATTATTTTGTTGAGAATTACTTTGATTTTTATTATGTTTTTCATCATCATCACTATTCTTTCTTTCTTTTTTTTGTGCTTCTTCTAATTCTTTTTGATGTTTAGCTTTTTTAGATCACTGCTCACCTCCTTCCGAATGTTCATTTTTTTTATTTTTCTTAGGTGCTTTAGGCTCTCTTTTGTTCATTTTTTACTTTTAGATTTATATTTAATTAATTAATATTATTAGATAAATGATTAATGCATTATTAGTTTAATTATTTATTAATAGTCTTAGATATTAAAATAGCAAATAGTAATTTAATATTGTTATCAATAGCATTAATTGATTAATTTTAATGTTTAATTATCTAATAATGAAGTATTAAAGGATTAATGTATATTAAAAATATATTCTTATATTTCAAGAACTGTTTTAAAGAATGTATTATACATGTTAATATTATATTCTTTTATCATGAATATTATTATAAGATTATTATATTTATATAAAAAAAAGTTTTGTATATTTATTTCACTTTGATTAAGGTAATTTATATTTAATAAAAATAAGATCGATCTCAATAAAAAAGAAAGGTATTAATAAGAGTTAATAAAATATATCAAAATTCCTAAAAAGTTTTATATTTTAAAAACAGTTTTAGACTTTTCTTCTAACAAGAGTTTATATTCTCCCTCTGTTCATCTTATTTTAAACATCACTTCTTTCCACTTCAAATTTTGACTAATAGTAAATTATAAAATAGAAATACTTACTCTCCAAACATTTTTGATGCGGATGATTGTTTAACTGTACTATGTCTCATATTTGCGCTACTTTGTGCTCATTTTGATTTTAATCTTAAATTTTGATTAGGCTTTGTATTTGATTTTTGGGATTCGTCATCGTTATTTTTTAAATTTGCTAAGTTAAATGCATCATTTATATTCCCATAGTCTTTTTTCATTATAGCATTTCCAGATTCAATATTTATTTCTAATAAGGATGATAATCTATTTCTTATTTTTTCAAATTGACTAATACGTGAATCATTAATATTCATTTGATAAAATTCATCTAAATCAATGATTCTTTGTTCAATTTCTTCTCTAAAACTCATGAA
>JBOFTB010000120.1:0-1621 GCA_051651845.1 Mycoplasma sp. | reverse complement strand
GGTCTTGACATTTGTCTGTCTTGCCTGTATCGTCGTACTGGTAGACTCGGAACTCTCGGAACCAGTTAGGACAGTTGTCGCCGATGAACAGCTGACCCTGTCTGAACAGTGTTCGCATGAGAGTGTGTCCAGTTTCGCGCAGACCTGCCTTGCCGTAGTCCACGCGCTCCTTCATGTCAATGCCTTCTTGCTTGAACATATCGACGAGCGTCAGACCATCAGCAGTACCGTGCTTTTTGTTGCCGTCTGCTGGGTAGATTACAGGGATAGATGGAGCAAACCGCTTAATCCATCCGGCAATTTCTGCGGGGGTCTTCTCAGTCTCATAGAGTTCTTTGAAGATGTAATAGATGCCGTTGTCTGGGTCAAGCGCCCCGAACAAGCAGACGTGTGGATCTGGTAGGTAACCAAAGTCGAAAGCAGCAGCTACACGCCAATGAGGCTGTATCTCGATGTCAGCAGTATAATACTTGACTTCTGCTTCGGATTGTGGGAAAACTGCACCACGACCAATAGACGGGATCCCGTATAGACGCATTTGATGCTGTCTCTCTGGGTACGTCTTCTTCATCTCTTCAATTTTCTCGGGAGTGATGAAGCTAACATCCCAAACGGTAATACGGACACAACCCTTCGCCCATTTCCCCTCGAAGCACTCGCGCACGACTTCCGTCATACCAAGTTCAGGGGTGAAACATAGCAGCAGACGTCCCTTCTTGGAGTTTGCCTGCATTATACGGGTAGCACACTGCGGAACAATCTTTTCGTCTTTGGGTTCTTCATCGACTACTACAAGGTCTACTGAACCACCCATCAGAACAGATTGACCCTGACTGTATGACTTGTATTCAAGAGTTGAGACGCCGCCATTGACGTGCTTGACGTAGACCTTCTTAAAGAAGCCCTTGGTGCCAAGCCCCAGCTCTACCTTAACGATACAGTCTGCTGGAATCCAACCAGTTCCCATTTCACCCATCTTACCAAGCAAATACTCTTGAAGTCCACCCGCTTGAACGTAGTTTTCTGCCGTTGGTGACATGATCCAAGCATCGATAGCGTCTTCGTAGCGTAGCCCCTCGTAGTCTTCTGGGTATATCCCAGTCAGATGGCAGGCCAGCAACCACGTGACGGAGTACGACTTCCCAGAACGGTTAGACGCGATGATACTCCCCACAGTTTCGCCTTCCATCTTGCGACATAAGTCAAATGTCCAAGGGTCTGGGCGGAATGTTAAGAGCTTGTTAGACAGGACGAACCGCTCTCTTGCTTCGAGCAGGTCGAGATATTCGCCTAATGTGTCTTCGTCCATTGCGTCGAGCTGTTCGCTGGTGTATAATGGAATGGATTGATAAGCTTCGTAAAGCTCGTGCTTTTCGTGTCGCATTTTATGCCTCGTAGCGATTTTTCCCGCGCTTGCGTTTGCGCTTTAGCTTTGAGGAATACCGCTCTTGGTATTCCTCGTGGGACAATTTCTTCTTTTGTGTTTTCATTGGAAGATTACATTTTGTCTCTGAACAAGTTTGATAGCGTCAAGCAATTCGGCCTTAGAACGGTCGTTCTCGATAGCTACGTCGGTCTCTAAAATCTTCTCGGCAGGTACAGAAATCTGCTTGAGGATGAT
>JBOFTB010000119.1:0-9243 GCA_051651845.1 Mycoplasma sp. | reverse complement strand
ACAGCTTGTCCCCGCCTAACAAGCATCCACACAGGTTCCGTACTCGTAGAATGCCTGCTTCACAGGATAATACGTACAGCAAGAGTAGGTTCCTTTGAACATCTAACTACTCTCTCTCTAAATGGAAGATGTAGATTTGCTATAAGCAAAAACATGGTTTAGAGGAGTGTTTCCAAGGAAGGTTGTGAGTCCAGTGTACACAGGAAGGCGGATGCGGGGTGATACTCACAGGGTTGTTTGATAGGAGGTGATGTTCACAGGCCTAATCTGAACCAGGATACCCTCATTAAGTGATTTGAGATTTTGTATTTTTGCAGAGTTGGGTAGGGCGCTTTTTTGAAATTTTTTCAAGGGGGTTCCGCGTCTGGGGGCACTTATACACAGGTTGTCCACAGGCAAACACCCCCATCCCCTGCCCATGCCCTCCCATGCACCACTCCACAGGCACAGTTATCCACAGCGTATCCACAGGACAGGACAGCCACTGGTTATAATACATACAATACCCCACAGTTATACACACCTCACTGCTACTTATCCACAGGTTATTCACAGGACATAGCCACGGTACAAACAATCGGAGGTAGACAATCGGAGGTAGGTATCACATGCGGTGCCATCACTTGGTGTTAGACAAGCCTAACTGACAGTGCGGATATTGTTTCGGCGCGAAGGAAAGGAGGGAGAGGTGTTAGCACTCGGTGGCATACATCCCCAGTAAATAATCTGACGGGGAACAGAAGGAGAGAAGGGTGTTAGCATTCACCGCTCTTGCCTTGCACTCGTGTTCATCTTCCATTCAGAGACAGATAATCATCACAGATACGGGAGACAAACATGGATACGGAAATGAATTGCGGTAGCAATGAGAGCTGCCTTGGGCAGATTACGGGTAGGATGTTGACGGCGATCGAGTTGCTTGGCCACACCCCAGAGAGCTATCAGGCGCTCATTGAGGGAGGCGGTTATACCCTCGTGGATAGCCCAGAGCATGGCCGTGGCTACGCATACAGGACGGCGGGCAACGTGTACGAGGGGCATTGCATCTATGGCGGTGCCGCCTGCATTGATTGGCTCATAGCCGAGGCGAGACGGCTTGGGCTGGTGCCTATGACGACAGTTGACAGGAGTAAATACAGGGCAATAGAGGTATGGTTGAAACGAAAGAGAGGGTTTGTTGAGGTGAATAGGCAGGGAGATTGTATAATCTTGGCGATAATTCCTCAATGAAATCAACTACTTACGAAATAGTTTAGATTTATTTACGATTAGGGGTTGAAATCCTCTGAAACAGCCCTTATAATAGGGTTTGAGGTTGAGGAAAAAGTGGAACTAATGCCGATACCTTGTTGTCCAAAGAGGGTAAGGATAGTGAAGGCGGTAGCCAAACGGTTCCCCCTTGAAAAAGTTAGATTTATTTTCGATTACCCCTTGAAAAAGGTTGAAAGAGCCCTTATAATAGGGTTATAGAGTGGCGAAAAGCCCCTGACATAGGCCGTAAGGCCGCTGGAAACGAATCGAAGTGGTGGAGTTGATAGGCCCCTCAAAGCGGTGTGGAGAGGACAAGCGGTTAACAAAGCTAAATTTATTTGCAGTGAGCCCTTGAAAAGGGTTGAAACAGCCCCCACATTAGTGGGACAGACAAAGGAGGTGCGAGAAGTGCGGGGTAAGTAGGGTGCCGCAACCCGAGATAAGATGCGGTAATGGTTGCTGAGGTGTGCCATTGGACAAAAACACCGATTGGACGTGTGGGCGCAAGGTTGCACTATCCATCCCCAGCGATACGGGGGAACAGCCAAGCAGGAACGGGCAAGCAACGACAAGCCCTTGATGTTTGGCAGCGAAAGGCGAAGGCAAGGACATTTGTCCGGCGTCGTCGAGTAGCGTCAGAAGCTGGTTTAGGCCAGCCCATGATTAAGCCCATTGGGCAGTGCTCGTTTTTGAGCAGTGCTTGACAGTGGGTTTAACAATGGAGATAGATAATGGATTTACGATGCAAACAGGTTCAGCATGGTGTCGAGTTGAGCGCAGAGCAGTTCGAGGTTGTCAATGGCTACCTGAATGGTGATGTGTTCAAAGAGGGCGGTATGGTGTATGCCCGTGATGTGATACTGGGTGCCGAGTTGCCGAGCAATGCCGAGGAGTTCTATGCCCAAGCCGAGAAGTTCGAGGGCAAAGTGGTGCTGTATCGCGGCATGAGTGGTGATTGGGAAGAGAATACCCCAGTTAGTTGGACAACGGACGCGCACATTGCCTGTTCGTTTTTGGAACGGTATGGCGAGTTCGAAGTGTATGGCAACGTTGCAGTGGTTGTTCTGACGCTTGAAGAGTTGAAAGCTGGCATGATATGGGCAGTTGAGGCAACAGATGGGTTTGAGGAGTTTGAGGTTATCATGCGTCCCGAGTTCATGATGGGCCGTGATGATGTTGAGCTGATTGAAGGGTGGGAGTGTGATGAACACTTCGATTACGAACACCCGATGGATTGATGAAGCGGCGGGGAAACCCGCCCTCATGATTAAGCTCTCGGTGAGTGCCATAATGACGTGGTACTGATTTCGAGGGCTTAACAATGAGGTTGATTATGAATTTTGGCAAAGAAGTGCAGGAAGTGCAAGAAACCGTCATCGACAACTACATCCATGCCCGAGGTTGGGAACAGTATGCAGAGGCCCATTTGGCTTGGAGAAAAGCAAAGCTTGGGCAAGTAGAGGCTAACAAAGAAGAGTTCTTCAAGGTTAAAAGTGGCCTGTTTGAGGCTCTTGTAGCTCGTTTTTCTTAAAACTAAATTGTCAATGAAAACAAGCACTTATCGAAAACAGGCGATTTTCTTTTTAATAAACGGCAATGAAACGCCATAATTAGAGTTATGTATAAGAGTGAGAGATAAGAAATAATGAATCTTACCTCTCCTTACTTATTAATCCAAGGGAGTATTTATGAACAAGTTTAAAGAAGCAATAACCCAATCCGTCAAGCTGCTGTCTGGCCGTGCTATCCGAATCAGCGTCAAGCAGAATGGCGACATGATGATGGTTGAGCAAGGTGAACACGTTGCCTTCATTCCAGTGGCTGATGAATGGCCCCATGCAGAAGTAGATAAGATTGCCGAGGAGATTTACCCCGAGCGTCGGGACATGCTGGCCCAGCAGTTGGGTTGGGGCGGTAAGGATGAAGTTTACGGCCTTGCCATGAAGTTCGGAGTTCCCCAGATAGTTGCCATCACCCTGCACGATACCGAATCCGTCCTGATGGTTGAGCTGGCAGACAAGACAACCTTCCCAATGATGCCGTCAGACAGCCTGTGCGGCCTGTGGAGAGCGACGGAGGCTCTGACAGTGGCCCAGCTTGCCAACGAGGTAGCGAAGGCTTACAAAGCGTCTGGTGCAGCGACAGTGGAGAGCAAGTGGGAATCCGAACTGGCCCGATTGAAGACACAGTGGCTTGGTGCTACCGAGCGAGCTGGTGTTGAGTTGGAAGAGGGTGCAGGCAGTGTGATGATTGATGAAGCAACCCGAAAGGTGCTGGTTCTGATTGATGATGAAGTGGTTGGCGAAGTGGTTGCCCCCGAGGATGATGAATTCGGTGCTTGGTTGGGCAACTCACGGAAGTTTGGGAAGAGCATGGCGAACATCGCCAAGAAACTGGCACCAGTTGCCGAAACACAAATCGAGGAAGAAGTTATGAACAAGTTAAGCGAGTTGCAGCCAGCCATTGAGAAGAAGTTCCACAGCAAGTGGATGGACATGGCAGCCGATTACGGAGTACCCGAGCACGAAGCCATTGAGTTCCACACCACCCTGACAATCAAGGACAACGGTTTTGGTTTCCAGTGGGCAGACGTTGAATGCAGAATCAGCGGTTGCCTGTTCGGTACAATCAACATCGAGGGCACCGATAACGAGGCGGAGCTTATCGAAAGGTTGGTTCTGATGGTTGGCATCGGCAAGCGCATGAAGACATTCTTGCGGAACATCGAAGCCGTCAAGTGGGCGAACAGTATCATCGAGAAGTTCGAAAAGAAGCCAGAAGAAGTGGAAGCGTTGCCAACCCTGACATTCACCTTGCCCGAGGAAGCCCCTGTAAAGGCTGTAGCAGAGGTTGTGGTTGAGGTGGCTCCCGTTGCACCAGAGGTTGTAGCGGAGCCCGTAGAGAGCGTCCCAGAGCCTGTGAAGGCCACCCCCGACACATTGAGCAGGGAGATGGGAGCCAAGTTGATAGCCAAGCTCTACACAGCCACCTCCATCATCAAGCATGACGGTTGGAATGACGATGGCGAAGGTTATGGTGGCATGATTGTGAAGTGGGACGACAGCACTCGGGAGTTGATGGCATACATCAATCGGAACTGGGTTGTGGTTTCGGAAGTGCCGGAAGGGCAGACAGTTAACGAGTGGGTAGCAGATGGGCGTCGCAACTGGCGTCCGATTCGGAAGTTCGCCGAACAAGTGAGGGCACTTGAAATCGAAGAAGTGTTCGAGGGAATGAACGAGTACAGTGTGATTGGTGAAGTGGAAGCAATCGAAGAGGTTCTGGCTGATGCCGAATCAATAATCATGGCAGAGGATTTCCTTGAACCATCGTTCGATGTTGAGTATGCCACCGCCCTTGCTCCTAACCACCCGCTGTTTGAGCGATACAATGATGGGTTTGCGAAGATGAAGGAGCTGATAGCTTCTCCTGATTTCGCTGAACGAAAGGAAGAGGCACACAAGGCAATTGCCAAGCGAGCAGAGGAGGCTCGAATCGAGGAGCGTACACGATACCTCACCGATGAAGCCTACCGAGCAGAAGCTGATGCGTGGGTTAACAAGTTCGCTGGAAATGCGCTGTTCCGTGGCACCGATGGTTGCATGGATTTGCGTCAGATGTTGAAGGATGGCATGTCCCTGGACAACGCTATGGCATTCATCACCCAAGGCTAATGGGTAGGGTAGGACAAGGTGGGCGGAGAGCGCCAGCGAAGGCTGGGGGCGTCTCATGGGTGCATTCAGATACCCAACCCACCTAACCTCTCACTCAACAATCAAACACAATAAGGACATGACATGAAAACCGAACAACAATGGATTGAGTACGTAGAATCACAAGGCTACCGTTTCATCAACTGGCCAATGGGCTTCAATGGTTCCAACTCATTCGCAACCATAACCTGCAACAGGTGCTCTTATCACTCAACGAAGGGTGTGAAGGGTGTCGGTGAGTGCCCATCATGCAATCGGGTAAAGGAGCCAATCATCACAGCCAAGGTGGTTGATGTTGATGCACCAGTAGAAGTTGCTAATGAGATTTCGTTTGGTGGATACCGAATCAAGCTGAATACTCCCACTGAAAAGAAACCAGTTTACATTCCAGTACAACCAAAGCAAGGTGGTGGATACAGCAAAAGCAAGAAAGGCTACCTCTACTTCCTCGTATCTGAAAACAAACGCTTCTGCAAGATAGGTATTTCCAATGTACCTGAACAACGGATGGAGCAATTAAGACGAGCTACCCCGTTTGAGTTCAATAAGATGGGCCAGTTTGAGCATGACAATGGAAAGATTGCGCTGATGATGGAGACAGCTCTTCATCGTAAGTTCAAAACTGACAACTGCGGATTCAAAAAGTTCGATGGAGCCTCTGAATGGTTCTTCATGACACCTGAATTAGAGGTGGAAATCAATGAGATTTTACTCGAAACAGGTGAATGAGGGTGGCCTCAATGAAAAAAGATTGCCGATTTGGCTAATCATTTCGTTTCAGAACCGTTATTAAAAGAAGTAATACAAGAAAAGATTATTAGGAAGTATGATTAGAAGTAATACATCTTATCAATACTTCTTAATAGTTTTGTTTCAAATCAGATAAGTATAAGTATGAACAATCCAACAGGAGAATAACCATGAGCATGAACATAGAGAAGTTGAACATTCGGAAAGAGATTATCGAGAAGATGCTTGGTGAGAACAATGACATCTACTTCACCTCCGTGTTGCAGCGTGAGTTGAGCAAGGTGAATCGGAAGCTGGCAGGTGATGGTGTTAACGGAATCGGTACATTCATTTGGAGTGTTGATTCTAACCTCTCCCCTCGTTATTCCATCTAATCCACCAAAGGGCCTGTATCGACGTATACGGGCTCTGCCCTCTAACCAATACGACGGCATGGGTAAGGTAGCCCAAGAGCCGTAGAGAGACATACAGGAGCTTACAGCATGATAGATTACTGGGAGTACGATGAGAGTTCACCATCATGCTTACGATGGGCCGCATCAGCACTGGTTCACGGCAAAGGTGGAGCAGAACGAAAGACAGGAGCCATTGCAGGTTCAAAGCAACAGGGTGCCACCGATGGCTGGGCTGTCCAGATAACAGAGAATGGTGAACGGTATCGAACCACAGCGAGACGGGTAGTTTGGGAGAAGCACAATGGCCCCATCCCACCTAACCATGTTATTATCCATTCCAATCTTGACAAGTACGACAATAGGATTGACAATTTAATCTGCATTGATTCCACTGTTAACAACCTCTGGAAGATGTGGTGCTCTGGGAAATCTCACATACAGGTGAGTGGAGATAGCAGTTTCCATTCATGCACACGAGTTCGAGGCAAGTACATACCCATTCGGACGTGCAAAACAATGAATGATGCACACAATTCTTACCGTGCATTCTTGTTTAAACAGCTGATGGAAACGCCATTGTGTAAATCACTTATGCAATGATTTGGTTTCGCAGCCGTTAATTTAATTAAGTAATCTGATTTCATTGCCTTATTAGGTAATAGAGGAAGGAACGGAAATCTTCATCTTCCATTTAGAGAGACAGTAGCGAGGTAGATTATGTACGATGATGAACTTCTTAATCAATGGATTGCAGAAGACAAGGCAAACCAAGAGGAAGCAAGAGTTGAGTTTGAAAAGGAAGCTGACATTTTGAAGTGTAAGCTCGAAGAGAAAGGGTTGGTGTTCATCACGTATCCAAAGTTTGTTAGCCTAACATCTTATCTAACCAAACTACTTGAACACGACGACAGAACACAGTGGACACCATTCAGTGATAGACGAATCAAACCTGTTGCATCAAGAAGCCTCGCAACAGAGCTTGTGCTGAATGAGTACATCTTAAAGGCCAAAGAGGAACGTCCTGATTGTATTCATTATCTGGAACGATTCTGGTTGGAGCATGAAATGAAGTATGCACCATCCACTGTTAAAATGAAAATGGCAAAGATTCGAAAGCATCAAAAGGTGGGCCACATACTGCGGGCCGAAAGGAAAATAGAAAGTGAACGAGCTGAACAAGCAAGAGCAGAGCGGATGAAAAACTTCGTCCCACTCATTAAACTAATAAAAAGAGGTATTGACGAATGAAAGCACTGTACGAAATTCTGAAAGCAGAATCTGAAATGATGTTGATGGATTTGAATGAAGTAGAAACAGTGGAGGCCAAAGAAGAAGGCTTGGTTGTTGTTTCTATGAAGAGTGGCATGCATCACTATGTTTATGGCCACAGTATTATGGCAGCACTTGCCGAAGCCAAGATTGGCACCATGTTTATCCAGAAAGAAGCCGAGGAGGCCGCACAATGAGTAAATTTTATGAAGTAGCAATCAATGCTGAACTGTCCAAGTACATCAAGCTGGATGAAATCATGTCCATCGAGTTTGTTGGTGAAGATAAAGAGTTCGCAGCAATCAAGTATTACAACGGCGAGAAGGATTCCTTCACTGCTGCTTCTCTTGTGTCAGCGTTCGCTCACGCAGAGATTGGCCTGATGTCGATGCAGGTTCAAGACAAGTAATCCAACAGGGGCTACGGCCCCACCTATCAAACCCAAGGGGGTAATAATGAAAGCAACTTACAATAAGCAAGACGATTTTACACTGGTTGAAAATGTCGATTTCACCATCCAAAAAGAAATGTGCTTCTTCTCTGATGAACTGCACGATGTACGATACCTGACAGTTTCCGGTGAAGACAAGGTTTGGTTAGCAGAGATTCAAGGTATTGTAGATTCTCCTAACTGGAACCGATACGAATTTGAGTTCACATTCAAACGAACCAGCAAGAAGCGTTTCGAGTTCACACTTACCCGCCTGTACTGGCCAGAAATGTTCGAGTTCTACGAAGAAGATGAAGACGAAGAGCAAGATGCTTACGTTGAAAAGCACGTACTGTTCAAATGGGTATCCACAAGCCCCGATTGGATTCTCACAGAAGCTGTCAAACGACACACTGGTTATTTCGAGCTGAAGTATGCAGAAGAATCCTTGATTCGCCACCCACACGCTATCGACAGAAACAACGTTCCATTTTGAGGATAACTTATGTATAACATTAATGAATTGAATGACATGTTTAAAACTAACGTACTGGCTACTGGCTTCAATGTGTTTGACACTTCTTATGCCATTGATTTGGTTTGTGAAGACACTAATGAAGAGTTTAACTCTTGTGAACTAGAACTTATGAACATCCAAGAGTTCATCAACCAAGAGCGAAGTAAGATTTCACGTACACAAGCATTGTATAGCCGTATGGAAGCACAGGTTAAGTTGGAGCTGGTGAAGGCTGGTGTCTCACTGGAAACACTGGAAGAAGTGTACAAGAACGTAATCACACCTGTATTCAATGCAGTGTTTGAGTTGAAGAACAAATAAGGAGATACGGGCTGCTCAGTGAGTGGCCCCTTAACCAAGGGGGTTATGTGATTTATAAAAGTACAATCGAGGATTTGACACAACACAGTGATGACACAACAACGCAAGTAGCAATTGCAATAAACCATCATTATTCTACAATAGGTAAGAAGAAGATAGCACTTACGACAGCGTATCGACATGCCCATGATTTGAAGAACAATAGAGGAAAGCATAAAGCACCTGGTTTTGAAGTTGACATAACACTAACCAATCTTGATGAATACGGAGAACCCACTTATGGTTCAGGTAAAGAGTACGCATCGAACAATTGCATCGTTATGGAGCACAGTAAGCCCTCTGCCGCTGCACACGCGATTGCAGTTGTACGAGGCCCAACGGTATACCTATGTCATCCAACGTTCACAGGCAGCGATACAGAGCTTCTGACAGAGGCATTTGATTCATTCCCATTTAATCCTATGGAGGAACTTCATGAGACGAAATTTAAAACGAAACCGGGCCGTTCGCTTGTGGTTTTATCTTACAACCACGACGAAATCAACGAGTTCATAAGAAAAGAGATTGCTAATCTTGAAACTGGAATGCTTGGCAACA
>JBOFTB010000118.1:0-1845 GCA_051651845.1 Mycoplasma sp. | reverse complement strand
AAGAAATAAAATATAGTCCATGCGGTAATTACGTAGCGGTTGGTGGTATAGATAAAGATACAGATGGCTTTATGCATGTCTTCATATATGATGTTAATTCTAAATATAAAACAATTAAAAAATTAAAAGGACACTCATCCCGTATTACTCACATAGATTGGTCTGCTGATAGTGAATATATTCAGTCTAATTCAATGTCATATGAACTATTGTATCATTCGATAGATTCAGCACAGCAAATTACAAAAATATCTAGTTGAAGAGATGTCGATTGGAATACATGGACTTGTGTGCTTGGTTGGCCTGTACAAGGAATATGGCCTGATTGTGCTAGTGGAGATGATATTAATGCATGCGATATAGATAAAACAAAAAAAGTAATGGTAACATCAGATGATTTTGGTAAAGTAAAACTATTTAGATATCCATCTGTAAAGGAAAGATCAGCATTTAACCAATATAACGGGCATAGCTCTCATGTTACCTGTGTTAGATTTTCTTGTAACAACAAATATGTAATATCTACAGGAGGCAATGATAAAGCAATATTCCAATTTAAATTTAGTTTCAACAATGAGGCGGCAGCCGAGGCAGAAGAGTTACAAGATATTGATGAAGAAGATGCAAATATAGATAATGAAGATCAAGAATTTGGTGATTTTAAAGTAGAAGAAATGGAAGCAACTGAATTTGGAGCAAGTAAACCATGGATAGGAGAATTACAAGCATCATCACCTAAAGTTAATGTTGATAAAAGTTCAGGAAAACCACCTTCCGAAAATATCAAGAAATTAAATTATGTGTTTGGATATAGAGCATTTGATACAAGAATGAATGTCAAATATACTGCTGATGAAAATATAATAGTATATCATACTGCAGCATTAGGCATTGTAATAGATAAAAAAACAAATAAACAAAGATATTTCACTAATCATGATGAAGATATTGTATCACTTGCTATTCATCCAAATGGAAAAACTGTTGCCACTGGACAAATGGCAGCTAAAGGAAAAGCTAAATTAATTGATTTATATGTTTGGAATATTGATAACTTACCAGAAGAAACAAATGTATTAGCTGATGATAGATCAAAATTACCAAACGGAGTTACAAATTTAAAAGGATCCTTATTAAGAGCAATTCGAATATTACAATTTTCACCTGATGGTAATAAATTATTAGCAAATGGTCAAGATGATTACAATTCAATAGCAGTTTACGATACAAGTAATTTAAAGAAAATAAATTGAATTGGAATTGTTAAAGTTGACGGAGCAAGAGTACTAGATGCAATTTGGAAAAGCACAACTGAGTTCGTATCTGTCGGTCCTAAACATATTAAGTTTTATAAAGTTAGTGGAAGAAATATAAATGTCTCCAAAGGAGTTTTTGGAAAAATAAAAATTGAACCATTAGTAAGTGTAGCAAGTGCATTTAATAAACTATTTACTGGGACAGATAAAGGTAATTTAATTACTTGGGAAGGTTCAAATGCTTCAGTTATTAAAAATGTTTGTAAAAATGGACCACTATATACATTATATTATTATGAAAAGGATAAAATATTACTATCAGGTGGATATGATGGCATAATTATAGCATATAGTAGTGCTAAGTTAACTGAAAAGTATAGAATTGATATTCAAAAAATATCAAACTGTCCGACTGATGTTGGTATAAGATCACTTGATGCAAATGATAACGGAGATATGTGAGTAGGAGTCAAAGGGGGAGAAATTGTTGAAATAAATTTGAATTCAAAGACAATGCTAAGAAGTATAATGAAATCTCATTCTGAAAATGAATTATGGGGAGTTACAATTAATCCAACAAACAATAGAG
>JBOFTB010000117.1:0-1357 GCA_051651845.1 Mycoplasma sp. | reverse complement strand
CGCTTTTAAATCTGAATATCCATCCTTGATTTTTAGATATTGATTTATCAATTGGATCATTGTATTCAAATATGTAAGCTTCATTTCCTTCACCCATTTTTTTGAAGGTTTCAAAATTATCGACGAGACTCTTTTTAACATCCGCAGCTTGTTCATTAGTTAAATCTTCATAGTCGTATCTACAATAATAATTCCTTCCATATATTTTCCAATGATCATATAACACATCATTAATACCTATTAGCTTTCCTTTGTTGTCTTTGTTTTTAAAAGCTAATAAGCTTAACCAACTTAATATTGCCCATAAACCATCTTTCTCTCTTGCATGGTTACTACCAGTTCCAAATGATTCTTCTCCACATAGTGTTATCTTATTTGCATCAAGTAGATTTCCAAAGAATTTCCATCCTGTAGGAGTTTCATAACAATCTAATCCTAATTTTTTAGCAACTAGATCTACTGCAGCTGAAGTAGGCATTGATCTAGCAATACCTTTCAATCCACCATCGCGATTTAAACTTTTGATTACTTTTGAATTAGCTGCGAGAACAGCAAGTGAATCACTTGGAGTAACAAGCATTCTAGGTCCTAAGATCATATTACGATCAGCATCTCCATCACAAGCAGCACCAAAATCGGGTAATGTTTCTTTATCATCCTTTTTTTTAAAGATATCCATATTAGCAACTAATACCTTAGCATGTACTAGATTTGGATCTGGGTGTAATCCTCCGAAATCAGGTAAAGGTATACAATTAAATAAATGGCTCATGTCAACCCCGAAAATTTTATTAAATATTTCCGTAGCATAAGGTCCAACAATTCCATTTCATCCATCGAATATGAAATTAAAGTCTTTTCTATCAAACAAGCTTTTAATTCAATCAAAGTCAAATAACTCTTTCATTTCTTTAATATAATGTTCAGTTGTTGATTCAATTACTAACTTCATTGTGCTCTTACTTCCATCAAGATTGACTATTTCTAATTCACTTGGCTGAGTCATTGAAAATTTACTTGAGCATTCGAGGATATTATATTTATTTATCTTTTTAGTTTCTGCTTCGATAATGTTGTTCATATTCTCAGGAATAGCTGCACCAGTATCATTGTTAAATTTGATACCTAAGTCTTCATTTTCACCTCCTGGATTGTGACTCGCTGTAAGAATAAAAGCACCAAAACAACTTCCCTGTGGTTGGCATCTAATGAGTAGACTTACTGCTGGTGTTGACATCAAACCATTTTCAGCAATAATTATTTTACTTATTTTATTTGCAGCAGCGATTTTAATTGCGATTTGAATAACCACATCGTTATAATAACGACCATCTCCTCCAATAATAAGAGACTTATT
>JBOFTB010000116.1:0-1193 GCA_051651845.1 Mycoplasma sp. | reverse complement strand
AACCAAGTATCTTTATCTATTTTGTATTTGTTTTTTAACATTTTAAAGCTATACTTTATATTTATCGCATTTGTATTAACTCTATTTAATGATGATTCCATTTGTAAAACAAAATTTCTCATTTCAGCATTTTTTTCTCGTGCTTTCTCTTGATCTCCTGCATTTGTATTCACAAAAAGTTTTACTTCTCATCTTGTTTTGTTAACTCGCCATTGTAATATGATTTTTTTAAATTTCTTTGTCATACTCTTTTTTAAGAATAAAGTTTGCCTCAAATTCATAGTTGTTTCCTTGAAATTCTTTAAATTTGTTAATTATGTTGTTACCTCTCTCTTTTTTGTTTTTTATACTATTACTGCTACTGGAACTACATAAGTCAATTCAGCACATATATCTGACGTTACTGTTATATAAATTAATCAATCAGTTTATTTTGTTACAGAACTTGTGAGTGTTTTTCCTGCTAGTGTTGTGTTATTGAAAATTTCTTGCTTTACATAGTGATTGTAGAATTGCTAACTGTTGTTTCTAATTCAATTATAAATAATTCGCCTGATGCTATTTGAATTTCTCTACTTTTAAAGCAAGTATTAGCTAACATGCTTCTAGCATTAAGAATAGGAACCTTGCTAGCATTACTTGCGGCGAAGCCAATTACTCCTTTTACAACTTTATCACTACCAACATGGTTAGGTTTGGATTATAACTCAGATGTAAATGTATTTGCTGTCATATCAGAGTTAGTTACTAAAAATCTTAGTGATTTTTCTAAATTTTGAGATAATCTATATAATGAAGTTAGATGAGATAAAAACTCTATTCTTGATCTTCTTATTCATTTTACCTGCGATTTTAGGTATATTAGTTGTTGGGTTGTAGTGTTTGGGTATTACCTGCCACTGATGGTAATATTTCCACAGGTAAGAATAAAGAGTATTTTTTTAATCTTTCGTTCAATATATTCCATTGTGAACCAACGCCACTAATGCCGAATCTTCCATCTTCTACTAAAATATGTATTTTTCCATATTATTTCTCCTTTGTTTTAATATACTTGATTGTTTTGTAAATTAATTTTGCAATTATACTGAAGAACCATTTTGGTTGCTTTTTCAGGATTAAAGTTTTTTATAATTGCTCTCATTCCACCTTGCATACCCAATTTTGTTTGCAAATAGTAATTTATATGCTCC
>JBOFTB010000115.1:0-2218 GCA_051651845.1 Mycoplasma sp. | reverse complement strand
TTCAAAAAAAGGGAGAAATAAATTCAATTAAAATCTGCGACTTTGGAATAGCAATTACATTAGGTAGTTTTGAAGAAAATCACGAAGAAGCAGGAACATTATCATATTTAGCCCCAGAAATATTACTGCATAAAAATATAGATAAAAAAGTTGATGTGTGGAGCTTAGGTATTTTATTATATAATTTAATTGCTGGTTATTGTCCTTTCGATGATGATGACAATGATAAAGAAAGTAAAAAAATAATATATGAGGTTGTTACATTTGATAAGAAAATATTTGATAATAAATCAAAAAATTGAGTCAAATTGTGAGATGGATGCTGAGAAAAAAATCCAGAGAATAGATTAACGATAGAGGAAGTTATTAAAAGTGACTGGATTTTAGAATTTAACTAATATATTTGTTAATGAAATCATGAAATAAGAATATTCAAATTTATTATTATGGAAAGTTTGAATGATTATATTTATTAAAAAATAATTAACTAAGACATATAAAAGAAAAAAGCAAGTAATTATTTATATAATAATTAAAATAATATAAAAATGTATACTTATTCTTTTTTTTTCCCGGATTTTTCTCTTTTTTTTTTTTTGGATTTTTTTTTTGGATTTTTTGTTGATTCAGCTTGATCATTCTCATTCTCATTCTCATTCACTTCATCATTTTTTTTTTTTTTTTTTTTTTTGGATTTATCTTTTGAATTAGCTGTAGTTTGTCCTTTTTTTGTGTTTTTTCCTTTTGATTTAGATTTGTTTTTACTTTTACTTTTACTTTTACTTTTTGTTGTCCCTTTTTTTTTCCGTGTTGGAGGACGACGTTTTTCTTTGGTTTTAATTTCTTCTTCTTCTTCTTCTTCAATTTTTTCTTTTTTCTTTTCAATTGGTAACTGTGATCATGCCTTATTTTTCTTATTTAATTTTTCTTCATTATTCTTAATTATTTTATCCCTTAACTCTTGTTGCATTAGTAACTTTGCCTTTAATGTTTTTTCCTTTTCTAATTGTGATTCTAATTCTATTTCTTGTTCTTTTGTTTTGACTAATAAATCAATATCTACACTAGTACCAGTATTCTTCTGATTAAGATATTTATTATTATTAAGTTCTCAAGGTTGTATATTAGTGATAGAGGGTCATATTTCCACTTTTTTTTTCAATCCATTAACTAATTTTTGCTTCTTCAATTCTTCTTCTACCTTTTTAGTTATTTCATATTTTAATTTCTCTTTCTTTACTGTCATTTCTTTCTTTCTTCCTTCATTTTCACTTATTTTTTTATCAATTAGGTCAGGTCAATCTCTTCATTTGTTTTCGACCATTTTTTCTTCTATTTCATCAATATTATTGTTTTCTCCATCAAAAACATTTTTAAAGCATGCTCTTAATTTATCTGTTCCTCCTCTTTCTAATGCGTATCTCCAATTTGCAAATTCTGTTTTTTGTTTTAAGTCCATTTGATCTAGTTTTTGCTCTAATAATGATTTAAGACCTTTAAAACTATCTTGAATTACATTGATGTTATTCATTGATTCATAAGTCTCATCTTGTAATTTTAAAGCGAGATGATTCTTCATACTTTTCATGAAATCATTTCCCTTGTCCACTTGGCAATTACATTTTGTATTTCTATGATAATACTCTTCTTCTGATTCACTAGATGATTCTTCTTGAATAACTCTTCTCTTTTTTTTTGTGTGCTTTTGATTATCTTTTATTAACTCGTTTATATCAACTACTGGTGGGTTAGGATAAGTATATGGTTGAATAGGAGGTTGTTGCATTATATAATAAGGAGGATTTTGTATAATAGGAAGTTGATTTAAATATTGGTTCTGGTCCATTATTTGATTCGCCTGGTCCATTATTTGATTCGCCATTAATGAATTTAATTGCTCATTTTGTTGATATTTCGCTTGCTCAAGATTATTTCATTTATTTTCTAAAATTTGAAACTTTAATATATCAGGATTAACAATCGGCTTTTCTGAATAAGATAAATTTGGGTTGAAGTTTACTATACCTTTGTAATGAGTCATAGAATTAGGAAGAGGTTTTGCTATTGTTGAATTCATCATTGGCATAGATGTCGATCTGGTTAATTGTCTTGAATGGGGATTCCATGTTTTAAATCCGAAATTATTACTTTGACCACCATAAAATTTATTATAAACACTATCCATTATTTATTTATAACATTCATAGTTAATTATTTA
>JBOFTB010000114.1:0-2182 GCA_051651845.1 Mycoplasma sp. | reverse complement strand
AATCCCCAATCCCCAATCCCCAAGTATTTGCTGATATTTGATTGTGTATCTATAATAATATATTAATAATAACAATCATCATAAACAATTTAATAATATTAATAAAAGATTCTTTAATAATTATTAATCCTATTTCGGAAATAATTATTTAATAGTCAATGCTAATGAGGCAATTGAGCTTAGTTATCGATTAATAACAGAAGATTTTGATTATTTCTTCTATTCGTTCTATAATATTATTAGTAATATTGAATATATACTTTTAATTTGATCCTATTAATATTATATTATATAAAGAGACATACAATTCTCTAAATAATGAATTAATATTAATCACTTACTTCCTATAATAATGAATTAATATTTATCACTTACTCCCTATGAAATAAATTAAAACTAATTAATTACTTTCTATAATATAAATTAAGAATAACTCATACATGCTAAAGCTTCAGTTAATATTAATGACTTACTGGCTAAATAATGAATTAATATTAATCACTTACACACTACAAAATGAATAAATAATAAATTAATATTAATCACTTACTCTCTAAATAATTAATTAATATTAATCACTTACCTCCTAAATAATGAATTAATATTAATCATTTACATCCTAAATAATAAATTAATATTAATCACTTACCCACTAAATAATGAATTAATATTAATCACTTACTCACTAAATAATGAATTAATATTAATCACTTACTCTCTAAATAATGAATTAATATTAATCACTTACTCTCTAAATAATTAATTAATATTAATCACTTACTTCCTATAATAATGAATTAATATTAATCACTTACCCACTAAATAATGAATTAATATTAATGAATTACCCACTAAATATTGAATTAATATTAATCACTTACGCTCTAAATAATGAATTAATATTAATCACTTACTCTCTAAATAATGAATTAATATTAATCACTTACCCACTAAATAATGAATTAATATTAATCACTTACCCACTAAATAATGAATTAATATTAATCACTTACTACCTAAATAATGAATTAATATTAATCACTTACATGCTAAATAATGAATTAATATTAATCACTTACATACTAAATAATGAATTAATATTAATCATTTACCTCCTAAATAATGAATTAATATTAATCACTTACATCCTAAATAATGAATTAATATTAATCATTTACATCCTAAATAATGAATTAATATTAATGACTTACAAACTAAATAATGAATTAATATTAATCACTTACATACTAAATAATGAATTAATATTAATCCCTTACCCCCTAAATAATGAATTAATATTAATCACTTACATACTAAATAATGAATTAATATTAATCATTTACATCCTAAATAATGAATTAATATTAATGACTTACAAACTAAATAATGAATTAATATTAATCACTTACGCTCTAAATAATGAATTAATATTAATCACTTACCACCTAAATAATGAATTAATATTAATGACTTACTTCCTATAATAATGAATTAATATTAATATTAATCCCTTACACACTAAATAGTAATATATTTATATTAACTTACTTCCTAAATAATGAATTAATAATAATAGCAACTTACACACTAAATATTAAAAAATTAATAGTAACTTACTCCTAATTTCTCTTTCTCTCTCTAAATATAAATATATTAATTATAGCATTACTTACCTTTCATTCACCCTCATTCTAAAAGAATAATAATTATTAATTATTGTACAATAAAATATAATATAATTATTTACGAGTATTTTATATATCTCTTGTTGTTTAGCTTTTAAATGCACATACTTAATCATTTCTATTACTTTTAATGATTCATTGTACTTTTCGATTTCTTTTAATTCATTTGAAGTTCCATTTATTAAACTTTTTGTCTTTGATCATTTAAAATGTTTGAAATTGTTTAATTGTAATTCAGTTTCTATGTTAAAGTAATTCGTAGCAATTAAATCAATGAACCTATTAACATTATTATAATTATTAACCATTAATTCATAATTGCTGATGATTGAATTCTTCAATTCGTTACAGGTTTTGATGATATTATCTAAGGATTCTATTGAGTTGTCATAATCTCTCTTTTTGATTTCCATATTTTCTTTGACTATCTTGGAATAAGCTGCATAATCTAGATAGTCCTCTTTTAAATCAAAAATAACAAAATCAAAAGATGGTTC
>JBOFTB010000113.1:0-1717 GCA_051651845.1 Mycoplasma sp. | reverse complement strand
TACCGCTGTAACAGGTTTAAATATAGGAATCATATATTTATCATTGTCACCTTTATAAGATTCATCAATCAAACCTATAGAATTAGTTTGAACTATCCCATATTTTTTGAATGTAGACGATCTAGGCATTAATAAAGCTTGGTAACCCTCAGGTAATTCGATAGAAACACCTAAATCAACAAGCATTGACTGTCCTGATCTTATTCTAACTTCTTCTGCTGTGTACAGGTCTACAGCACACGATTTCTCGTATCCCCCAACAAACTCCAACTTAGGAGATGTTTCATTGTGATATTTAACTTTAACTTTCAATTAATCCTCCTCAAAACCATAGTATGACTGATTGTATCATTAATCGTTTACATTGTCAACTACTTATTCAAATTATTAAAAACTACTCCTCCGACTATATATCTCTGATTTAAAGAACCTCTCATTGTAAAATCACCACTTGGGTTAAATTCTTTAGACATCCTATAATTAAATTTATCAGTTACTATAATATCCACAAATTTAATTATTTCTGGCATATATTTAATTATATAATTAGGGTTATAACCTGTCCACAAGAAAATAGTTTTATCTTTAAACTTTCTTTTTATTTCTCGACACAACTCAATAACTTCATCTCTGTTAAACTTAGCCAAAGGATCTCCTCCTAATATAGATATCCCATCAACGTATTTAGACTCTAAACTCTTAAATAAACTAGCTTTAACGTTGTCAGTAAATTCATGTCCCATGTTTTTATCCCAAGTTTCTTCTGAAAAACAACCAGTACACCTATGTTCACACCCTGAAATAAACAATGAAACTCTTAAACCCTCACCGTTATTTAAATCACTTTCGTTTACAAACATGTAGTTCATAAATTACCCCTTATTGTTAATAATAATCTCGTGGTAAGTATTTAAAGATTTTCTTATTAGGTTTGCTTTCGACATTTTTATTTCTTTAGCTAAACCTTCTATGAACTCTAATTCTTCTTCGGACACCCGTATGCTCAATATAACACTTTTACTTTTTTTTGCGTTTGTAAGTTTCATCATTTGAAATACCTCCTAAATTTATTTATCTATAAGATTATACATTAAGTTTTTTTATTTGTCAACTTTTTTGTTGTAAGTAAAAAAAGGTGGGAATACCCACCGTATACTACATACTTTTCCTATCTCCCATGTTTGACAACATTGCAGAGTTTATAGTTGTATCACCTTTTTTAAGTCTATATCCTAGATAACCAGTTATTCTATTTATCTCATCTATATTGTCACTTCCACACTTTGGACAGGTATTACCAAAGGAATGTCCCTGTTCACCACAATCATTACAAGTACAAGCATTAATGTTTACCCCTTGATAGAAACCAAGTTCTAAACCTCTCTCTATTATCTTTTTTAGACCTTTTAGATTATTAGGGTTTGATATTTTTACATAACCTATATGTCCACCTGTAGATTTTTTAAACAACTCGATTTCTTTATCCTGTTTTTCAAAAGGTGTAACATTTTCTCCTACCCATAGATGATTTGAGTTTGAAAAATAATCCCTGCTAGAAACATTTTCTATAACTCCGTATTTAGCTCTAAACTCTTAAATAAACTAGCTTTAACGTTGTCAGTAAATTCATGTCCCATGTTTTTATCCCAAGTTTCTTCTGAAAAACAACCAGTACACCTATGTTCACACCCTGAAATAAACAATGAAACTCTTAAAC
>JBOFTB010000112.1:0-2204 GCA_051651845.1 Mycoplasma sp. | reverse complement strand
ATCAATCAATATTGTCACAATATTAATGATGAAAACAACCAGAATCCAATTCCTATTTTACACCACCCCCAATCAAATACTCATTTATAGCAAAGTACAACTGCCCAATTTGTATTAAATATAAGATTATTTGCAAATGATTCTTTTTTTGGATTTTCTTTTTCTTCTATTTTATCTATGTCAAATACTTCACATAAACATGTTATTTCCATTGTTGTATAATTGATATTTTTTAGTTCGCAATTTTCTTCGCAGAGGGATACATTTGCAAATAAATGCTTACGACGATCTTTTCAGGTTGCATCTGTACCATTAGCATTGAAAGGAAAGCAATAATCATTAAAAAATGAATCTTTAGGGTCAAATATGTTAATACCTTTCATGGCTAATTCTTCTGCTAATTCCAGATTGACTAAGTTAGAATCCTTCATTGGATAAGTGACTTCAAATTGTATTCCTGTACATACTGATATATCTCATTCCTTCCCTGTTTTCAAAGAGTACATTCTATATCCTAATTGATCAGTTATCTCATTCTCTCTTTGTACTTCATATTTAAGTAATATTACTTGATCTTCTTCGTCTATCATATTCAGTTTTTTCATTATTTTCTCACATTCTAATCATTCTGTATTTATTCTATTGGATGCATTCACTTCATCTTTATCCAATCAAGTTAGATCAATTACAAAACCATCACCGATAATAATCCTATCATCTTCAAATAGTTTTTTTATATTATCTTCATCTATTAAATCTAAGAATTCTTGAAGAGTAACATTAGTACTATATGCTGTGGAATTGACATTAATTAAAGGAAGGGAGGGAATACATTCCTTATTTTCTAATATTCAATTATAATCTTCACAATTTAATGTGCATAAGTTTATTGGTCGAGTATATGGTTTATAAGCAGGACATATTTCGTAACATGCTTTATCTTCTAAATCAATAAAAATATATGGATACTCATCTTGACATTGCTTAACACATTGAGATATTGCATCAATCCTATAATCATATGGAGAACGACAATTATTAACACATTCATTTCTATTATTCTCTTGATCAAAAATCGTAAATTGCCCTGTTGAGCATTGAGGAACACAATCATTATTATTATTAGTCATATCATAAAATGGATGAGTATCATCACATTTTACAACACATATATTATCTTTATTATATGGAGTATCATTGGGACATTTTATTAAACATTCGTAATTATTGTATACATACGGATGACTTGGAGGACAAGAATTATAGCATTTTTTATCCGGTGTATAAAAGGGAATCTCAATCTCACATCCAGTGAGACATTGCCCATTGCTTTCAAATGGATATTCATCTATACAACTTTGTGAACACTGATTTCAAACTGGAATCAATAAAGAATTAGGTGAACTACAAGACTGAACACAATTATTTGTTCCTCTATTGGTTCAAGGATATGTTTTTGAGCATTCATCACAATTATGATTAGTTGAATCTCCTCATCCAAAACAAGTATTACAAGTGATATAACATAGTAAATACATATTTCCACCAGAATGATAATAATTAGTTCATGTAGATATTAAATAGCATCTATCTTTTTGATTATCTTTCCATCCATATTCATCAATACATTCACTGCAATAATTTGCTTCATTACAATTACATCCTTCAGCACATACGATCAATGTTAAGTAACCTATATTTGAATCTCATTTACCTCATCCATCATTAAATATATAAACATAATATATAACAGATTCAGTATATCCTTGTTTGTTGTTTTTATCGTTTGCATAATAAAGAAAAGTTTGTATTTCACTTCAATTATCATAAGACATCTCATTGTCTATAATTGTTGAATCATCCGCACCTCTGAAAATCCCTTTTCAATTATCAAATTTAATTCTGATATGATCTTTTCAACTGGGTGAAATTAATGAATACATTTCTACTTTATAAGAATTTGATTCATAAGGTACCTCATAAATTTTATCAATGACGCTATAGGTATGGGTATAATATTCGCTCTTATTCATTCACTCTTCTCAACTATCTGGTATTTTAAAACTAAAACTTAGTATTGCATCTGCACCATATTCCAGAATTCCAATACATTTATAAACTCTTCCTTCATATTCAAAAAAACAATCTGCTGTGTTATAAAAATCTAAAATCCAATTGTTAAGATTATTTGTTGTATAAATAAA
>JBOFTB010000111.1:0-4132 GCA_051651845.1 Mycoplasma sp. | reverse complement strand
CTCTTGTTTCTGGTATAAATATTGACTCATCTTCAAAATTAACCAAAATTGCTGATAATGCATTTAGAAATCTTACTTCACTAGTAGGAACTATTACACTACCTAGTAAAGTTGATTATGTTGGTGAGAGTGCATTCGAGAATACTAATATAACTAATCTAGTATTTAATTCAACATTACTTAGAACAATAAGTAAAAACTCATTTAAGAACTGTAAACAGTTAAGAGTTGATTTAACTATTCCAGCTTCAATTTACTATATAGAAGAAGGGGCATTTAATGGTTCTGGTATAAAATCCATTGTATATAACTCTGCATTAAGAGAGATTAGAAAAGAAGCTTTTGCAAACTGTTCTAGTCTTGTTACTATGAATGAAATGCCTAATACTCTTAATGCAATTGGTGACCTTGTATTTGCAAATGATACAAATCTATCATTATCTTCATATAATATTAAAGATTCAATTAAAGATTTTGGAAATTCTATTTTTAGTGGAGTTTCAAAAACAAATATTTCTGTCCCAGCTTTTTGAGATGATCAACCAGAAGGATGAATTAAGGGGTATGCAGGTCAATATCAAGTTCGTAGAAGTGAATCTATAATTGTGAATCGTCAAGGTTATGACAAAACAAGAACTACCACAGAAATTAATTCTATTTTAACTGATGGTGTTGGAGTTGGAGCAGTTATTAATAAATCAATTTTAAATGAATATATTGATATAAACACTTTCCCTGATAAAACAACGTTTAAATTGAAAAATTCAACTGGAGCTTCATCATATACAAGTATTGTAATTACATATGACTTTTATTATGACTCAAATGGTAATACTAAAAATGCAAACTTTACTAAAGATGTAAATTTAAGAATAGATTATGAAACATGAGATGTGTTTAAATTTGATGTTGCATCAAAAGCGATTACTGGTTTAGCTGATAATTATACAACTAAGAATGGTTGAAACAATGGTAATATAACTATCCCGACCAAATATCAAGGATATTCAGTATTGAAAATTGGTGGAAATGCATTTAGCTCTAATCAGGATATAAAATCTGTTTCGTTCTCAAAAGGTATCACTAGCATAGATACTGGTGCATTCAATTCTAGTTATAATATATCAGGTACATTAGTTTTACCAGAAACTTTAACATTCTTAGGAGAGGGTTCATTAGCTAATTTAAGAGGTAATATTACAGAATTACATTTACCAAAATCCATGAAAAATATTGATCTTTTCGCATTCCATAATAGTTATGGGATTAAAAGTAAAGTCACATTCTCAGAAGGACTTGAAAATATTGGGGATTATGCTTTTGCTGGTACTTCTGGTCTTCGTGGAGATTTAACGTTACCAAATTCCCTTGCTAATTTAGGTTTCCAAGGATTTATGGATTCTGGTTTTGATGGTAAATTAACAATTGGGAATAAACTAACAACAATTCGTTCCAACACATTTGCAAGAAATAAATTTATTGGTGATTTAATTATTCCAGATAATATAATAACAATTGAGGAATGGGGTTTCAATTCCTCCTCTAATGATGGAAAACTTATCATGAGTAAAAATCTTAAAACACTTGGTAATAGTGTATTTAATTCCTCATACAACCTTATTGGTGACCTTGTAATACCAAATTCTATTGAAGTAATTGGAGAAGGTACTTTTGCAAATCTTAGAAGTATGGCAGGTACAATCACGCTACCTTCGAATTTAAAGACACTTGTTAAGTTTGCCTTCCATAATAGTGGATCTTTCACGGGGAGTTTAACTATACCTAATGGAACAACAACTATTCAAGTACATGCACTTTCAGGGTTGGAATCAATAGATGGAACGATCTATATACCAAACTCTGTGGTCATGCCAACTGAGCCAATACTTGCTTATACTGGTACTCCTGAAGCTGTGGTTTCAGTTCCGAAAAGTTGGACTTCTGTACCAGAACATACTGGCTGAAGACAAGATTATTGACGAGGAGTCATTGGAAGGGACTCAAAACAAGAACAACAAGCTCAACCTAAAAAAGACAAAGTTGTTAATACAGAAGAAATAATTAAAGAAATTTCAAATTTAAAGTATTTTTTATTCAAAAAAGATAATTAATAGATTAATATCTTATCTCAAATTTATATAAAACTAATGGTGCTATCTAATAGTGTTATTTCTTATGAATAAGATTTGGCTATCAAATCAATAGCACTATTTTTATTTATAGGAAATCAACAGATACTATGAATAAAGGGTTTAAATCAGTAATTACATCATTTTGTACCATTTCAAATATAACAAAAGTAAAAGAAAACTCAAAATCAATTATTGACTTCGAACAATTTGTATCTTGTGTTGGTAATAAATCAGTCTATACCGAAAACGAATTAAGGGATATCTATAACAAAGAAAGAAATATATATGCTATCGAATTGTTATATAATAACTTTTTCGGAGCTGGTAATAATGTTAATTGGATATGGTTAAATAATAATGGTTTATTTAAATATCATCCATATAAAATTAAATATAATAATGAAGAATTTAAAAAAATACTTAAAGAAGGAAAAATCAATGTGCAAAATTTTATTATCGATTAAACCAGAATATGTAGAAAAAATTTTCATAAAAGAAAAAATTTTTGAATTTAGAAAAACAGAAACAAGAAGAAAAATTGATAAAATATTTATTTATTCAACACATCCTATTATGAAGATTGTAGGAGAAGCTGAAGTTTCTGATACATTAGTTGATTCCCCTAAAAATTTATGAAAAATTACAAATAAATTTGGTGGTGTATCTAAAAATTTATTTGATCAATATTATTTGAATAAAAATATTGCAGTTGCATATAAATTAATTAATGTAATCAAATACGATAAGCCATTAGAACTATCTGCATTTAAAATTAAACATGCCCCTCAATCTTTTATATATATAGATTAATTTATAAGTTTATATTTCATGCTTTAAAATAAATCAATTAATAAAAATACATATAAGGAGAATACATATGAGCCAATTTAAAGAAAAAATAATTTTTGTAGATTTTGAGTTTTACTCTAAAAATGCAGATATATTGGTTGAAATCTCCGCATTCACTTATGATGGCAACATTAAAAATGTATTTAGCGGTTTTTTTGATCCATGTATAAATGACATTCATTCAAAATGATTTTTAACAATGAATAAATTTAAACCAGAATGTAAATACAAAACAGAAGTAGATCTTTATAGTGCATTCTATAAAGTCTCTAAAGAGTATGAAAGAGTTTGTGTTTTTGGAAGTTGTGATACGCGTTCTCTTGATAGAAGTTGTCAAAATAATGGAATTGAAAATAAAATTGAATTATATGATTTGCAGTCTGAGTTAAGCAATAAAATTAGTGATGAATTAAAAGAACCAATTAAACTATCAGGATATAGTAATATTTTAGGTATAAAACCATTGAACACTGGTTGTAAATCAGAAGTAGATGCAAATCTATTAATGCAAATTTATAATAGAAAACAAGAACTTTATGATGATACTGATATAAAGAAAAAAATATCAAAAGAACGTTTAAGACCATCATTATCATTTGATTACACTAAGAATGATCCGGAGTTTTTAATTAAACCAAAATTAAAAGAAGATTTCAATATAGTTTGATTTAAAACTTTAGTGAATAAACAAGATAAAACTAAAATAAACTATGAAATTTTGATTAAAAACAAAAATACCACTCATTCAATTGAATTTAATAAAGATACATTATTTAACCTATTAGATAATTCTGTTTTTATAACAAAGTCATGAAGGAAAATAAGAGAAATATTCAAGAATGAAGAGCGTTTTGAAAACAAAGTATTTTATAAGTTATCTAGCACTTCTGATGATCTCCTTGAAAAAGCTTGAGATAATGAATCAATTATTAAAGGGTTATTTAATAATAGAACAGATACCTTTCAAATTTAACTTATATCTATAAAAAAATATATCATACTTTGGGGTGCGTGGCAACGTAAACAGTTTTGTGGAAACTCACAATAGGATGTAAGTCCATCTATATATTTATAACATATAATCTTGTAGGTTTTCACTCTCCGGAAACAATATAGCTAATTGATTTATGATCGTGCATCAATTGCGAACT
>JBOFTB010000110.1:0-5030 GCA_051651845.1 Mycoplasma sp. | reverse complement strand
AGTTCGCAATTGATGCACGATCATAAATCAATTAGCTATATTGTTTCCGGAGAGTGAAAACCTACAAGATTATATGTTATAAATATATAGATGGACTTACATCCTATTGTGAGTTTCCACAAAACTGTTTACGTTGCCATTATATATAACAAAGATAATTAAATATAATTATCTATATTCTAAAGTATTACATTTATCTTGGTGAGATATGTGTATTTATAACTAATAAAAATATAATGTTTAGTATATAGACTCCAGACTTAAAGAATATTCAATAAAAAAGATAGTTTAAATTAATTCAATATCTAATTCTTCTTCATCATTATATTCGACAAGAAATTCAAATTCAGACTCTGATTCACCACCGGCAAAAATAAGAGCTCCGTTAGTATCAAAATAATAATTAGTTGTAAATCTAACTTTATAAGTTCATATGTCTTGCGGGATAATAAAAGGTCCATTATATGTTAATTCAAGGACTTCTCCTGGATATTGTTCTTGAATTTGTTTTTCGTTTGGAAAATTATTAAGAGTAATAAATTCTTCTAATCTTTCTCTTTGGATGATAAGGCCATCTTCTGATCCTGTTAAAAATGTTCTAATGTCACCGAAATCAATATTAGTTGGCGCAGTATCTTTGCCTTCAATAAATGTATCAAATCTTGTATAAGTGATAAAATCTTTCGCAGTTATTTCAAAGGGGTTTTCCGTACCGGCAACAACCATTTTACCATTAGCATCAAATTTTCTATCAGCACTAAAAGTAATGACAATATTCTTTGTTATACTTCTAGTTTCTGCAAAGTCTGCACTTATAAAATTAAATACGGTATTATTTTCTGGTACCTTATCCCCAAAAAGACTTTTCTGACCTGGGAATGAAGTTAAATCAAAAAATCCGTTACCAAGCCACTTGTCATAATCAGAGCCAAGACCTGAGAAATGTTTTATAATGCCATTTAATGATACATAATTTGGAGCACCTGACTCTAAAGATGGTTGAGAAATATCTTCTATTGTGGATATTTTATTTGCATCTTTTGTTAATACAAAATAAATGTTAGTGGCTATACCACCTGACACAACTAGTCCACTAATAATTCCTAAAGTTACTTTTGCTCATGTTCTCATTCGAATCTCCAATAATGTATCTTTATAATTTATTATATAATATCATTCTTATTTGTATTGATAATTATGGTTCAAAATGTAAACTACATTTGAATTAATATTATAATTTGAATATTTCAGGTTAAATTGATTCCACTTTAGTTTGTCATGACAAACTTTCAGATAATATAACTTTTTCTACAACTTGATCTTTATCATTAACATAGTGTGTTGAAGAAATCTTAAAATAAACTAAACCATTTTCACCCATATTAAATTCACTTACATTGAATTGAACCACTTCAGATGCTAACTCGAAAGAGTCACAACTATTAGTAGATAAAATATCTTTAGCATTAGTAAAATTGAAAGAACCAAGCCCTGTCTGTTCGTCTAAATTAAATAAATTTTTAAGCTCACTTAAAGATTTCTCTATTTGGTACTCTTCTTCAACTAATGATATAGTAGAAAAAATTTCAGAAGTTTCTCAATATAGCCCCTCTGCAGCTAGTCAAGCTTCTAATACTTGTCCATCAACATTCACACATGTCGATGCAGCAATACTAAAAATTGCAGATCCCCCATTTTCAACAAAGTCATAAACTGCAAATGCTGGTTCAGCTCCAGTAAAAGACTCAATACTATCTCGCGATAAAATCTTTTCAATATTTTCAGATGGAATTTCTCACTCATCTTGCGTATTATCTTTAATCCCTAATAACTCCTTTAGTTCATTTAAAGTTAAAAGATTTTCTTCGCTACGATTTTTTAGTGCTATAAAGGATTTAATTTCTGATGTTTGTCATTCCAATGTACCAGATTGAAAATTGATGTTTTCCACAACTTCATTTTTATCGTTAATGAATTGTGAAGTGGAAATAGAGAAGGTTGTCATTCCATTTTCGTCTACTTTAAAATCTTTAACAGTAAAGATTGCTTCAGTTCCTTCAAAAGATGCAATACTATCTGCTGATAAAACTTTATCAATATTTTCTGGATCAATTATTCCATTATCTTCAGATTCTTCAATCCCTAATAATTCTGTCAATTCATGCAAAGCTAAAAAATTCTCTTCACTACGATCTTTTAATTCTATGAAAGATACAATAAAATCTTTCGAAGTTTGTCACTCTAACGCATTAGATGGAAATTCCATATCATCTACAACTTCATTTTTATCGTTAATGAATTGTGAAGCAGAAATAAAGAAGGTTGCCATTCCATTTTCTTCTACCTTAAAATTGTTAACAGTAAAGATTGCTTCAGTTCTTTCAAAAGATGCAATACTATCTGCTGATAAAACTTTATCAATATTTGCTGGATCAATTGTTCCATTCTCTCCAGATTCATCAATCCCTAGTAATTCAGCTAGTTCAATAACTGTTGTTGATGAGGTGCTTTGTTCTGCCAACTCGAAAAATGAACCGTATTTTATTCCATTAATTTTTGTGGTATATTGGAACTCTTCCCCTTTTTCTGCTAATACAACTTTCTTGTTTGCATCAAATTTTCTATCAGCACTAAAAGTCACAATAATATCTTCTTCTTTACCTTTAGACTTTTCATAAGTTGCACTGATGAATTCAAAGTTAGTGTCATCAGTATTTTTATCTATTTTTGATTCCTTACCAGGGAAAGTATCTAAAAAGAAAAGCTCATTTCCCATTCAATCTTCATATGACTTAAAACTATTGAATGTTTCAGTAATACCATTTACAGTCAAATTTTTTGGTATTTCTGGTTTTGGCTCAACGTGTGTAACATCCTCAGGTTTTGGTGTCTCTTTGTTGTTCCCAACAATCGCGTAATAAATATTAGTTGTAGCACCAATTACAGCTAACCCTCCTAAAATGCCTAATGTAGCTTTTATTCATGTTTTCATTATTTTCTCCTAAATTTAATTCAATAATAAAGTAATTATATAATTTTTTATATGGTTATCTTTGCATAAATTTCAATTCTAAACATTTGTTGGTCTATACATTGCATCCTTAGTAAGGAGTTATTTTATATTAACTTGCTTTAAAAAGCGATATAAGTATTTTCATAATGAAATGAAATTCACTATATAAAAACTTGATTTTTATGAAATATTATGTAGAATAAATATAATACCCACAAATGAGGAGAAACTATGGAAGATACTACAAAAGTTAATTTACAGGTTGGAGTCCATCAAGTCCCGAAATCATTTTGGAAATTGTTACTACTATCATTCCAACATGTTTTTGCGATGTTTGGAGCGAACATACTTGTACCTATTTTAGTTAATGCTGAGGCAGGGACAGAAGTTATTCCAATTCAAGTTGTGTTTCTATGTTCTGGTGTCGGAACTATACTTTATTTAATTATTACCGGATTTAAAACACCAATTTATTTAGGGTCAAGTTTTGCCTTTTTAGGTGGTATGACTACTCTATATACATCCACTGGATACAATGTATTCTTTAGTTTGATGTTAGTAGGATTAATATATGTAATCTTGGCAATGATTATTTATTTTACAAAGTCAGCTAAAACTATTAAAAAATTATTATCACCAATTGTGGTTGGACCTGCGATTATGATGATTGGATGAGGATTAATTGGTAATGCAGCTAAAGATGCTTACTTGAATCCAGAGTTTTTTATTAAGGAATTTGGAGAAATTAATTCTTCAAACATCGGTAACCTATGGGCATTAATTGCCATTTCAGTAACGACATTTGCTGTAATTGTTGTAGCAATGATATTCTTTAAAGGAATGTGAAAGCTTATCCCTATCTTACTTGGGATAGTTGGTGGAGTTGTTGTTTCATTAATTGTTTGGGGAATTGCTGAAGGTACTGGTAATGCAGGTCTTGCTGACTTATTATATGGTGATAAAAATGCCGGAGTTACAACGCTAATGAGTCCAGAATTATGAAAATGATATCCAGATATTACTAATATGTGAACCGTAAATACAGTTAATGAATTTAAAATTGAAGCATATTTAGCAATTGTTCCACTTGCAATTGTAACTCTTGCAGAACACGTTGGAGACCATGTTAATATCGGTAATATTACAGGTCAAGATTACATTGGCAGCAAACCTGGTCTTCATAGAACTCTGATTGGTGATGGTGTAGCAACTATGGTATCAGCTGCATTCGGTGGTCCTGCAAACACATCATATGGAGAGAACACTTCTGTAATATCAGTTACTAAGGTTGCATCTGTTTGAGTTATCTTTACAGCTGCTATTATGTCTATATGTATTTCATTCATAGCACCGATATCAGTTTTATTATCGGCAATTCCAAAGCCAGTACTTGGCGGAATTGAAATGTTATTATATTCAATGATTGCAATTAATGGTTTAAGAATTATGATTAATGCTAAACTTGATATGTTTAAAGCTAAAAACATTATTATTGTTGCAGTTCTAGCAATTACTGGTCTTGGTGGAACAGTATTAACATTCTTACCATCTGACATACTTGGTGGTGTTGCACTATCTGGGACTGGGGTTGGAGTAATCATTGCAGTACTTCTAAACTTCTTACTTCCTGATAAAGATGATAATATTGATGGAAAAGATAAAATTGATGCTATTAATTTCACTCCTGGTGACTTTTTGGATGTTACTGGATTCTCTAAAATTATCTCCAGACCTACTAAAAAGAAAGAGTCAGAAGATATAAAAGAAGAACCAAAGGAAATAATTAAAAAACCTAAAATTAAAAAGGAAGAGACTAAACCTAAAGAAGGATAATCTTACCTATGTAAAAAAGGATACACTTACTTAGTAGATGTATCCTTTCCTAAAATGAAATCTAAAGTGCAACACTTAACTAAAGTATAACACTTAAGATAAATAAGGATAGAAAATATCCAGGCTTTTTAACGAGCTTGGGTATTTTTTTATAATTTTCTAATATTTAAAGTGTAGTTTTATA
>JBOFTB010000109.1:0-1130 GCA_051651845.1 Mycoplasma sp. | reverse complement strand
TCGTATCTCCCCCAACATAAATCTCATCCTCCAATAAAAGCAATATGTTGATCAATAACTACTAATTTTTCATGATGTGACCACAATAGATCGAAGCTTTTTTTAGGATGTCTTCAAACATGGATATTTTTATTTGTTTGAGCCATATTCATCAACATATGCTTTGTGTGTTTACTATTTAATGTTCAAGCAAGAGTAAATTCACCAAAAACCAAGATATATACTTGTACTCCTCTTGAAGTAAGGTATTTAAAGATCTCACATCACCTTTCTAAATTGTTCCCATTTGATACATCTAGAGTATCATCTTGAGCCAATTTTTCATATTTATCCATATTTACAGGTCTTTCCAAAAATAATTCAGGACTCATCCACCAATCAGTAATGAAAACTGATTGAGTAGCTTTAAGTAGTTCCTTTTTTCATTCAATAAAATAATCATGTCCATCAACAAACCATTTCCCAAAGCAATTATCTTTTTGATTCGCGAAGCTATTATATTTTGTATCAGTTTCATTGTTCTTTCGATATTCTTCAACTCTCCATTTCAATTCATTATACCAATCATTTCTTTGAAATGAATGTTCGAATTTTCAAACAATCTTTTTAGAATCGTTTCTCACAACTAAATATTGATCTTTCATTTTATCATATTCTATTTTACCAAAAAACCAAAATGCACCTTTACCAACTTGAGAAGTAGAAGTATCTCAATAACAAATCATATCGCTTTTCAATAACACCCAACAATTAACATATCCCGCATAGCAACAAGGTTTTACACATCTACATAAATCTATACAGGTTTCTTGACAGTAATTATATTCGTTTCTTTTGGCAATATAGTCTTCAAAAGGCTTCAATCCTTTATTTGAAGGAACAAATGAGTGATCACTTATTCCAAAGAACTCTTTAACGAATCTTAAGCTTTCAAAATAGAAGATTTTATCAGTTCAAAAAGAATTAAAAAGTTCTTTAATTTGTTCGGGCGTTTTCTTTCATTCAATATAGGCGTTTTTTTGTACATAGGCGATATTATCCAAAATTTTTGAATTACAATTGATTGAATTAGATCTGATATTTACTCAAACTTTAGCTAAAAAGTTTTTCAAATCGACTCAAGTCTTAGT
>JBOFTB010000108.1:0-1063 GCA_051651845.1 Mycoplasma sp. | reverse complement strand
AAGTTTTGGTGTATATGCTTTAAATTTTGCCAAAAATAGCAAAGGTAAAACTTTAATATTGTGTGAAGGATATATGGATGTTATAGCTATGCATCAAAATGGAATTTGGAATGCTGTAGCTGTTCTTGGAACTTCTCTTGCACAGGAGCAGGTTCGGCTTATTTCTAGGAATGCAAGTGATGTTGTGATATCTTTTGATTCCGATGAAGCAGGTATTGGAGAAGTGAATATTGTTTATAAATATCAGAGATGGCATATTATTAAAAAGTAAGAAAAAAATATATAGTAGAAAAATTGCTAAAGGTATGGATAAATTTTTATATAAGAATCAAGTTGATAGAGGTAATATTTTGTTTAGTTCAAGAGCTATTAAAGCAAGAGAAGGAATTACTAGATTTATTTATAATAATCCTGATTATGTTGATTAGGTTTAAAAAATATTGATTCAAGTCAATTTAGCTCAGAATGGAATAGAAGGATATATAAATTTTTAGTTAATCGTTTAAATTCTGGGGGAAAGTTAGATTTTTTGGTGTTTCGTACAATTTTGAATGCAGAAGATATGGGAAGATTTTCTAAAATTATTAATGAAAGCAGAGATTTTATGAGCACGATTCAAGAGCTTAATGATTACATCAAAGTTGTAAAAAAAGAATATGAAAAAAATAATGAAAATATAATAAATATGATGCCAGAGCAAATTGAATGCAGAGGGAAACTAAGTGTAAAAAAGAAACGGGAGTTTTTAATTTTGGAGGATTATTAAAATGAAAGAAAAATCGAATTTAAAAAATAATGAAAATACTATAAGAAATTTGATTATAGATGGAAAAAATTATTTAAAATTAGATTCAAATATTGCTTTTAACGATTCAATTGAAAGAGGTAAGAAAGATGGCAAATTGAGTATTCAAGAAGTTGCTGTTGCTCTTAATGAACTAGATTTTGATTCTGAACAAGTTACAAAACTTTATGAAAAGTTAGAACAGGACAACATTGAATTAGTAGATGATTTAGAAGATAATGTTGAAATTGATCTTAGTTTGGATATTGAAACTAATTC
>JBOFTB010000107.1:0-24534 GCA_051651845.1 Mycoplasma sp. | reverse complement strand
TTTCATCTTGAGAGATAAGGGGTTCTTGGTTGTGGTCTAATTGAGTTTCTTCTACCAGTTCTTCAATCTTATGTTCAAATGTTGACTCTGGAGAATCGATAATTGTTTCTTCAAATGTTGTAATTTCATCTTGAGAGATAAGTGGTTCTTGGTTGTGGTCTAATTGAGTTTCTTCTACCAGTTCTTCAATCTTATGTTCAAATGTTGACTCTGGAGAATCGATAATTGTTTCTTCAAATGTTGTAATTTTATCTTGAGAGATAAGGGGTTCTTGGTTGTGGTCTAATTGAGTTTCTTCTACCAGTTCTTCAATCTTATGTTCAAATGTTGACTCTGGAGAATCGATAATTGTTTCTTCAAATGTTGTAATTTGATCTTGAGAGATAAGGGGTTCTTGGTTGTGGTCTAATTGAGTTTCTTCTACATTAACTTTTGATTTTAACTCATCAGTTTCATTTTGAGAATTTATAACTTCATTATCAAAATTATTTTCTTTAAATTTTTCAACAAATTCTTCAGTTTTCTCTTTTGGCTCGAATTCTTTAGTTATCCCTTTGGATTTCAAGTTGCATTGATTTTCATAAACTAATTCATCTATAATTTGGTAATTTAAAGTTTCTTGCTTCGACCCATCGAATAAATCTCTCGTAAAATTTTCCAATGGAATATTAGAAGAATTGACAGCCTCAATTATATCTTCTTCTAAATTAAATTTTACTGTATTATTATCAACATGATTATTACAATATGTTTCAATCATTTTAATGCTTGTATCTTTAATTATGCAACCATTTTCTATTTCAATCAAACGATCTGCAAAGTTGTTTGCAATTAGTTCTTCATTAGAGTAAACAAGCATACTAATTTCATAACTTTTACAATAGTTTTTTATATATTCAAGAGCTGAAATTTGAAATTTACTAGATCCAATTAATTCAAGTTTATTCAGTAAAATAATTCTAGGTCTAATAATCAATAAAAGAAGTAAATTTAATGCTTTTATTACATCCTGTGATACTTTACTTGTTAAATCATTTAAATAATGTTCTAAACTTAAAATTTTGATTAGTTCATCAACTTCAACCTGATTAATATTTAAACTTGTTTGGGACTTAATTAAAGTTTTAATAATTTCACCAATAACTAATTCTCTATTTAATATTCCATCAAAATTTTGATATCCTAAGAAATATCTATTATCTTGAAATTCGCCATATAATAATTCACCACTGTTTATCTTTACATTACCTGCAATTAAATCAATAAATAACGTTACATTATCATTTTCAAATGATTTAATAACTACATTTTGGTTATTATACAGAGAAAGATTGATATTTTTAATGTAAATTACTTCATTAAGTTTGTGACATACATTTTTTAGTTCGATTATTTTATTCATCATCTTGCCCCTTAACTATATTTTCTACTCCATTTTCATCTTCTTCATCATTGATAAAACTAAAATCACTGGTGAATCTATTCTGGGATATTCTTTTAGTGGGGACAAATTGTTGTGCTGAGTTTTCATCATTTTCATCTTCCAAATCAAAAATATTCATAGGTATATCATCTTGTAAGATAATGTCATTAAAATTTAGTTTATTAGTTTTATGATTATCAATAGTTATTTCACATTCATACTTATCAGGTTTTTTTTCTGAACACTCTTCTTGGTTAATGTCTTTAGTTTTATCTATTTTTATTGTATTGTCTTCTCTTTCGAGTTCAAATGATTTTGAATTTTTTAGATCAAATATGATATTTTTGAATTTATTTTGATTATTTTGAGAACATGAAGATTCAATTACACGAATGAAATTTTGTATCATAGAATCATTTTCAGTTATTCTTTTTGAAAGTATGAGGTAATTTAAAAGTTCTGATATTGCTTGATAGCAACTCGATGCAAATGTTCTTTCTTCGATTGACTTATCAATTGAATATAAAATAATTTCATATATATCATCTTTAGAAGCTTTGTAGTATTCACGATAATATTTTATATAAAAATCAGTTAGAGCATAAACAATCAAGTGGTTCATTATATTGATATTTATCAGTCTGTCGATTTGATTAGATTTACTAAGATTAGTAAATCAGTCAGATGTTTCTTTTAAATTCAATAACATATTTTCAAAATATCATACCATGGTTCTAAGTTCATAATTATTCCTAAAATATATCCTTCAATCATATTCGATTAATGATTTTGATAAATTGTTATAATTTCCATTTGAATTTTTAGTAAAAAATGTTGAACATCATCTTTCTAATTGTTTTGAATTAAAAATTTCTTTAGCTAATTTAAATATTATTGGTTCATATTTAACATCAACTTCACTACTTTTATAATTTGCTTTTTTTAATTCAAAAAATAATTGTTTAATGATGTACATAGTTTTTATTTGTATATTAGAAGATTCATTTTCTACATCTTCAACGAAGTCAAATTCATTAATCATTTTAAATTCATTGATTAATTTTTCAATATTTAACGTTTTTCACTTTGTGACAATTGATAGATCAGAAATTATATTTTCATTCTCCAACTCATTATAGAGAAGTTCTTTTACATTTAAAATCTTTATTAAAGATATAAAAAATTTAAATCTTATTTCTAAATTTGTAGCATCTTTATGTAATTTTCAATTATCATAGATTTCTTTTATATACATCATTTACCTTTTTTTATAAAAAAATCACTATAAATTAGTGATATTTTTTTATATATATTATTATATCTTATTATTTCATTACTTTTTTAACAAGTAATTCAAATTCAGAAGGATTGTTAATTGCAAGTTCTGATAAAACCTTACGGTTGATTTCAATATTGTGAACTTTTAATTGGTGCATGAAATCACTATAAGTGTATCCCATTTCTCTAACAGCTGCATTAATTCTAGCGATTCAAAGTTTTCTGAAATTGCTTTTTCTTTTCTTTCTATCGTTATATGCATATTCAGCTGCTCTAATAACTGTTTGTTTAGCTATTCTGTACGACGTATGTCTAGTTCCTCACGAACCTTCCGCCGCCTTTAACCATTTTTTTCTACGTCTTCTAGTAGTAGGTCCGCCTTTTACTCTCATTTATTATCTCCTTTTATCCTATAAACATTGTTCATATCTTTTTGCATCAGATTCATGAACTAGTCCGTCTTTTCTTAATTGTCTTCTTTGTTTAACTGAAGAGCCTATCGCCATATGACTTCTATAAGCGTGTTTTCTTTTAAGTTTTCCATTACCAGTAATTTTAAATCTCTTAGCAACAGAACTTTTTGTTTTCTTTTTAATTTTCACTACATACTCCTATTTCTTATTTGGTACAATTACTGTTTCATATCTAAAGTTATTAACTTTTTTCATTTCAGTGCTTATTTTACCGTGTCCATCTAATAAATTTATGAATTTATCATAAACAATTTTAACAAATTCAGGTTTAGTAGACATTCTACCACGAGATTCAATAATGAATGTAACACGATCTCCACTTTGTAATCATCTAATTGTATTATTAGCTCTTACTTGTAAATCATGATCACCAATTAATGGTTTCACCTTAATTTCTTTATTTTTGATTACAGTTTGATTCTTTTTTGCATCTTTTTGTTTACGTTTTTGAGAATATTTAAATTTCCCATAATCTAAAATTTTTGCAATTGCTTTATTATCTTTGAACGATATTAGTACTAAATCTAAGTTTTTAGATTGTGCTAGCACTAAAGCATCAGAAGTTTTCATTAATCCTAAGTTGTTTCCATCAGCGTCAATAACATTAATATTTTTAACCCTAATAGCTTCATTTATAGGAAGTGAACTTTCTTTTGGTCTGTTATCAGCCATTTATACCTCAATATATTCTTGTATAAAGAAAGTTGTGCATCACAAGAAAATGACACACAACTTTAACACTATTATTAAAGCTTATACCTATACTATCATTTAAGTAGTATCAGGTGAGTACATTTACTTCTTTCTTTATACATGAAGATTATACCACATATTAAACTTTAATGTATTTTAATTAGTTCTTAGTTAGAATTTTATTTGATTCTTTATTAAAAACTCTATATTTTGGATAATTAATTTTTTTTGTTTCATTTAAAATAACTAAAATTAGTACATTTATGATAATTGCAATTGGAATCATTCCAATACTTAGACCCATAGTTAGTGGATCACTTAAGAATGAATAGTCATGAGAACTCAATGAGATGAATATTGCAATAAATGAGCCAACTACAAAACCGAATGAAATTGAATAGAATATTTTACTTCATTTCTTAATAACAAAATTAACAGTTAAAGAAGATAATATCAACCCTAGTGTAATGCCAATACCTATTAATATTAAATAAGGCAGCATACCAATATCACCAGAGAATAATCCATTGATAACACTTGAAATTTGTGGATATAGACCAGTCATGAATAGAACTAAACTACCACTTAAACCAGGGATTAACATTACAAATCCAGCCAATAAAGAGACTAATAAGAAAATAATTATTTTATCAGTTGAAATATCTTTTAAACCATCAATAGGTCCACCTTGTGCAAAAGTTACTCCATTTATTACATCTCCGTTAGCTAATTTTGTTTCAGGGATAAATCTAGCAGCAATACCACAACCTATAATTATTAAGAATGTAACGATCATCACAGAAAGATTTCATTTGGGTTCCATTGATTCACTTTTTAAATTCATTTCCTTGAAGTTAATCATCTTATTTTTATTAGTTAAATAAAAAATCGGAATAGAAAATAATGAGAATGTCCCAAATAAGAACACAAGCACTACACCCATATTAGCAGCACCGATAACATCAACAAGTTTCATTACACCAACTAGCACACCTATTCATGCCGCTGCAAAAGGTAAGAATCATAATAAATATTTTCAAAAGTCCTTCTTAACTGGAGGTGCAAAAATATTTTTAAAATTTGTGATTAGTTTTTCATAAAAGCCAATAATTGATAATGTAGTTCCGCCACTATATCCAGGGATAGCATCACTAATTGCCATGAAGATACCATACATTATATTAAGTAAATAAGTTTTAGGGTTTTTTCACCCTATTAAATCCACACCACTAGTAACTTCTTCAGTGTTTTCAGATTTCACTTCTTTTTCAGATGTTGCTTTAATAGTTTGTTTTTCTTCATTAACATTTTCTTTTTTGACAATGTTTTCTTTTTGTTTACTTACATCACCTTTTTTAGTTTCGTTAGTGATAACAGCGGCATTAGCTTCTAATCCGTACTTTTTAAGTAAGTCATTAGTAGCTTTTACTTGGGCTGGTTTTTGCGCATTTGACTTATTAGAGTTTTTTTGCGAATTATTTTTTTTATTATTTTTTGCCATAGTAACAATATTATACAATAGAAATACAACTTTTCTTTTTATGATATATTATTAGTATATGAAAAAAAATATTATAAACCTGTACATACATGACTTTTTACCATCACAAAATGAATGCAATGACTTTTTAATTGAATTAAATAAAAAATACAACATCAAATCATTTGAGTGAAAAATTGATAAAGATATTCATATTAATTTTAGAATGGAATTTTTATTAGAACAATTAGATCAATTCTTAAGTAAATTTAAAGATAAAAAATTCAACATTATAATTTCTGGATTTGGAGCAATGTTTTTTAGACACTTACATAGCAAATATAAAGAGAATATTAACTCTATAATCTTAATTAATACTTTAGATAACTTCTCGCATCGACAAGGTGTGACGATTAAATCTAAATTATTACCAACAACTATAAAGCACACAATATATAAATATATGTACCTTTGTCATTCTCTAAATAATTTCAGAGAAAATGAAAATTGAGAGAAAGTGATGCGTCAAGAATCAAAAATCTTATCAAATTCCAACCTTTTTTTCAATAAAGTTTTTGATCAATTATTTAGATACGAAGAATTGAATAAACATATTTTGTGACTTTCAACTCTAGGAAAAGAAACGACCATTATTGTCGGAAATAAAAACCCTTTGATTGATTTGAAATTACTAAGAAGTTTTATTAAGAAATCTGAAATACTAACCATTCAAAATTGTGGTTATTGTATAGAATGAGAAAAACCAAACATTTTGCTTGATTTAGTTTCTAATAAAATAGGGAAATAAAATGAAATCATGCATATTCCCAGGGAGTTTTAACCCTTTTCATGAAGGTCATATTGATGTAATAAAAAGTGCTATCAGTGATGGTTTTAAGAGGATCATTATTGCTATAGCTCAAAATCCAGATAAGAATGAAAATTCATTTGATGAACAATTTGCAAAAAGGTTAATTGAATTAAATAGATTAGATGATTTTGTTGAGATTGTAGTATGTAAAAATAAAACAATCCCAGACCTATCAAAAGACCTTGGGATTGATTATATTATTCGAGGATATCGAGATGATTCGGATTATATATATGAATTAGACTTAATTAAGTTGTATCAACAATATAATAAGCGAATTCAAAGTAAATTATATAAATCTTCGAATCAAGAAATCCAAAATATTAGAGGAAGTAATTTAAAATAATTACTTTTTCTTTTTAGTTTCAGGGTCACAATTACAGTCGCCACATGATTGACATCCAGTTGTAATTGAGATTCCTAATGCATCTAAATCAAGGTCTCCATGTTGAATTACAAATTCACCATCTTTACCAAGTGCATCTGGAACAATTGAGAATGTATTTGAAACACCATCAGCTGCATATGCAAAAGGAATTTTTGCAACAGAAGATAATGAAGCGATAGCTCCGTTTTTATCTCTACCATGCATTGGGTTTGCTCCTGGAGCAAATGGTTCACCTGATTTTCTTCCATCTGGAGTATCGCCAGTTGCTTTACCATAAACAACGTTTGAAGTAATTGTTAATACTGACATAGTAGGTAATGAATCTCTATATGTGTGGTGTTTTTTAATTTCTGTCATGAAGAATTTAACGATATCTTGAGCAATTAAGTCAACACGATCATCATCATTTCCGTATTTAGGGAAGTCACCTTTAGTTTCGAATGAAAGTAATTGGTTTCCTTCAAATTTAGGAGTTACTTCAGCGTATTTAATAGCACTTAAACTATCAGCTACAACACTAAGACCAGCAATACCAGTTGCGAAGAATCTGAACACGTTAGAGTCATATAAACTCATTTCAGCTGCTTCATAGTAGTATTTATCATGCATATAGTGGATAACGTTTAATGTATTAACATAAAGTCCCGCTAATCAACGTAAGATTGTTTTGAATCTATCATAAACTTCATCAAAATCTAATGGTTTAGTTTTGTCAACTGATTCAGTTAATGGACCCATGTGAATTTCTGGATGAAGTTCATCATAACCACCACTAATAGAATATAGTAATGCTTTTGCAAGGTTAGCTCTAGCACCGAAGAATTGCATTTGTTTTCCAACTTTCATTGGAGAAACACAACAAGCAATTGCATAGTCATCACCATGAGTGTGTAGCATTAAATCATCTGATTCATATTGCATTGAAGAATATAAGATTGAGTATTTAGCACAGAATTTTTTAAATTCTTCTGGTAAATTAACACTTCATAAAATAGTTAGGTTTGGTTCAGGAGCTGGACCCATATTAGCTAAAGTGTGAATCATTCTAAATGAAGATTTAGTAACTAATGTTCTACCATCTAAACCCATACCAGCGATTGATTCAGTAGCTCATACTGGATCACCACTAAATAATTGGTTGTATGCAGGTGGACGCATAAATTTAACGATTCTTAATTTCATTACGAAATGGTCAATTAATTCTTGAGCTTGCATTTCAGTAATAACTTTATTTTTAAGGTCTCTTTCAATATAGATATCTAAGAACGATGAAGTTCTACCGATACTCATTGCAGCACCATTTTGTTCTCTGATGGCTGCTAAGTAACCAAAGTATAATCATTGAACAGCTTCTTTAGCATTTTTAGCTGGTTGACTAATGTCAATACCATATTTATTTGCCATAATTTTCATTTTTTTAAGAGCCGTAATTTGATCAGATAACTCTTCAGATAAACGAATTACATCATAAGTCATTACACTTGGAAGATTTGCTTTATCTTTTAATTTGTTAGCAATTAAGAAATCAATTCCATAAAGTGCAATTCTACGGTAATCACCAATGATACGCCCTCTTGCATAAGCATCAGGAAGACCAGTAATAATGTGTGATTTACGTGCTAAACGCATTTCTGCATTATATGCATCAAAAACACCTTGGTTGTGTGATTTACGATATTTTTCATAAATTTCATCAACTGCAGGATCTGTTTTAAATCCATAAGCTTCAGCTGCTGATTGGGCAGTTCTAATTCCACCAATTGGCATGTAAGCTCTTTTGAATAATTCATCAGTTTGTAAACCAACGATTTGTTCCATCTCTATATTTTTAGAATCAATATAGCCAGCATCAAATACATGGATATCAGATACTCTAGTATCCATATCTAAAACACCGCCGTTAGCGATTTCTTTTTTAGTATATTCACTTATTACATTTCACAAGTGGTTAGTAGCTTCAGTTGCAGGAGCTAAAAAGCTATCATCACCAGTATAAGGTGTGTAGTTCTTTTGAATAAACTCTCTAACATTAACTTCTTTACATCAACTTCCGGTTTCAAAACCTTCTCATTGGATAAATTCTTTCTTGTCCATTTTCTTTACCTCTTTTGACTAATTTCCTTAATCAACACTATTCATTATAATTAAAATTGAAAAAAAATATAAAAAATAAAAATATTTTTGCATTTTGTTAAATAGAGGTATAATTTAATATAAAACACGAGGTACAAATTATGTCAAAAACAAAAACAAGCGAAGCTCAAATTAACAACTTAGTTAGTATGATGGACGGATACTTTAGCAAAGGAGCTCAACATTTAAATGTTAATGTATTCACTAAAGATACTTTATTAGATGCTCAAGCTCACCCTGAAAACTATCCACAATTAACTATTAGAGTTAGTGGTTATGCTGTTAATTTCGTTAAGTTAACTAAAGAACAACAAAACGATGTTATCAATAGAACTTTTCACTCTAAAATGTAAGAATGAATAATTCAATTACAGCTAAACAATTTAAAATCGAAACATTCGGGGCAGTTGATGGTCCGGGTGTTCGTTTAGTTATATTCTTACAAGGGTGTCCGTTAAGATGCGTATATTGTCATAATCCTGAATCATGAAATCTTGATTCCGATGAGGCAAATATAATCTCAACTGATGATGTTATTGCATTATATAATAAAAATAAGGGTTATTATACTAAGGGCGGAATTACAATCTCTGGTGGTGAACCAACTCTACATTTAGACTTTTTAGTTGAATTAAGTCATAAATGCAAAGAACAACAAATCCACCTAACAATTGATACTTCTGGTTTTTTCTTCAATGAAGATAACCCGAAATTTATTGAATTAATTAATAATGTTGATCTTTGACTTATTGATATTAAGCACATTAATAACAACAAGTACAAGAATATAACTGGGACAGATAACCAAAATGAAATAAAATTCATTAAGTTTTTAGAAAAAGTTAAAAAGAATTATTGAGTAAGACAAGTCCTATTACCTAACTATACAGATGATAAGGAAGATTTGATATCTTTAGGGAAATTAATTTCCACTTTAAAATTTATGACTAAATTTGAAATATTACCATTCCATAACATGGCACAATTTAAATATGAAAATTTAAAAATAGATTATAAGTTAAAAGATGTAGAAGCTCCGTCCATTGATCATATAAGACAATGTATGTCTTATATTAAAGAAGGGTTTTCTTCTAAATAGACAATAAAAAAACTTCCTTTTGGGAAGTTTTTTTATTTAATTATTAATTAAACTACGCGATTTCTACTTTAGCGCCAGCATCTTCGAATTTTTTCTTTAATTCAGCTGCTTCTTCAGGTTTAATGTTTTCTTTAATTACAGATGGAACTGAATCAACAGCACCTTTAGCTTCCATTAATCCTAATCCAGTAATTTCTCTAACAACTTTAATAACACCAACTTTGTTAGTTCCAGCATCAACTAATTTAATAGTAACTTCAGATGGAGCCTCAGCTGCTGCTGGAGCTGCTGCTGCAGGAGCTGCAGCTGATACTCCAAATTCTTCTTCAATTGCTTTTACTAGATCGTTAATTTCTAGTATAGTCATTTCTTTTAAAGATGCAATAACATCTTGTGCGCTTAATTTAGCCATTTTAATTCCTTCCAATATTTTTTATTAGTTTTTAGTTTCAGCTACAGCGTTGAAAGCATATAATACTTTTCTAACTGGAGCTTGTAAGCATGATAGTAACATGCTGTATAGTCCTTCACGACCTGGTATAGCAGCTAATGCAGCAGCTTCTGCTGCAGTAACAAATTTACCATTGAAGTAAGCACCTTTAATTTTGATAAAGTCTAATTCTTTTTGAACTTGACTTAAATCTTTAAAAATACTTAATTCGTCTTCTAAACCGAAGATAATCGCATTTGGACCGGTTAACATTCCATCAAATTCAGTAATTGAACTTGCAGCAAGACCACGAGTAATGATATTATTTTTAATAATTCTCATTTTTGATCCATTTGCAAATAATTGCTTTCTAAGGGCAGTAACTGCAGTTGCGTTAATACCTTTATATTCGAATAGAATGAATGCTTTAGAACTGTCAAATAATTGAGATAACTCTTTTACTTCTTGTTCTTTTCTTTGAATAATCGGTTTCAAAATACATCCTTTCAGCACAATATGCAAGAAACACCTTTACATACAGTAAAAGGTGTTTATCGTTTATTAATAAAAATAAAAAATAACACCTCGGTAACAAATTAAGACATAAGTCAGTTACTTTCTTTGGCATATTGCAAGATTATTATACAATATTTTATCTATTTTTTTATTTTTTGTTGAATCTATATTTGGAGGTATCTGATGATAAATTATATTTATGGAAAAATAATATATGTCAATAAAAATTATTTAATTTTAGACTGCAATGGAATGGGGTGAAAATTAAAAATATTTAATGAAAAAGATTTCATTCAAGCGGAGTTTATGAAGGTCTATGTTCATCAAGTTCAAAAGTTAGATCAAAAGAATTACTTGATTAGTGAAAATTATGGTTTTACAAATAGTTTAGAAAAGTCGATCTTTATTGATTTATTAGGAGTTCATGGTATTGGTTGTGGAATTGCTACCAACATACTTAACTATGGGTATCAACATTTCATTACAGCTGTAATGAATGAAGATTATTCAACACTATCACAAATAAAAGGGGTTAGTGCTAAAGTGGCCAGTATGATAGTTATAAATTTAAGGGATAAATATAATAGAATATTAGATAAAACTGACTATGCCCAAAATACTCATAACCTTGAAAAGGATCAATTAAATTCGGCACTATCTCAATTAGGGTATGATAAAAATGATATTGCCATTGGTATGAACCAGTATGAAAGTGGAAAATCATTAGAAGAAATGATTAAAACCGCAATGAAAGTAATTGCTTTAAGCCATGAACGAACTCAACTTTAGACCAGAAAATTTTGATGAGTTCATAGGTAAAGAAGAATTAAAACAAAATCTTTTTGTTTATATGAATTCAGCTAAAAAGAGAGGTGTTACATTAGATCACATTTTATTGCATGGAGAACCTGGAACTGGCAAAACAACTTTAGCAAATATAATTGCCAATGAATTTAATAAAAAAATAAAGGTTATACAAGGCACACATCTCAAGAAAAATATTGATTTAATAAACTTTATTTCATTAATTAGTGAGGGTGATTTTATTTTCATTGATGAGATACATGCAATGTCCATTGAATGTTATGAAACTTTATATAGTGTAATTGAAGATTTTTCAATAGATATACTTATCGGTAAAAATAATAATTCAAAAACTGCCAGAGTTACATTACCTAAATTCACATTAATTGGAGCAACTACAAGACTTGATAAAATACCAAAGCCATTGGAGGAACGTTTTGGAATAAGTTTCTATTTAGATTTATATAATTACGATGAAATATATATGATTGTTAAGAAAACTATAAATTTTTTAAATTTGAATTTAGGTGAAGATGAACTAGATATAATAAGCAACAATTCAAAGGGCGTGCCAAGGATAGCCAATCATTTAATTAAAAGGATACATGACTTTAAAATTACAGATGAGAATTTAACTATTAATGAAATTTTTAAGAGGTTGAAAATTTTTGAAAAAGGACTACAAGAAATTGATATCAAATATCTAAATCACTTACATAACAATGATAATGCTTTAGGTATAAAGACATTATCAAGTTTATTAGATTTGGAATCATTATATATAGAGACAAAAATTGAACCATTTCTACTCAAAAATGAGCTTATTAGGAAAACTGGAAAAGGAAGGACTTTAACATACAAAGGTAAAGTTTACATACAAAATTTATATACTCATTCTATATAAATTTTGCTTAAATGGATCGATTCGCTTATTATAATATCAATAAAGGCCAAACATTATGACAATTGCTCCAAGTATAATTGAATCAATTATTATATTTGAAATATAGTAGTCACCAAGTTTAAGGTTGTTTCTTATTAACTGTGTGAAACTCGTACTCAAAGCTATTCCACCCGCTAATAATGATTGGTATATTCCCATTGGAGTAATTTTTTTAGTTTTAAAACTAGATGATAAAATTGTTCCAAGGATAAAGTTATAGAGAATTCCATATGCAAGGCCATTCATACTATGCAATACAAAATATCCGACAGGGTGAGTTGTAAACATTGCCCCTATAGTATATGTGAACCAAAGTATTGAACCCATTAGAAAAATGGTTATATTGCTAAATCGTTTCACTAAATACGTACCGACGATGACGCCACCAATTAATTGAAACACACTAAAAATAACTGATAAGTACCCCTCAAATGATGTGGTATCAAAACCTGATATATCACCAAGTGTTTGCAAGTGAAGAGTACCAACTGAACCTGAATTTGCAAATTTTATAAAAGTTATAAAAACACCAAGTGAACACAATATTACAAAATTTACTCCATCTGTTGAAAACTTAAAGTAGTTATCTGACTTGATGTCAAATTTCTTCTGTTTTTCCTTCACAAAAAACACCATTATAAATGCAGCAAATGCGAATATAATACCTATCACTCATAAGTATTTTAAAATTTCAGGATCTGTTGCCTTGTCAACTTTTGCAATTGATATAACAATTGATTGTAAAGGTGCAGTTAATAAATCAGCTAAAATAGGTGGGATTGATAAAATAGACACAGTTAAAAATGTATTTTTTCTATTATATTGCTCTTTAAATAACAGTTGAAAACTCCCTATGCAACTAGCCCCTATTCCAACACCTATTGATTGTAATAAACTTGTGGTAGTGTTTGGCAAAATTATAATAGGAATATATAATGCTAGTTGAATAATTCCACTAGCATATAAAAACATTTTTCTTTTCTTGAATTTAAAGTTAAAAAAATCTGCGAATGTTCTTGCGAAAATGCCTATAATTCCATATGACGCTAGAACAATTCATGTAAAATCAATATCAATAGCATTTTGCATTGTCCCAGAATATGCTCTCAATAGCATTGGAGCAATCCAAGAGAATGTATAAACTATAAATAAATATTTATATCCCTTTTCTTCTATTTTTAATCTCTTAAGAAACACAAAAGACCCTAGGATTACTAAGATTAATATTGAAATATTCACAATAACTTTTATTTGTGTGGTATCAAGCATTTTAATATTTATATCAAAAATTGTTCTATAATATAAAAAATTGAGGAAATTATGAAATTAAAATTTAAAAAATTAGAAGATGGAATTATAGGATTAACAACACCAGCTATAATAGGGGACGCTGGATATGACATATATTGTGCGAAAGAAACAATCGTTCCTTCACATGGAGCTGAATCCATAAGCACAAAAGTTGCTGTAGAGCTTCCTAGTGGATACTGATTGGAAATAATGCCAAAATCTGGCTTAGCAACAAAATATAATATAGCAGTACACAATGGTGTTGTTGATAATGGTTATAGAGGTGAAATTGTAGTTCATGTATACAATCACGGGGAAAATAGTTATACTTTCAAAAAGAATGAAAAAATAGCTCAATGTATTTTAAGAAAATTACATGTGTTTGAACTTGAAGAAGTGGGTGAATTGTCAAATTCTGCAAGAGGCGAAAAGGGATTTGGTTCCACTGGAAAATAGAACCTCAACACTTTTATAGAATTATTTAGTTTATTTATAAGATAAATATAATAAAATATATTATATGAATAAATTTAAAAAAATTATAAAAACATCTTCATTATGTTTAGGTGCCATAATAGCCGCTGGTATGTCTACTGTTTTTTTATCTCAAAATCCACAAACAAATAAGGCGGAGATGGAGCAAAATGCCATTCATGTATATAATAATTATTTGCAAAAGGAATCTATCTATAATTCAGAAATCGTATATAAAGAACTACCAGAGGGTTTAACATTGGTTAATTTCCACACTAACTTAGTTCCCGGTGGAAAGTTAGTTGATAAGAAGTTCTTAGCCCAACTCATAGATTTAAGGTATTTTCCAAGCGATACATACTTTACAATTACAGAATATAGGATTATCGATAATTTAATCTTATTTAAACTTGTAGTTGATAAACACTTTTCAAATGGAACGATTATAGATTTACCAAAATCTTTTGGTATGAAATTTACAATTCCAAAAGTTGATAATTTACCATTAATTCTTTCAATCACAATTCCGACGGCTGTTGGGTTAGTTTTAATTATTACTATTTTTTCCATTATTTCTTCAAATAAGTCCAAACCAAATTATAAATAGTAAAAATATTTAAATACATAGAAAGTTTTCTATGTATTGTGTATAATATATAGAGAAATATCTATATATTGGAGACTATATGACGTTAAATATTAAAAAAAATTGATTTAAGAGTAATTGGCATTTAATTAGAATTATTCTTGCTTTTATATTAACATTGCCATTAATGATAGAACATTTACTTATGTTCTTTGAAGTTGATCATAGTAATTGATCTTCTGATTTTGAGTGGTATAGCTTATTCGCTACTATTGTTGTGCAATTTGGGTTTGGTTACCAGTATTATGTATGAACATATGAGGAGATTTTTAAATATAAAAAGATCGGTATGTGTACACTGATTTCTATTTCTACAATCATAAGTTTCATTTGATCTATAGCGTTATTTATATTAACAAGGGTTGGTAGTACATTAGATTTTAATGGTGATATGCATTCAGATTATTCTTCTTTTTTTGAAATTGGTGCATCAATTATTTCGTTCGCATTATTGGGTGAGTACATTACAAGTAACCTTCAGAAAACAGTTAATAATGATTTGCATTCATTAATTAAATTACAAGCTGAAAAAGCATTTATTTATAATTTTAAAACAAAAAAAACTACTGAGATAGAATCTAGTGAGATTAAAAAAGGTCAATATATTGAAATAAAAAATAACTCAAAAATTCCAGCTGATGGGACAATAGTTAATATTTCATCATATGTTAATGAATCAATACTTACGGGTGAAGCAAAACCAGTCTTTAAAAATATTAATGATATGGTTTTTGCAGGAACAATAAATTTAGGAAAAACATTGATTATAAAAACTACAGTAGATAACAAAGATTCAGTACTTTCTTCAATAATTAATAAAGTGCATGAAATACAAGCAACCAAACCAGAAATACAAAAAATAGCTGATAAGTTATCTTTATGATTCACTCCTTTGTTAATATTGTTAGCAATAATTGCATTTATCATTAATTTTTTCTTTGGTTTTCAAATACAAGAGACACTCGGAATTAGTCAGTGAAAAGATATTCCACACTTTGTTTTAGAAAGTGATGCCAATTATATTACAATTAATTTATTATCTTCAACATTCTTTTCAATAGCAATGATCGCTATAGCTTGTCCATGCGCTTTAGGAATAGCGACACCGTTAGCAATAATGATTGGACTTGGTACCGCCTCTAAAAATAATGTTATTTTTAACACTAAACAAATATTTGAAAAAATTAAAAATTTAAATGCAGTAGCTTTTGATAAAACCGGAACATTAACACATGGAAAATTAAAGGTGATAAATTCTTCTGACAAAAAAAATAAATATAGTGATATTGTGTACTCTCTCGAGAAACAAAGTATCCATCCATTAGCTGAGAGTTTATTAGTTTTTTTAGAAGACAACAACGCAAGAGAAGTTGAGTTAAGTGAATACCATGAGGAGATTGGCTTTGGGATAAAAGCTAGCTATAATTCAAAACAATATGTTATATCTGGAATTGAGAAATTAATTAATGCAGGTTTTAAATATGACATTAAATTTACGCCAACACCAGGAATAGTGACATTAGCTCTTGCTGAAAATAATAAAATCGTGGCGATATATGAACTGAAGGATGAGTTAAACTTAAACGCAAAAGCAGTTGTGCAATATCTGCATAGAAATAATTTTGAAACTTATTTAATTACAGGTGATACCCAAGAAAATGCCAAATTTGTTTCAAATGAAATTGGAATCAAAAATATTTATAGCAATGTTAAACCAAGTGAAAAGGGAGACATTATAGACCAAATAAAATCCAATGGCAAAATGGTAGCTTATGTTGGTGATGGAATAAATGACTTAATCGCTTTGAAGAAAGCTGATCTAGCAATCTCAATTTCAAAGACAAATGAATCAGCAAAAGATGTAAGTGATATAAATATTGTAAATGGGGACATTATAAATATTTATAAGTCACTCAAAATTACAAAACTAACAAGAAGAGGGATTATATATAATATAATTTGAGCATTTGGGTACAATACAATAACAATACCACTTGCATTTTTAGGTATAGTACCAGTGATTCTTGCGCCAATTGTGATGGCCTTTAGTGAAATTACTTTAATTTTAAACACTTTATTTTTTAGATATAAAATGAGTAGACAAATGAAAAAAATAACGAAGTATTAAAAGTGAGTAAAATGTTTATTATCAAATAATACTCAGTATTGTATTATATAAAAATAAAAAAACAATGTTAGCTATGTGAACATTGTTTTTTATTTTTTAATTAAAGTTTTATTAGTTACGATTTAGTATTAAAGCAGTACAACCTTGATTTCATTGTTCTTTATTTTTATATAATTCAAAATCTACTTTTATAGTGATCTCACCATCTAACCCAACACCTGAGAATGCGGATTCACCAATTGATGTAGTGATGTCAGGTATCATTATTGTTTTGTCTACATTTTTAGAACCTAAGTTAATACAACCTTTGAATGCTGCATTTTTAATTTCTAGTGTATTTTTGCTATTAATTATTAATGAATCAATTTTCGTACAATCAGAGAATGCACTTGAACCAATTAACTCTACACTTTCTGGTATAGTGATATTTCCTGATAAATTATCACATCTTGCGAACGCTGAACTACCTATAGTTTTAAGTGAAGAGTTTTCTTCAAAATTCAATTCTGTTAAACTACCAGAAGATAAAATTAAATTAGATCCTAAAGTTTCAACACTTGAAGGGATAGTCAGTTTTTTGAAGCCACACCCTTTGAATGCTGAGTCACCAATTGTCTTAACTTTTTTTCCTATTGTAATTTCTGTTGAAGCTCATTGAGATTGAAATGCAGATTTACCAATAGTTTCAACGTTGTTACCTATCACAATTTTACCAGTGATTTGAGGTTTGCCTACCCCATCTTGGAATGCATTATCTCCAATGGCCACTACGTCAATACCATTGATTTGATCAGGTATTATAATACCATGTTTTTCGTATTCATGTACTTGGTAACCTGTAATAGTTAAGCCAGTTGTTGCATCACCAGTAGTAGTAAATTCAAGTGATTCTGAAGGATTTTTAGAGCCGTCACGGTATATGATTTTATCATCTCATTGACTTGTAGTAAAACCTTCAAATCAACTAACCTTATATTCGGTTTTAAGACTGATAGAATTAATTGAAGTACAATTGCTAAAGATGGATCTTCCCAATGTGTTTACAGAGTCAGGGATAATTACATCGCCAGATATTTTTGAACAACTAGAAAAAGCTGAATTTTCAATTTTCACTAATTTTGATGACTGAATATCTAATTTAGTTAAATTGCTACACCCTGAAAAGGCCGAAGAACCAATTTCTTCCACATTTGAACCAATAGTTAAAGTGCCATTCAATTCAGTTTGACCAAAAAATGCTATTTGGTCTATTTTTTTGGCATCAACAGTCAATGAACCAGTTAAGGTATATTTTTCTTTACTAAATGCACCAATAACAAAAGACTCACCCGGCGTAGGGGCCTCACTTAAAATACCACTAACTTCAATGCCGTTAATTGTATTAGGGATAATAAGGTCAGATAGCTGCTCATTACCTGGTGTAAATCCAGTTATTCACCTACCAGTTGATGCGTTATCCTTGAATTGGAACATAGAAGAATCATCAGCATAGTTAATTTTATCTCATCCATTTCTAGAATAACCAGTTCATCATTTATCACCTGTTTTTGAAGTTGTATCTTCATATTTTCTAGAATCAACTTTTATAAAATTTATATCTTTTTTATTAGCAAAAGCTCTAGGTGCGATGGTATCGACATTCCCTTTAATAATAACGGTCCCAACTAATGGAACACCTTTAAAAGTGTTTTCAGAGATAGCTTTAACTGGAACACCGTCCACTTTTTCTGGAATTTGAAAAATTGCGTTGTCACCTTTTTCTATATATTGTTTAAATTCAGGAGTGTTTTTAATTTCATTTAAACCAAGCAACTCTCCTGTTTCATCATTAATTTCAAAGAATTCTTCAAAAGTATGAATTACAGCGTCATTGTTAAGATCATTGTTTTGTTTTTTATTTACAATTGCATCCGAAATGAAATAACCTGCTGTTCCAGTACCAACAAGCAATACAAGTGATGATATTGATATCGTCATTTTTTTAAAAAAAGTCATTTTTTACCTCGATAGTGAATTTATTATAATAAATGCATCAATCTTATTATAGATGTTTTTTTTAGGAATATACTAATTATATTTTAAATCGATAATATTGTGATAAATGTTATTTTTTATTGAATGGTCCATTAAATTGAATTGTTCTATTGATTATTTTATTCAATTTAGTAGGAGTCATTTTTACTTCATCAGTTACTTCTTCAAAAATTACCTTATTTTTTTCTTCTAATTGCTCAATGTTATCTTCGAAGTTTCTAAATTCTTCCTTGTCATGAAAAGGATTAACATGTTTTATAAATGTATTATTTTCATCGTGAGAATATGATTGTTTTTCACCTTCTTCATGAGCTTTTTTAAAAGAAAATTTATTATCACTTGGTTTTGTTCTGTTAGTAGCTGCAATGATTGACATTGTAGCATACTCAATATTACTATCATATGCCACTGCATATGTTACTTCAAGATCTTTATTCTCAGTTATTTCTTCTAGTGCTATTCTAATATCATTAATAAATTGATTAGTTACTTTAGGATTAAGTTTATAGTTGATAATAACTTTACTTGCACCACTTAAAGAGTCTTGGAAGATTTCATTGCTTAATTTTTCATTAATTTTTTTAATAATGTCTTCTTCATTAGAGAAAGTGAAAGAATTTACTTGAAATTCTGTTTGTTTATTAAAGAAATTCTTCATATCGTTAAAATCAACATTAATTTCACTTGGTATAGTTACTAAGTTAATCATTTCATTGATCACATTTGAAATTACCTGATTAGCATACAAGAAAGATTCTCATATTGGAATATTCCCATTTGTATCATTGAATAGTTTTTCATTACTAATTGTTAAAATACCAGATGCATGTTTACTAAGTTCATCTAAGCCATTAGATCCTTTTTCATAAATATTTTTACCTTCATTTGTAATAGAAGGTAAATTAACTAATGAAATAACTAAAATACCCATTTCCTTCGCTAATTCAGCAATGATCGGACTTGCACCAGTACCTGTACCTTTACCCATTCCAGAAACTATAAACAAAAGATTTGTACCAGTTAATATTTTTTTAATTGTATCCAGTGATTCAATAGCAGCTTCTCGTCCAATATCCGGATTACTTCCAGAACCCAAACCTCGAGTTACCTCTTTACCAATTAAACAAATATTTAAACCAGAAGCTAGAGATTTCAAAACTTGATAATCAGTATTGATAGCAAATAGATTTTTTTTATTTATGCTCGTTCCATTAGCAATATATTTAAGCATATTATTACCAGCACCACCAACTCCAAGAACCTTTATGTTTAATTGACTTTCAAAATTAAAATCTCCTAGATTATCAAATAATTCTTCAATTTCTTCTTCTTTTGAAAAATAGTATTCGTTATTTAAGGAAAGGTCCAAATTCCTTACCTCCGGAATATTTGTAGTTTGGATATTTTCACTGACTAAATTATCAAAATTCAATTCCTCACTTATTTCGTCCATTAGACCTAAATGTAATTTTTTTTCTTTATTTTCCATAGTTACTCCTTATTAATCAATTTTGATGTTTTGATTTCTTTTTTATTTGTTGTGTAGTTGTTATTTGTTGACAACTTTTCTCTTATGACTGAATTAATCAATAATCATTCTTGTGTAAATTCATCGCCATATTCAATTGCATAATCATTTGTTACAACTTGATTGTTTAATTTGCTGTGTATATTCACATGGTTTAACATTTGTGATGTTAATTTTGTAAAACCTAAATAATTAATACATGATACATTAATATCATAATTAGCCCTCAAGAAATTAGCATTAGTTTCCACGAAATGTGTCAATTCTTTTATAAAATTTTGAATAACGTCATCTATCAAATTCGCTTGAGTGGTTGTCGCTATTAATTTACACTCTGATAAAGAATTTATAATATTTACATTTTTCAAAGTTCCAAAATAAGATCAAATATTAGATAGCATAGTTTCTATGTATTCCATATCAAGTTGTGTTGCAACTTGTATTCTCTCAAACAAAGAATTTAATCCGTAAGATGAATCATTAACACAACGTCTAATGATATTCCCATCTGTTAACATTATTGAAATATGACTCTTATTTATATAAACGAATAATTCATGATAATCACGTTTAGTATGTCTAATTAAATTAATAAAACTACAGATCATCGGTTTCATGTAGTCAATATTCAAGTTTAATTTTTTAAGGATAATTGCATATTGATTATATGTAACTTTATTCATTTGCAACATATTAGCTTCAACATCTAATTTAGTACCTACAATATTATTGTCAGTTGGAAGTTGCTTTTTTCCATCTACATATCATGCATCGTAATTTACATCAAATATGTATTTATTTGCTCCTTGAACAACCTTAAAACCATTTTTAATAATATCCCATTGTAATTTGTTAAATATTCCACTATTCAGCCTAACATCAGTGTGTTTAAAAGGTTTGATTTCAATATCTGTCACATCGAAATTAACATTAACTGATGTAATTTTTGTTTTTGTGAACCTCTCGGCATCAGCTATCATCTTTTGTAAGAGATTAGTAATTATTTTAGGATTTACAATTAACCCATTAATAATTAACTTATTTGTTAATGCGACTTTATCTTGAAATAAAATAATTTTTTCATCATTAAAAAGGACTATCCCAATATTATTGTCATTGAATGTTAATATAGTATTTAATTTCATATTGATTAGTTCCTTTCTATAATATGTAGTTTTGCACTTCTTGATCTTAGATTCTCTGAAATCTCTTCTTCTGTTACTCTTTTAGTTTTAATTATTTTAAACGGAATTTCTTCTTCAATAGGAATGTAGTTAGGAATTTTATTTGTAGTATATTCTTTGAATATAGACTTAATTATTCTATCTTCAAGTGAATGGAAAGTAATAATAATCATTCTTCCATTTTTCTTTAACAAATTAATTCCTTCTATAATACCTTTTTTGATTTCTTCAATTTCATTATTAACTTCAATTCTAATGGCCTGAAAGTAAGTTCTAGCCGGATGTTTATCCTGATATAAGAATCTAACCGGAATTGAAGATTTAATTATTTCAACTAGTTCACTAGTTTTAATAATTGGCGCAATGTCTCTTTTTTTAGAAATATTAAAAGCAACTTGTTTACTATGCTTACACTCACCATATTTGTTAAAGATTTCAATTAATTTACCAATTGGGTATGTATTAATTACTTCAATAGCATCTTTTGCTTGAGTTTGATCCATCCTCATGTCTAGTTTTGCATCACCATGATAACTAAACCCTCTTTCAATATTATCTAATTGAGGAGAACTTACACCAAGATCAGCGATAATTCCGTTATAACCAGAAATATCATTTTCTTCACTAATCAATTTAATGTTTGAGAAGTTACCTTTAACTAGTGTGATTTTATGATTACCTTCGAATTTCTTTTTTAAAAATTCAATTGCATCTAAATCTCTATCAATCGCTAATAATTTCCCTGAATCATTTAACTTATCAAGTATTAATTGTGAGTGTCCTCCCCTTCCACAAGTGTAATCAGCATATTGTCCGTCAGCAACTATATTTAAGTTGTCAATTAATTCATCCGCTAAAACACTATAATGTTGGTTAGAAACTTTCATCATCAAGACTTTCTGCTAATTCTTCTAACAAGTTATCAGATTTTGATTTGAATTCTTCATAAGCAACTTCATCTCATATTTCACACTTATTACCTAAACCAATAATTACAATTGACTTTGATAACTTCGCCTCTGAAATTAAATTAGATGGAACTAACACTCTGTTAGCACTATCTATATCAATTTCATTTGCATTTGCTAGTAACTGTCTAAGAAGTGTTCTACTTTTTATTTTATTTTGTGATAAAGCCATAATTTTCTCACTATAAGCTTCGAAAGCGTCAATAGTCCTTAATTCTAAACATCCATCAAATCCTTTAGATAGAATAACACTCTTTGATTTGATATTATTCAAAATCTTACTTGGAATAGTAAGTCTATTTTTAGTATCTAATTGATGTTTGTACGAACCTAGAAACACACTTTCCCCCACTTTATCACACTTATATTATATATAATCTACAAAAAATAGTACATTTTTACACAAAAATATTGATAAATCTTCAAATTTAGTTGCAAAACAAAAGAAAAAATAAGAAAAAATCTATTTGTTATATAATAAATATTATGAATTTTGAAATTGCAATAACAATAATAATATTATGCGGCTCATTAATGGGTTATCTATCAGGTAGCATTTTATGATCAGTTATAATTGGTAAAGTTTTCTTTAAAAAAGATTTAAGAGAGTTTGAATCTAAAAATGTTGGAGCAACTAATAGTTTGCGTGTTTATGGAAAAAAAGTTGCTCTAGTTGTTCTACTATTAGATATAGCTAAGTGTATGTTACCAACATTTATAATTTGAACAGTGGCTCATTTTGCCCTTGGAAATTATTTAATTATTACAGAAGATTTCAACCCATATACATTAGTATATATCACAAGTTTATTCTCAGTTATAGGTCATTGCTATCCTATATTTTTTAAATTTAAAGGTGGCAAGGGCGCTAGTTGCTTGGGTGCTTTTACAATTTGTATTAGCCCATTGATCGGGTTAACAGCATTCATTTTATGATTTATCATTATGAAAGTTACAAAATATGTAAGTCTTTCAAGTATATTGACATCTTGAGTTGTGGTTATTTTATTGTTTATACCAGGGCTAAACTGATTATATTTAGCACAAAGTTCGATTGATAATCTTTTAATTATTGGCGGCCATGGTATTTATTGAATTTTATTTGTTAATTCAATAGTTATAATTTGTGCCACTATATTAACAATCAAACATAAAGATAATATTAAGAGATTAATCAATAAAGAAGAACGTAAAATAGGTTCAAAAAAAGATAGTAAATAGTCAATTCTTTTTATTTTGTTTTATAATCATAACGAGAACATCGGAGGTATTATTATGTTGTTCAACGTTAGATATATAGATATGGATAAACCAATTGGAGTAGAAGATTTTATTGAAAAAAAATTAAAAAAATTAGATAAATTCGATTGAATTGGGGAAGAAGTTAAAGTGGAACTCGTGAGATTTGATAAAGAAAATTCATTTAAAACATTCCTTCAAATCACTCCTAAAGTTGGGAATAAAATTGTTGCAGAAGCTAGAAGTGATAACTTAAACACTTCAATTGATTTGGCTATAAGTAAATTAAATTCACAAATTGTTAAATTTAAAGAATCACATCTCAATCATTAGTAAGCAATAACTTAAATATATAAAAAAACACCGGTCGGTGTTTTCCCAAATTGAATTATTAAGTGCAACACTTATTGTAAAATATAAGTGGAGCACTTTTTAATTGCCAAAGGCGTAAAAAAAGTGCCCCCTTATCGTACAAGGGAGCACAATAATGTTATACAACCAAATTACAAATG
>JBOFTB010000106.1:0-1597 GCA_051651845.1 Mycoplasma sp. | reverse complement strand
TTCTATTAAGTGTATTTAATCGTTCTTTTTCTTTTGCTTTCTCAATTTGAAGTAAATTTAAAAAATCGTTGTTTAATTCTTCGGAATATATTTTTACTTTAGTTTTTATTTCTTCTTCGGTTAATTTTGTATTTTCTTTATCGTTAAAGTCATTTTCATTTTCATTTTTCTCTGTTCTTATACTTTTATTTGATATAGTAATATCATGTATATCAGAATTTTCTTCTAAATTTTTACTAATTTCTTTTTTATCTTCTTTTTGATCATTACCATCTTTTTTACTTTTTTCAGATTTTTTTTCATTTTTATTTTCTGTAATATTTTTATCATCATTTTTTTTATATTTTTGGGTATCTTTTGAAGTATTATTTTTGAATTTTGTCTTTTTATTTGTTGATTTATTAGCATCATTTTTATTTTTTTTATTTTTTTCATTTTTTTCATTTTTTTTTTTCTCAATGTAGTTATTGATAACCTTTTCAACTTCTTCATTTCCAGAAAATTCTGTTTTTAAAGTATTAATATTATCTTCATTCACTCCTTTTTTTAATATTGTATTAATTTTTTTTATATTTTCTTGTTGAGTTATTTCGAGTTTTTCTAGTTCTTCCCTTTTAGCCTCCTTTTTTCTTTCTTTTTCTGTCCAAAAACTTTCAATTTTGTTTTGTTTTTCTTTATATTCTCACATTTTTATATATCTTTCTTTTTCATTGAGTTTATTAACTTCATTAATTTGATTCTCTTTTTCAATTTCTTTTTTTTTATTTTTTTCAATTTTTTCAAGATGATTGTCATAGTTTTGTAAAAGAAGATTATACGTTACTAATTGCCTTCCTTGTATCTTTTTAATTATTTGCGACTTTTTTTCTTCTCAATTTAACTCATTTTGCCAAAGATTGTTAGCGACTGAATTTTCTTTTTGTTTTTTTTTTCAGGAATTGATCTGATATTCCTTTTCTTTTTTCTCTGATTGTTTTTGTAATTTTTGTTCGATTCTTTGTTGGTTAGCTGAGTAATTTAATCGTTTTTTTTCTTGATAGAGTGATATTGTACCACCAAAATTACTTTGAGTTTGATAATAATTTGGTTGGATATCAGATGAGTTTTCTTGAAATGATTGATTTTTATTTTCACCCTTCTTCGATGAATCCATCTTATTCTCATTACATTTATTTTTTTCGAATTCTATTTTCTCATTTAGTATATTATTTTTATCAAATTCGTATTGAACAATCTGTGCTACCATTTTATCATTCTTTTTTTTTATCATTTCTCATTTATTTTGTTTGTGAGGTTTTTGTTTTTCTTGTGAATATCTCTTTTTCGGATCTGTTTTTTTTTTTTTTTTTGTTATTGTTTTTTTGTTATTTTCCTCTTTAATTATTTGATTTCTGATAGTAATCAGATGATTAATTTTTCATTGTCGACTATTTTCACGTAATTCATATCTTTCTTTTTTTTGTTTTAGAGTTTCATTGTTCTTACTTTTAAAGTCTTCTAATTTAATATAATATAAGTCATTCATATTATAGCTTGTTAAATAAAGACTATATCTACTATGAGGAGAATTTATTCTTGTTTTTGGTGTAGGCGCCTT
>JBOFTB010000105.1:0-1096 GCA_051651845.1 Mycoplasma sp. | reverse complement strand
TACTTTAGAATATCAATTATCCCTAATTTTCTGGGCTTAAAGTCTGATCCTGTATTATTTGATAATGTTTTTGAGGCAGTATCTTTCTGTGAATCAAGTTGATTTAATTGATCACTACTTTTCTTTTTATTATCACTAGAATTTCCTTCTTGGTCATTTTCACTTATATTTAATCTCTGTTCTGTTTCTTGAATAGCAACAGGAAGCATATTTTCAGCATTCTGATTATTATTGTCCATATTTTCTTCTTGATTGTCATTGGAATCTCCCTTTTTATTATCATTTATGACTCATATTTCCTCTGATTTACTTTGTGATGCTTTTAAGTCACTTGATTGATGAGGTGGATTTGACACTATAGGATTAGGAGTCTCTTGTATCATTTTTGGTACTTTCTCAATTTCCAGAATCTGATTAAGAATTGTCTTATATTCATCAGTTTCGAGTTCTTTGTTAAATATTTCAAGCCTTCCATTGAATTTAGCTATAAATCTAATTGCTTTTAAGAATTCTTTGTATTTCTTATGCCTAACTAATTGATGTAATGAATCTTGAAAAATAAAAAATGTCAAAATTCCAGAGATAAGACAGATACCTATACATATGGTGAAAACATATTTCCAATCTTGTATTCCAGTAAATCACAAACTAAAAAGGATGCCACCATACCCTCAGCCAGAGCTTAGAAACGAAATCCAAAAGCTTTTTCTTTCTGGTGCGATTATCTCTGAAGTTAGCACCAAAACTATATAATGTATAAAATTGCAGCCCAGATTATTTCATACACACATCACGACATATCAATAATAGTTCTCAATGAACAAACAAAGAATCAATGAGGTAATAAAAATTATATTTCCGGTTATTCAAATTTTTCTTTGTCCAAAGCACTTTGTTAAAAGAGAATAAATAATTGCACCCGATAATAGTCCTAAAGATGTTGATGTCCCTATTCAACTAGTTTTTAACTTATTGCATTCGAGATTTCAATCAATCACCCAACTAAACTTGTATGTTTCAACAATAGTATAATCTGATTCAGCCCAATCGCACATTTCATAGGATTTTGATTCAACAACTGTAGAATTTGTTGTTT
>JBOFTB010000104.1:0-1334 GCA_051651845.1 Mycoplasma sp. | reverse complement strand
TCCCTTTGATGTTTCCCATTAATCCATTTAAAGGAGATTGGAATCAATTACCGAGATCGATATTTCAGCCCAATTGATTAATAACTTTATCAATATTTGCTATAATCGAACTCAATAAACTGTTTTTTTCATTTTTTCACTGTTTTTCAATTTCTTGCATTAAATCTACCAACTTATCAGCAATTCTCATTACGGTATTTCAAGCCTTTGCAATTCCTCCTCTTATTCTTACTTCTTTTCATTTAATATTTTTGCCACTTATTCTTAAAACTAAGGATACCTTGATTCAATCATCACTTATTCCTCCATCAACTACAATATCTAATGAAATATGTCATCCTCAAAAATTTGTTTTCACAACAGAGTAACTAAAAGAAATAGGCTTTTTCAAATTTTCTACTTTTAAATTCCGTCATTTTTCTCTTGATGTATAATATGGTATTTTTGCAAGTTCTTCATCTGAAATAAGGGAATCTTCTGTTAAGTTTAGTTGTTTTAATAATCTTAAGGTAAAATTATCAGAAGTATCATCATTTGGAGAAGAATAATCAACAGTTGAACTTAAATTGAATAAAAGTTCAGAAGTATTTGATTCTATTGTTGATGAAACTAAATGCAATTCAGATGTAACACTTGATGTCAATTGATTAATTCCTGAAGGAGCAACATTACTTCCATCATTTAATTCTTCTTTATCTTCTTCTGTAAATGCATTATCTTCATACATAGGAATATCAGATCATTGATCAGTATCATTTTTTTGAAGAGATGTATCACTAATTGTTTTAACGGAAGATATTTTCCCTAAATTGGTATCGATTAATGTATTTGTTGTCGCATTACTTTGACTTCCTGATAAAGAAACACCACTTGAAGATACTTCTCCAGTTTCTTCTTGGTTTAGAATTGTATTATGCTTGTTTTTTTCATAGGTTCTTATTGTTTCAGCTTTTAATGAATCATCTGCTCACTTACTATCCGCATTAGAATATAAACTGGAAGAAACTAAAGGTACCAATTTTTTCATGATATCTTGAAGGGTAGTTAAAACTAAATATTCTAAATTATTTGGTCAAAATAATTCATTTAATGTTCCATTTTCAAAAAATGAAAATTTAATTATTGGAATTACTTGTGATGGGATAATAACTTGTATTTTATCATCATCCGCTGTTATATCATCATAATCTATAGATTCATCATCATCATCATCATCATCTTCAATTAATTCCATTTCCTTGATGTCTTCTTGAGGGATTTCATCTTCTGTTTCATCATCTTCTATTTCATCATCTTCTTCAGCTTCATCTTGGTAAATATCAACCCCACCAATA
>JBOFTB010000103.1:0-3790 GCA_051651845.1 Mycoplasma sp. | reverse complement strand
CTACAGAAAATATCATTATCATATACTTGAATTGTTAAGATATTAGATGATTCTGGAGGATTAACAGGAAGAAGCATTCTCCAATTAAAACTACCAGCGCCTGTCTGACATCTAAAATGTACATCTGTACTTTGTTTATCTTTCATATCAACATATCCTATTACATAAATATCACTTGTTCCTTCAATATCCATCATTTCCATATCCTCGGTTTCCCAAACAATAAATCTCAATTCAAGAGGGGTAATAGGCTCTGGAGATATAGACCAAGGAATACTCTCATTTCTCTTATCTACATCCATTATTTCTCACCACATATATGCCTCACCTTGCGAGCCACTAATATCTGGATGAAGTAAAGGTCTAACTTCTACTGGCTTATGTACTAAGTCTTGCCATGTACTATCAAAGTATCTATCTTCTCAATCAATAATTGTTTCTCCTATTAAATCATCAGATAGTAAATCATCATAATCCCAAACTTCTACCTTTAAAGATGCAGCACCAGGAAGTTCAACAGGGATATCATAAAATTTATACCATTTACAATTCTTTTGATCGTCTTGATGATTCTTCTTTTCATTTATGATTAGTTTATTACCAATGTATAACTTAATATAAGGGTCGCTTTCACTTAATCAATCCTTTTTTGCCAAATTATTCAGTTCTAGCACATAAATTCGAACAACCAAATCTTTTTTAGAAAGAATCTTTTTTCTTCATTCATCATACTTATTTAAATTTTTATATTCTTTGGCTATTAATTCTCCATTTTTAGATAGACATTCCTTTAAGCTCTTTTCATATTCTTCCATCTTTTTCTTTTCACAGATACGAATAAATCCTTTAAATCTACCAAAGCTCTTTTCATTAGGGTCATTTTTATTTCCCATAAATCCCACATTACTCGCGTTAGAAGAGACACCTTGACTACTTTCACTTTTATTATCTCCTAGTAAATTGTCTGGTGGTTGTGTTGGATCAATAAATCTTTTTAATATTTTGCTTTGAATATTTCTCATAATATCAAATAAAAAGGTATCACTTTTTTTATCTTCATATTTCCCTCTTTTTAACTTTGCTCTAATGAAAGGACTTTTTAAACCGAGAACTTTAGCACTTTCTAAAGGCTCTCTATATATTCTTCTATAATGTTTTTTTGATTCTTCTGGTTTTGAATTTACATCTGCTTTAATTATATATCCAATCTTGAAGAATAAAGAACTCTCTGGTGCTTTTTCCTCATCTTCGATTAAAAATTCTTTTTGTTCCTTATCTGATAAACCAGGAAGAACATAATTCTTAAATACCGGGTAAACAACAAAGAAATTAGAATTATCTTTATTTATAGTAAGGAAATCTTTATTGAGTTCAACTCCTTGTAAAGTTAAATTTTTTTCTATTTTTAAATCGGGAATTTCTACGTTATTATTTGTTAAATCAACATCATTCTGAATATGAGAGGAATTTGTATTAATGCTATTTGATATATTTCATGCAATATCATCTTTATTATCATAGCTTGTATCTATTCAAGGATCATCAATTTCTTTTTTCTGTATGCTTATATTATCCATTTTACTTGAATTATCTGGGATTCAAGGCTTTTGCTTTTCTTGGAGTTCAGAATTTGAATCATCGATTAACTGATCATTTGTATTTGGTTCTTCTGCTATTTTTCCTAAATTTGGAAGACCTGCTATCCTTGGCTTCCCTACTCCTGCACCTGCTCCCATTGTTAATAGTTTCCCTTTTAATAAACCACTTGTTAACATTCATCCAAATTTCTTTTTTGTAATTTTCATGTCTTCGTCGATTTGTATATTTGTTTTTTTAATTATCCTTTTAACATCAATATTAAATACACCTAATAAAGAGTTCATCATTCCACTTCATAAATTATCATATACTTCGCATTGTAATTGAGGTATAAATATTTCATCTTTTGGTAACCTTGCATCGAATTTAAATACTGTATTAATAGTTGGATCAGCACCACCATCTCCTGGAACAGTTTGAATAGGTTGCAAAGCATCTTCATCATTTCCAGTAACATTTAAACTATTCATATCAAATTTAATATATGCTTTTTTAACTGGTAGTAAAGATAAAGGCTTTAATTGTCTTAAGCCTAGTACATTTATTTCACATGAATAAGGAATTGTATCAGGTTTAAATTTTATATTATTCCTCATATTTAAATGTGAGTCATCAAAAATAAAGAATGCTCATAAAATTTGACCCTGCTTTTTATTACTTTTAGGAAGGAATAAATGATGCCATCTAGGTCTCAATGTTTTTTGCTCATTCGTCTCATTTATAATATAAGATGCATCACAGAGCCATACATAATTATATCCCATTAATTTATCAGATTTAAGCATACTATTTTTATCTGTTACTTGGAGGAGGAAAGTAGGCCAAGTTGATTGTTCTTTTCAATCCATTTCAATATTAGGAAATTCTTTGACCTCATTCCATATTCCATTTGTTGTATTTGCTTTTACTTTTGTTTTTTGTACTGTTTCATTGCATGTTAATGAAACGTAAGGATCTGATGTTCCAGTCCTATCAGCTGCTATTAAATATCTAGACATATATACTACTGCCATTACAGTATACTTCTTTAATTGAATAACAGTTCTTTTATCTTCTGCAGGTTTTTCTTGTTTATAGGTGTCTTCTAATTCATCTGAATCGTCGTCATGGCCTTGCTTTCCTTGAATAACAGGTGCACTTAATTTAAATGATGACTCATTAAAATTTTTATTTAATTGCTTATTAACAACACAAATTCTTATTTTAACTCATCCACTATTCATCATACTTTTAATTGCTTTTACACAAGGTTCGGGAATTCACTTTATAACCATTATGTCTTTATTCATTATTAATGCTGTACAAGGTATACGTTGAAAAGCAAGATTTTTTTCCCTCTTTTTGTCAGTTAAATAAAGGAATATATCAGGTAATTCTTTATCATCATCAGTAAAAGTTGAAAAAACAATTGTTTCACTTGCATTCCATTCTATTTTTTTATTCTTTGCTTTTTTTACTGGGAATGATTTATTCATTTCTTGTATACTAAGTCTAAAACCATATTCCTTATCATCAGGTAAATAAAAAGCTGAGTATAGATTCATATATATACTCCATCATTTTGATCTCCCAGTATGATATACTTGTTTCAAATAATCTTTATCATCAATTTCTTTAACTTGGCATACAGGTGTATCAGTTGACTCTACTTTGATACAAATTCAAATACGTCCTTTCCATTTAGAGCCAATTTCTGAATTATAATTCATTTGATCATATATTCCTCCATGACTATTTACTGATGAACCATAAATATCCACATATACCAAATTTTTATATTTATCTGAATTGAGAACTTCATCCATTTTGACTTCTATACTACCAACAATATCATCTTGTCCAACATCTTGATCTTTCACTGTCATAACAATCTTCTGACTGACAGCTGGAATACTAACAGGTATTTCCACACATTGATTCCAGATAATTATCTCCTTTTCCATTTCAACTACTTTTGTTTTTTTAGTAATTCCCATATACTTGATTTCAACATATCCTTGGCAACGACGAGATGTTTTTTTTTCATTTCCAAAAAAGTTTACTGCATCCATATCGGGAATTTCTTCAGCCTTAAATAATTCTATTTTAAGCTGCTTATATTCCATTTTAATTTGAGATGGAACTAAACAATCAGAAACATCTCCTTCTCTTGTTTCTAATTCTATTCTTGGATCATTCTCATGAAGAACAC
>JBOFTB010000102.1:0-1274 GCA_051651845.1 Mycoplasma sp. | reverse complement strand
ATATTTGTAATTGTAAATCCTTAGTTAGAGTATTGAAATCATCAATTGCTTTAAGCGAGGAACTCATAGAATTATCTACAAAATTAGGAAATACGTCACTTGCTTGTGAGATAGTATATTGCAACTGAGAATAATACTCGTAAGAAATTTCTGTTATTTTATCACTTTCTCAATCAACGTTTATCAATAATTGTGAACAATTATCATTAAATCTATTTATTCAGTTTGTCATTTGTATTAAATGCTCCGTATATTCTTTTTCTATTTGTAATATTAATCCATTGATTAAATTTGATTTGTCATCCTCTATTGTTTTAGATAAATCATTTCATTGATTTTCATTGGAATTAATGACGACAGAAAGAGAATCATATCATTCGCCTGAAAATGATTTTATATTAACGATTAAATCACTAAATGCTTTATTAAATATGCTTGATAGATCAATGGGTATATTTCAAGTATTCATAACTATTTTTAATTTTGCAGCGATATCTTGTCATAAAGTTATTCTCTTATTTTTAAGTACATCCGAAATTTTTTCAATTAATTTGACAAATTTATGAGTGATAACTAAGACATTGTTTAAAGTCCTTCCTAAAGTACTTTCTATTTTGTAATTGATAACTTCAATTGTTTGATCTGCTCATCTAAGTAAAATTGTTACATCTGTATGATTTTGGTTTATTCCTGCATCAATTCAAGTATCAATTGCAATATTAAATCCTCACACGTTTATTTTAAAAACAGAATAAGTAAATTGAATTGGAGTCTCAAAAGAATCATCATCAAGATTCCTTAATTGATTGAATGATGTTAAATTAGGGATTTTACTCAAATCTCCAGTATAAAGGTCATCTTCAGTTAGATTCAATTGCTTTAGTAGTCTAATAGTATTATTTTGAGGAGAATCATCTAATAAATGAAAGGTAATTGTTGAGCTTCAAGTATGTAAAAGTTCTGTGGTATTAGATTCGATATTAGTATATACTAAAGATAATCTAGAACTAGATTGAGTTCAAACACAATTTAATCCAGATGATGCTGAAGGAGCTTTTTCTCCATTTGGATATTTATCTTCTTCAGTGATTGCATTATTTGAATCAACAGGTATATCATCCAGCTGTGATAAGTTGTCATTTACCAATTCACTTCCACTATTCACTTCCGTATTAACAATTTTACCGATTTCATCTGATATGATAATATTTGATGAAGAATGAGCATTACTATCAGCTAAAGTCACTCCATTTGATGCAACTATTGTATTTTCA
>JBOFTB010000101.1:0-2055 GCA_051651845.1 Mycoplasma sp. | reverse complement strand
TATCGTGTTATGTAATTAGGCAAATGAGATTAATATCCAATCGGACAAAAAAAACGAAAACCCAGGAGGATTGCCCCTCCGGGGTTTTCTATTCCTTAAAGCGGCTTAAACTTTTTCAGGCTAGTTGTCTTATCTGTTTATCTCTAGCCATTTACAGATTCAGTAGGCCACGACACTTGCTTAGAGCGGTGAGCCAGGATCAGTAATAATAAATTTCATTAGAGTTCTCTCCAATCATTATTAATTAAAGAAGATTACCAACAAAGAATAAGAAATACCAAATCAGCTACGGCCGATATACACGCCGTTATACACAGGAAAGAAAACAATCCTGCCAAAAAGCAACTCACTAAGCTCACCCCCTTTCTGGTTGCCAGAATTTGTGAGAATTTGTGAGACAACGGAATTATTATAGCATAACTCAGCTTAAAGAACCACTGAAACGTGGGGTATCAAAGACGATGGTTCAGGAGGCCTTCATGCACAACGAGACAGCAGAGGGAGTGTGCCAGGCTTTAATCGAAGCTGAAGAGAAAATCCGGAAAAACGAAGTGTCAGGATGCGATTTAAGGGGAGAAAATGAAAGTCATGAAACTGGAACACCTGAAAAACAGACGGTTTCTAGGGAAAGAGCATTATTGAATCCATGGAAAAATCGGGAAGTGGTTATTCCTGGAAGTAAGGCCTGTAAAAGAAAATCTACCGCTAAAAGATAGCCTTAGCTATGGTAGCTTCGCTGTTATTCTTGTCTCTGTCTATGTTGTGAGCGTATATGCGTTCTAGTGGTTGTTGTTTATATGCTTGGTTTCTTATCTTGAAAAGTTCTAACGCTCGTTAGAACGGAAAAAAAGAGTTATATGTCCTATAACTCCATTTACCAATCTTACCAATCGTTTTCCCAATCGTTTTCTTTTTGTGTTTTTCGTTGTTTTTTTTTCTTCAGCTTTTTCTTTTGCTCTATCACCATCACTCATATAATAATAGGCTACCATAATATCGTATACCCACCATATCGCATATATTCCTCCAGTACAAAGATATATATAACCTTGTATGTACTTTTTATCAAGCCATTTATGTAAGCCAAACCACCCTCCAAGTAATGTTATTAAGAAATCTTTTTTTTGCTAATTTTTTATATTCTATCATTTCCAATGTTTCCATAGTATTCCCCTTCTGATATGTAATTGATAATAAGATAGTATCATGTTTTTTGTTTATTGATGATTTCTTGTAATTCAATCACCTTTTGTTGTGTTCTAATTAATTGTAGTCTTGCTTCAGTATCTTCTCTAACCTCAATTGGTGGAGGTAATGGATATTTTTTATCTAACATACTGATCCCTATGTTATCTATTTCTAATCCTTTTGAAATTCGTTTTATATGTTCTTCGTATTCTGGGTAGCGTTTCATATATTTTGCAACTGAATTTGCTGTTACATTTCTCTCTTTTGCGAATTCTGATAATAACATTATTTCACCCCTTTTCTTTATGACAATGTCAGTGATATGGCAATGACATTGCATTTTGTTTATTCCGGTCATTTGACCGTGCTACCCATTCCACCATTTTCTGATGGTTTTTGGATCTAATCCAGTATCTTTATGACAAGCCACTTTTTTACCTTTTGGATTATCTAATCTCCACTTTGATACTATATCTTCTTTTGTTGGTTGTCCGTTCTTATTTCTCCATTCCCCATTAGGATATATTACTTCTCGAATTGCGTTCATAACATTGATATGTTGTTCTTGCTTTCTACCATTTCTTTTATTTCTTTCAATTCTAATATCAGTTAATTTTTCAATATCACTAATATTATAATTATAATACGCTTTAGAATAGGTTTCTAAAGCTGATTTCATATCTTCATCGGTTAATGGGTTTAGGTGATCTATATTTTTTGCCATATATCCAAAATCTTCTATCATATCTTCTTTCAACTTTGAATATGGTACATCGCATTTACTAGCGTAAATACACAAACACATCATATAGAAGTATCTATGCCCACCTTTAATGTCTACAACCTGTTTTCGCCACCAATCATACA
>JBOFTB010000100.1:0-1155 GCA_051651845.1 Mycoplasma sp. | reverse complement strand
ATATCATATTTAGAAGATTTAACCGTAAAAGAATTCAATCAAATTAAGTATCATGGAATAGATGGCGAGTCTGAATATAAACATGCAACATTGGACTATTTAAGATTAGGAGTGCCACATCCTATACGTATTGTTTTCCCTGACCCTAATATAGCTCTATATATTGCAGAACAGTTTGGAGTTTCAGTTGATGAGCTTATAAGACCTGAACTATATCCTACTCTAACTGAATTCGGTGGAAAGAATACGGGAGATTCTTGGTTTAATGGTAAGACAATAACTACTTTCGAAGGAATTCAGCATTTAACAGGATTAGAATACTTCCAAGTTGATAGAGTAGTATTGACAGGAGATGGAGTTAAGGTTGATTTATCAAACAGTCCAAATTTAAAATCTCTTGCGTCGGCTTTTTTAAGATGTAATATTGAGGAAATTATCTTACCACGCAAAATGCCTAATATAACAAATATGAATAGTATGTGTATTGGTTGCGATAAATTAAAGTCAATAAAATTCCCTGAGGAATTGCCAAATATTGCAGGTATGAATAGTTCATTTAAAGAATGTTCAGCTTTATCATCAATAGAATTACCTGAGGAATTGTCAGAACTAACAACTATATATATGTTATTTGAGAGATGTGGAAAGCTTACATCTGTTAAACTTCCTAAAATGCCTAAACTTACTGAGGCGAGACTCGTATTTTTATCGTGCAAAAACTTAACGACAGTTGAATTACCTGATGAATTACCACTAGCTACATCTGTGAATGAGTTCTTTGGCGGATGCGAAAATCTTATATCTGTTAAATTCCCTAAAATTCCGAATGTTGATAGTATGATTAAGACTTTTTATAATTGTAAGAAACTTCAATCAGTTGAATTACCTGATGAATTACCTAAATTGACCAATATTAACTCTGCATTTGCAAACTGTATTGAACTTGAAAAGATTACTTTACCAAGAAATTTAGATTCAGTTCGAGATATGGGAGCTTCATTTGAAAATTGTAGAGATTTAACCACTATGACCTTCCCAAATGAAATGCCAGCACTAACTCAAATTGGTAATATCTTTAACAACTGTTCAAACCTGAGAGAAATTATATTGCCTCAGAAGATGGATAAATTGGATAAAATGGAGTATTCATTCAGA
>JBOFTB010000099.1:0-1654 GCA_051651845.1 Mycoplasma sp. | reverse complement strand
GTCTAATTTAAATTATATTTATATTATACTATATAAGTGAATAAATAGATTAAAAAATAATTTAAAATGAAAAGTCAATTAATACTATTGATATGTGCATCAATCATATTATTATCTCATCAACATGTAAGAAATATATATTTATATGATTAGTATTCTTTTCTTAGAAATTGATCTGGAGAAGTTGATATCACCGCTTTTGCATATTATAGTGCCGATGGTTGTTCAACTCCTCTGGATCCCCCAAACCAAGTTAGATTAAATAGTGGTTCAGCAGTGGCTTTTGTTAAGTGAACATTTGCTACTACTTTTGCAACTTCTAATACATTATCGGGAACTTGTGGTATAGGATGCTCTGTTGATAATAAAACAGTATCAACGAGTACTGATTTATGTATGAAATTAACTTTTACTGAGGTCGGTACTACTTATAAGATATTAACATTAACAGGAACAATTGGTGATACATATAAAATTACTGCTCCAGAAACAATTGCAGTAGTTGAATACGACTATAAAGTAACAAATAGTGCTTATTTCAGTAACGCTGGCTGCACAAATTCAATAGACTCTGAAGGTATACTTTTGGCGAATCCTGCTTATGTTAAATTAGAAATTTCACCTGATATAGTAAGTGGCTCATTAGGAGGAGAATGCGAACCAGCTTGCAATGTTCAAGCTCAAACTATTACAAACAGTGGAGATGTTTGTTTGGAATTAAGATTTACCGCATCTGGTACATATAAAATTAAAAGTCTAACATTAACTGATAAAACTTTTGATATATCTGCAATTGCATCCAATACAATTGTAGTTAATGATTATAAAGCAACAAATGCTCAATACTTTACTAATAATGACTGTTCAACATCTATAGATGGAGATATTACACTAAATAATAATTCCGCAGAAGCTTATGTCCTACTAACAATATCACCTGGTTTCGAAGCATCAGGCAAACGATTAATAGGAGAATGTCAAACAGGTTGCACATTTACACCAAAAGCTGTAGCTCAAGGCGCAACAACAGCATGTGCAAAATTAGCATTTACTAAAAAAGGAACATATTTCATTAGTAAGTTAAATTTAGATGGTGAAACAGATACTTTCGATATATCTGCAATTTCAACAAAGACAATTGTCGTCAAAGAGGATGATGGTGATGGTGATGATAAATATAAAGCAACAAATGCTCAATACTTTACTAATAATGACTGTTCAACATCTATAGATGGAGATATTAAAATAAAAGATAAATCAGCAGAAGCTTATATCCTACTAACAATATCACCTGGTTTCGAAGCAGCAAAACAATTATTAGGAGAATGTCAAACAGGTTGCACATTTACACCAAAAGATGTAGCTCAAGGCGCAACAACAGCATGTGCAAAATTAGCATTTACTAAAAAAGGAACATATTTCATTACTAAGTTAAATTTAGATGGTGAAACAGATACTTTTGATATATCTGCAATTTCAACAAAGAAAATAGAGATAAAAAGTGGCTTAATGAGTGGACACTTTGGATTATTTGCTAAGATATTATTATTATCTACGATACTATTATTAATTTAAATAAATAATAATATTAACTAAACATCAAATTATATTACTTATATTATATATTGAGACATCTTGATTCTTCATTGTTCAT
>JBOFTB010000098.1:0-5228 GCA_051651845.1 Mycoplasma sp. | reverse complement strand
TTGGCTTTTGAATTGTGTGTACTCAACCATATAATAAATCATTACCATTAAGTGCTTGTTCTTTTATTGGATCAAAGTTAATACTATTCTTTTTCATATTCCAATTAAATCCTGAATTGTTATAAAATGTTATTTTTACATAAGTTTCTTCACCTGGTTTTACAAGAGCTTTAGTGTTTTTAGTTCCTCCAACATATACACTTATTGCAGAATCACCGAATCCATAACTATTCATATATGATGACATAGTATATTCCCTTAATTCTTCATTTTTATCTTCTATAATGAAAATTTGATACATTTGCGCTAGGAAGGTTGTAATTTGAGAAGGGAATAACAATGCATCAAGTGATAAATCCACTCTTGAAGCTTCTACTGTATTAACTGGATTATCAACCATCAAAAATGAGTTTGGACCATTAACTGGATTCCAATAAACAAATCTTCCTCCATCTTGAACTTTTGTAATACCTTCGTAATATGCACCTTCTATTGGTTCAAGTTTCATTATAATGTGAATATTCTCCCTTGCACCTCCTCTGAGATTAACTCCAAAGTATAACCAATCACGATCTGTAGCTGTTTGAACTCTGTTATCCACGTCTTTAATATTTTTTGGTGTATATTGAACAAAATCACTCGGACAATTATAATCAGTCAATCTTGAATCATTTTCTTCTAAATCTAAAATAATAGGAATAACATTGTTTTGATAGACATTATCAATATAAGCATATGCTTTTTGACTTGGTTTAACTCTGACACGGTGCTGATTGAAAAGACATACATAAATATTCTTTAATCTTTTTGTAATAATTTCTTCAGTCTTATTCTGACGTACAAAATCTTTTGCGCTTATCCAATCACTATCTTTTCATAAAGGTTCTTTACCTACACTAATATCATTCGATATTTCTTGCCCTGCGAGTAGTGTATGATCCTTGTTTTGAAGATTATCACTCCACCATCCAGAATATCCTAATTTTTCGAATTTTGGAATAGTATATGATTTATCATATGTCATATTATATCCAAATCCTTTGAAAAGAGGAAATGCTGCGACATTGTGAGGTTTAAGATACGCTGGGTTTTGAAGTGGTGAAACGTCTAAAGAAGGAAGGTTGTTATCACAGTGATATTTATAAGCTTTATCCATCGGATTGTCTTCATAATCATAATGAGTTAAATCCCACATGTTTCCTTTAATGAAACCTTTTGGATGAAAATCTTCCACTCGTGGAGAATAATTCCAAGTATTTGATGTTTCTTTTGTTCTCTTGGTCATAGTCTTTACTTCTTCTAAGCCATCGAGGCATTCCTTCATTTGTTCATTATCAGCAGTAGATGAGCATAAAACTGCATTATTTCATTTTTCAAAATCTTCTGTTTTAAGTTCTTCTCCACTTAATATTGCTCCTGTTGTATTAAAACATTTCCCATAATTAGCACCATATCCTTGCTTTAATAAATAATTAGTCGCATCTAAACTAATTTGATTTGTTATATAATCACAGTCTGGCTCATTAGTGAATATTCTTTCATTTTTAAGAGTGTCGATATCATATTTTCAATAAGTAAATTTATTCTCTTCACAAATAGTACTCAAAAAATGCTTTGGATAATTATTATTGAATTTAAACTCATAATGAATCCATACCTGCTCATCAGATGGCCAATCTAATCACCTTTTAGTTCCTTTTGAATCATATAATTCATATGTTGTGCTAATAACGAAATTTCTGACCGGTGGAGGAATTGGTGGTATATCAGGGAAAACTGATCTTAATGGTTGAGACCAATGACGACCCCAAATATCTCTCCATTCAAGTCGACTAGTTCTTGAGCATCCTGGAATAAGTAACCCTGTACCATGAGTAACATATTCAGAGAAAGGAATTGTTGAGATACCTATACATGATAAAGTAGATAAATCACTACTTGAAGTAACAATTCCAGGCTCTTCTACGTTATGAGTTTCTAACCATCCATAGACTGTTCTATGTGCAATTAATTCTTGTTGGAAAACTCCATATCTTGTATATGGCATAAGTAATTCATATTCTTTTATTTCAGATGAATGTTCCTCACCTCTATCCATATGATTTGATATTTCAACTGCTGGAAGACTATAAAACGGAGCATATATGAATGATTGATTTGGGTATACATGACTCACTTTAAAACTTTCATAATTTTGCTCTTTTTTAGATAAATCATATTTAACTTCTTCTAACGTCACAGTCATAGTCAGAGTCGTTTGCTTGTTTAGTTTTTCAATATAAATCCCAATAGAACTATCCTTTCCATAAGATTCATTAGGCATTAAACCTCTTTTAAAATAAGCAGTTATTGTTTTAGTTGAAGAATCATATGTTGTTTTATAAAAAGCAACTTGATCAGCTGAATAAGTTACTAGATCATTTACTATAGGATCAAGAGAATCAACAAAATTGACATCATTTGGAAGAGAAATGATTAATCTTCCTCCATGTCTACTGTATTCTGGCTTTACCTTTAAATCTAATCGATGTGCATATATAAATTTAAGAATATCATATTCTACATTATGACCATAATGATTATCATCACCATCTTGTACAAATCCCACTAAACTTGTCGGGTGTTTAATTTCTTGGTCTATTATAGGCACTAAATAATGAATGAGCTTTATATCCTCACTAACTTCAGTAATATTTTGCTTCAGTGGATCAAGGTGAATATGATCACATATTTTAAATAACATGTTTGACCATTCATTAGGTTTTAATCCTCCAGGTCTATTATGATCGAAATAGCCAAAATTGGCGATATTATAAGGGGCTTCCCCGAAATTACTACATTTTACTTCCGGTTTTGGGAATTTGTCTATTGATATAATATGACGATGATCGATATTTTTAGGCATTTGATAATCTCCTAATGCATCATAGAAATAAATATCATTTCTTGTGAAAATAGGAAGTCTTCTTGCTATATCTTTATTATAAGGATCAGCGATATCATCACTCATTCCATCTTTATAAAAGAAAGCTGCTCCTTCTTTTGTATGAGTATTAATATAAGGCATTATTCTTTGATGTGCTTGTTCATAAAATTTATCTGCACTTGCAAATTCTATTTGTTGCATAACAATATCAAGTGAATCTATTATAGTACTATGATTTCCATTAACCATATCAAGTATAGTTGTTTCAGGATAATCCGGATATATTTCTGGATCGAAGATAGTTCGACGTGGTTCTTTACTTATTTTCACTGGTTGATCCCATTCAGCCGCTAGGAACACTCCATGTCCACTTAATTCTTTATAATCAATGTATTCATTTTGTAAAGAATTATTTTTAAAAGGAACATTATACATAATATCCTTCTTACTAGAATCAAGTTTATCTTTATGTTGAAGATAATAATCAAGGTAAAACTCAATAGAATATGCGACACTTGATTGATCTATACCATCTGCTAAAGGAGCGATTAAAGGAAGAACTGCATAATAAACTGAATCATAAGCAATAGTATTTTCTTTATTTTCAACTTGAATAATAGTATCTGCAGGGTAACCTTTACCAGGGAAGGGATATGTAGCACTTGGATCTGGATTGATTGCTCCTCTTAGAATCGCGGATAATTTTGCAGAGACTTTAACTCCTTGGTTATCCAAAAATGATTTTATTCCTGTAGAAGAATCAACAAAATAAGCTACAGGATATAACATAATTATTTCTAATTGCTGTTGAGTTACTGAAGCATTCGTTATTTCTCATGGAATTAAATAAGAACTTTTTTCGAATTGATTAATCGTATTAACCTTACAATATAGATAATGACTTTTATCTATTGTATCAGGTCAAGTTACAAAATTAACACTTCCAGTTTTCTTCACGCAATTAGGTAGAGAATCGAAATCGAATATAACCTTTTCAGGTATCCAAACATATAATTCATAATCTGTGATTTGAGTTTTAAAAAGATTTAAAAAATCAACTTGACCTGACAGTTTTACTCCCTCTTCTCCTCCTGGAATAGGAAGGTTGTTATTTTCTCCAAAATTTATAAAAGAATTAAATACAACATTCTTTGATAAAGCAACAAATAAGGAATTATAGATCGAATTTATAAACCAATCATTTATAAGAGGATTTGAATTGTGTATCATAATTTTTCCTTTCCCATGCCTTTTAAATAGTAATACAGGTAAGAAATTCTGATTTTCTTTTGGAACGTCACTTTCTATTCCAGTCATTCCATCTTTTACTTTGAGAGTCCAACTTTCATAGCTATAACTGAACAAAGTCTTTAGATTGTTGCTTGGAATGTCATTCATTAGATATGTTGATACAATTGAATTTCGAATTTGAGCGTTTGATTGTCATAAAACTTCATCATAATCAGTAATGCCTTCTGCTTTATTTACAGGTGAGTTATTATCTGCTGTAATTGAAGTTAATATTTTATTTGGTATATAAGTTCCTGCTGCTAATATTCCCCATTTTTCAAGAAGATAACCTGATTTACCCGAGACTATGACTGATCCACCATTTTCAATAAACTTTTTTATATTGTCCACACCGCGTTGAGTTCATTCATTAAATATTTGATTTTCAACTCCTCAAAGATGATCTCCTATAATAAGAATTCCATATATATTTCAATTAGATGAATCAACTAAACCATTACCTTTAACATCATTTTGACTTACATAAACTACTCCAGTTTCTAAAGGTTTAGATTGCTTAATTTCTCATAATGCATTTGTACCAATTCAGCAGGTTTCTGTTTTATCAAGGATTCCAGTAAGCAATGTACAATAAGAACTACTTTCATATACTAAATCTTGTTTATAACCTTCTTCTCCATCTTGTACAATTGTTTCCAATTTTAAGATTGCAATATCCATATCATATAATGCTTTAGCTTCTTTGATTTTAACATCTGAGTTTGCTTGATAATGTTTAAAATAATCCCACACTCCTTCTTCTGGAAGACCATCTCCTTTAAGAGTAAAGAAGCCTCCTTCAGTAAATGTCTTTGTTTCAACAACTGGTTCTCCTCCTTCTGTGACAGGCTTGTGTTTAATATCAATTGTAATTTCATAAGGGTAACCAATCATACTACTTTCTGCAGGGCTAATGTTTTTAATAATATATCGATATGCGCATTTATTGATCCAATTAACTTGATTATCATCTCAAGGAATGAATATTGAATTAGATAAAGTGGATTCTTCA
>JBOFTB010000097.1:0-1494 GCA_051651845.1 Mycoplasma sp. | reverse complement strand
AATGATATACCTATTCAATGAGCTTCCGCTCGTCAAACCAAACCACAAATTGATATCGCGTGAAATAATGATGTTTATATCTCAAGAAACGACGTTAGTCCAGATGCAATTTACAAAAAAGAAAAAGAAATAGGATCTGGTTCATTTGGTAAAGTTTATCTTGTTAAAAATTTAGCGATAAATGGATACTTTGCTGAAAAGATAATTAAAAAGAACTCAAATAAGCAATCAGAAGATAAATCAATAATGAATGAGATAACAATACTAAAAAATTTGGATCATCCAAAAATTTTGAAGATTTTAGATTTCTACTCTACACCATCAGAGTATTATATTATTACAGAATATTGTCAACTAGGAGAATTATTTAATGAAATTAAAAAAGTACAACGATTTAGCGAAGGTCATGCTTCTTTTATTATGAATCAAATTTTCAAAGCTGTAGGATATTGCCATGGGATGAATGTAATTCATCGTGATTTAAAGCCTGAAAATATTATGATCACTGAACGAGAAAAAAATGGATGTCTTCAAATAAAAATTATTGATTTTGGTACTGCTAAAGTCTTCGAAAAGGGTCAAGCAGAGAATCGTTGAGTTGGGTCAATGTTTTATATGGCTCCAGAAGTTTTTAGACAAAAATACGATGAAAAATGTGACTGATGGAGTTGTGGTGTAATACTTTATATATGACTAACTGGATTTTTACCCTTTGGTGGAGATAATGATAACGAAATCAAAAAGAATATAAAAAGTGGAATTTATGATACAGAATCTGAACCTTATCCCTCATTATCAAAGGAAGTAAAGGATTTAATTCAACAATTATGACAAGTCGATCCAAAAAAAAGAATTTCAGCAAATGACGCGATTAATCATCAATGGTTTAGTACTACTCAATTTAAAGAAAAAGAAAAAGTGAATAACATTTCTAAAACTAAAGCCAAAAAACTAATTAATAACTTAATGAATTATCATAGTGATAATATGTTACGTTGTGCAGTAATTGCTTATCTAGTCCATCACAATACAAATTTAGATCAATGTAATGAAGCATCAAAATGATTTAATCACATCGATATAAATGGAGATGGTAAAATACAAAAACATGAATGAATTAATGGATTGACGACTTATTGGAATTTAACTCGTACTGAAATAGAAAAAGAAGTAGATATAATATTTCAAAACATTGACACTGATCACAATGGATATATTGAATATGAAGAATTTATCAGAGCTGCTATTGATCGAGAATACTTTTGAGATAAAAACTATCTAAAATTTGCTTTTAATTATTTCGATAAAGATAACAATGGTAATCTATCATTAGATGAAATTAAAAAAAGATTTTTGCAAAATAATAAGAATCATGATCAAAAGTTTGAAAGTCAAATTAAAAAAACATTTGATGAAATAGATGTTAACCATGATGGGGTAATATCTTTTGAAGAATTTTCAAATATGATGAAAAATATTATAGCCTCTTAAAAG
>JBOFTB010000096.1:0-1313 GCA_051651845.1 Mycoplasma sp. | reverse complement strand
TATTCCAACATTTAATAAGATGAGTCGAAAAAGATTTTGAAAATTTAGAAGACGATAAAAAAGCAATAATAGTTGAAGGAATATTCTTCTTTGCATTTATGTGGGGTGTCGGAGGAGGATTAAAAGATAGAAAACTAATGAATACCCATGTTAAGGCTTGTATGAAAAATAAGAATAAATTACGTTTCCCTGAATCTGGAATATGCTTTGATTTCTATTTTGATGCGAAAAATCTTAATACACCTTGGGCAAGCTGGAAAGACAAATTAAAGGCACCTGTTTTTGAAGAAAGAGATTTATTCAGTGATATTATCATTCCTAACGTAGAAGTTACACGTTTATCATATATAACACAAATTAATATGTGAGAAGAAAAGCCTGTATTATTCATTGGTGATCCAGGTACAGGTAAAACAGCTATTGTCAACTATTTTATGAAGAATTATATGGAAGAATTACAAAAATGATGTATCATCCAAGGATATTCATATAAAAATTATACAGTTAACTTTAACTCCTTCACTGATTCAAAAATGCTACAAGTTATCCTTGATTCACAAATTACCCAAAGATATTCAAATAACTATGGTCCATTAGGTAATACTAAATTAATTTACTTCCTTGATGATTTAAATATGCCTCAACTTGATCAATTTGGAACACAATCCCATGTTGAATTATTACGTCAAGCAATAGATTATAAAGAATACTTTGATAGAAAAGATTGAGATTATAAGAAGGTTTTAGTTGATTTATTATTCGTTGGATGTCAAAATCCAAAGGCTGGTTCATTCTTAATTGATCTTCGTTTACAAAGACACTTTACTTTATTAGCAACTTCTATTCCAGATAACGCTATGGTCAGTGAAATCTATAATTATATTCTTAAGAATCATTTCAAAGACTTCAAGTTTAGCGATCCTAAAGATACAATAGATGTCGTATCAAAGAAAATAGTCGAAGCTACTTGTGTTCTATATTCTTCTATTATTAAAAATGCAGAATTCAAACCATCAGCTACTAAATTCCATTATCAATGGAATCTTCGTGAAATTGGACATGTCATTGATGGAGTATTACGTACCTCATCATCAAATTATAGAGACTCACTTCAAGTCTATTTATTATGGTATCATGAATGTAACAGAGTTTTTAGAGATAGATTATTATTTATGAATGATATGAAGCAATTCGATACAATTATATGGGGAATGTTTGCAGGAGCATTTAACATTGGTGATCCTAATTTACAAGAAAGTATTAAAGAACCTTATATATTTGTTCCGTTTGGACCTGAAATGACTGATGATACC
>JBOFTB010000095.1:0-1021 GCA_051651845.1 Mycoplasma sp. | reverse complement strand
AACATTTCAGCTGACATTGTTGTTTCTTTGTAACTCTTTTTTTCCTTTTCTATTTTAAAAGCTTCTATATATGTATCATGAATTAACCGAGAACGATGAATATGAGCACCTTGAACCATGGATGGTAAATAAATTCCATGGAGTGTTATTGTATCCCCTGGTGAACATTGTCTCACACATGCACCTCATGCAAAGACAGTAATAGATCGTGGTACATGTCCAACTGGTACTTCATGAGTAGGCTCTTGTATTTTTAGTTCCTGAAAAGAAACAAATTTTGATGTTCTATTCATTTGAGTGATCTTTCCATGAGAACGATTTGTTTTACATTGCTGACTTGAACAATCTATTCATGGCATATAAGTTCTTCCTGATATCACTTGATATGTTTCATATCCACAAATATCACAAGAGTAACAAGCAACTTTCAGGAAAGGTTTGACATCTGTAGCCCTAACTACAATTCCTCTAATAGCAATCAATGATCCAATTTGTTCAGAATGAAGAGATCTCATTGGACTAGTTTTATTTTTACTGTCTGGCCCAGGAACAATAATCAGTTCACTATATAGTTTATTATTATTGTATTTACTATTTTCTTGTTAATTCTTTTGGTATATCAGATAAACTTAATAAAGCATTTTGACTATTTATTTGATTACCTCCTTGATTTGTTTTAGTATCTGATAGACTTTGTACATTTTGTGCTCTTTGATTCATTAATATTTCATCGATAGGCTCCACTCAATCTTCAATTGGTAATTTTTTATTTGGAGGTGGCATTCATTTATCAACAGCATCATAGAATAGTTTAATATATCTTTTTGTATTACTTCAAATCCCTGTTACTAATGCATGATCTTCATCTGATTTATCAAAAAATGCTTCAATATCCTCAGTATGAATTTCAATAACTTTCGCTTCTTTATTTGCAATGGATTGCTAGAAATAATTATTTATCGATATAATTTACAATTCCTATCAAATATTTATGTCCATGATAAAATTGATCATTAACAGT
>JBOFTB010000094.1:0-2782 GCA_051651845.1 Mycoplasma sp. | reverse complement strand
GTCAAACTCAACATCTGGAGGAACTTCTTGCTGAGGATGCTCCTCATCAAACTTTTGTAATACTTCTTCCAAATTAAATGGTTCTCCTTCATCGATTTGTGGTTGTACCTGACCTTCTACTTGTCCTTGTGGGGGTTGTTGTTGTTCTACATTTTGAGGTACTTGACCTTCTTGGCCTTCAACGACAGGTTGAGGTTCGGGAATTATACTCTTAGCTTGTTCGATTATTTTTTTCCTCTCTTCTTCAATTTCATTATTAGCTTGTATTATCTTCTCCCTTTCTTCTTTTCAAACTAATACATTATTTGTTCTAGTGACAATATCATCATGTCTAATTTTAATTATGAGTAAAATATAATCAATTAATCACAATAATGTATATGAGTACTCTTGCACATCAATTCTATTTTTGATTGAGCTTTCTAAGTTTTCTTTAATTTTGTTTAACTTATATATATTTTTCACCTGCTCAGGCTTAGGACCAATTGGATTATATGATGAAATATAAATAAATACATTCTTCCAAAGGACTTTAGCTTTTTCCCATTCTAACTTATTTGTTTCATCCTCATTAATATCTAATGGATTAATATGAGCAAAATAAAATAAATTTTGGAATATTTTACTATGTTCAACAAATTCAAATTGTGAAAAAGTAGATAAAATATCAAAGACCTTTCCGTTTAATATCATTTCATTAAAATATTTGGAACGAACAATGTCACCTTCCATAGCCTTAAGGTTTTCATCAGTAATATTTTTTGATTTAAATTCTTCGGAAATAAAATAACTATGTATTGCGGCTTGTGCATTTGCTTCGAATTTGTCATCTGAGAATTTTTCATCTGTTTTAATTGAAGTTTCATCTTCATTAAATTGAATTCTAATATCTCTATCCTTTTCTAGTTTTCTTTTTTCTAACTCCTCGATTGATATTTTGATTGTTTTGGCTGTTAATTGAATATAGTCATATTCTTCTTTGGTAAATGTTCTATCTTGTCCTAAAGTATCTAATGCTAATATTAATCTTTTCTCCTCTGTCACATATTCTTTCATTTTAACAGGTTCTTCTTTCCAATCAGTTAGCAAGTTTTTAAGAGTGGTTAATTCATTTTCTTGATTTGCATTTGGATCAGCTTGTGCAGGTTGCTCTGGTTGTTTAACTGGTTGAACTTCTTTAGGGGGTTGTTGTTCTCCTTGATCCTGCTCTTCTTGGTCAGCAGCTTGTTCTTGCAATTCTTTTTCGGAATCTTCTTTTATTTTTACTAGTTCCTCAATTTCTTTTTCTATTTTTTCTCTTTGTTCCTTCCATTCTTTATATCTTTCCTCTTGTTTTTCTTTATTTTCTTTATATTCTTTACTCGCTTGAATAGCACTTAATAATGAGGGATACGATAATGATGTTTTGTATGTAATATCTAAGGCTAAGTAGCAACCTCATCTTGGCTCTCTATAAAATCGGATTTTAGGCTCAACAACTACATCTTCAATATATACAGCTTTAATTTCTCCTTCTTTTGGTGTATCTACTATTTTAATTTGTGTAGCTCCTTCTTGGACAGATTGTTGAGCATTTTCATTATTATTTTGTTGATTTTCATTATTGGGATCTTGTACATTTATTTCTTGAGCTGGTGTATATAAAGTATAAGTAACTCCTTGATTAGTGTCTAAAAATTTACCATGTAAGAAACTATGATCATCACACCAAGAAATATATCTAATAACCTTTGTATTAGAAGGATGAATATGTCCTGTTTCATCATCGTCTTCGGAAACACTTCTCCTTTTTAAATCATATAGAGCAATATAAACCCCAGTTGCACCAACAATATTCTTGAACGTTTCGCATATATTATTGAAATCCTTCCAAAAATCAGTACATTCCTGTATTTGTTTTATTAAAGCCTCTTTACGATCATCGAATACTTTCAAAGTTTCATCTTTTTTTTGTCTTTGTACTACTTGTTCCTTCTCTAATTGGATTAATTTACTTTGTAATTTCATCTTTTTCATTTCTTCCTCTTTAAATTTTAAATTTCATTCATTTGCTTTAGATTCTTTTTTTAGCCATTTTCCTAAAAATAGCACAGGATTCTCCGGTTGTTCTTTATATAATTCAGCAAAGCCTCTATTTAGTGTTAATGATAAGCTTGTTTGTTCTAGGAAGTTTATTTCAGGTATATCTGAATACTTGGTGAAGAAATCAATATTTTTTAATGCCGATATATTCATTTAAGTTATATATTTATTTATTATTAGTCTATAATAATAATAATTTCTATAATTCATTTTTTTATATGAAAATAAGCAAACAGTCAAACACAAAAGAAAAAAGTACAGTTGATGCTTTATTAAACGACTACACAGAAAATAAAAACGTCTATGAAGAACTAGTCAATCAGAAAACATCTTTTTCATATCAATATTGAGAAAGAATTTATTTAAAATATTCACAATCCCTAGAAGAATACATGAAAAAGAATTTAAAAGGATGAAAGTGAACAGGGAATAAATTCTATACTAATATTCCTATTGATATTTATTTAAAAGAATCAGCAAAATACAAAGAAGAAATCAAAAACAAAATACATAATAAAGACAAAAAAATAACGAATTCTTGTGCGTTGGATAGTATATTTTTAACTCCTTGACCTGATTACCCGAGAATATTATTAGATACTGAAAAAGAAAAAAGTGATTTTCTATTAGCGGAAAGAACAGCTGTTTCAATGAGGAAATTTGAATATACAAGTGCAATGCGTTATAAAGGAATGTGGCA
>JBOFTB010000093.1:0-2264 GCA_051651845.1 Mycoplasma sp. | reverse complement strand
CTTAATCGATTTAAGTACTTCATAATGCTTAATTGGACTCTTTGCAATAACTAAATCATTAATAGATACACTCGATGGATATTGTGTGAAGTTTCCTTCTAATGGGAAATAAAAGTATTGTTCAAATATAGTTGATTCAAATTTCTTGAGATTGACTGTTTCTATTTTAGTATATTCCTCTGAGCTTATAGGTAAAGCTCCTTCGGGAATTTGTAATCATAGATCACATACGATTTGCTTATTTGATATATTTGTTACAACAGTTTTTTGAGTATATGCTTTATTAATAGTAAACTTAGTTGGCTCCTTTTGTTCTTCATTATTATCATCATCAATTACTCTGTCTTTTATTGTTGTTATTTGAGCTATTAGAATGTTCTTTATTAAATTCAAATCGGAAGTTCATTTTGTTTCATTGATTTCTTTTGTTAAGATATATGAGTTTGTATTACATTCTATTGTTAATCCTAAGCCATCATCTTTAATGAAATTCTGTGCTTGTTGAATTGTTTTCTCTTTTAAATCTAAGATTGACATTGCAAATAGAATATCACTTAAAGTAACTGGATTAAATAGGATATTAGTTGATGAAAATCCCTTGTTAAGTACACAATCTGTATTATTAGCCCAATACTCAGCTAAATCACCAAATAAAGGTATGTAATTAACTAAATAAGTCGAACTAACTTGTGTATTTATTTTATTATAATAGTGTGTTTCACAATATTCCTTTACTTTACCTTTTGGTTGATACAAAGTATTTCTAACATTTGCAGCACGTGATTGCTCTGGTGGCATTGAAAATGTATCCATTGCTGAATCACATTTAATCATGCAATTCATCACACCAAATTTTTCAGTCATATTAGCTCGTCCTCTTATTGCATAAGAGCAAGGCATTATTTTTGAAGCTGGAATTCTATCACAATAAGCAGCAGAAGCATTTGAATGAGCTTCTTCGACTATTTTTTCTAATTCACCATCGACATGCTTTACATTTAAAGCAATATTAAATAACTTTTTAATTTCATTTGGTTTTATTGCTTTTTGTTTTTCATCTATTTTCTTATTAATATCCTTTGCTATTGCTTTAGCTAAGTTTGGATTTGTTTTACGAATAGTATATATCAAAAGACATTTTTCAAAAGCATTTAAATCCTTTAATAGTTCAGGTGATGTATATTTATTAATTGCTTCAGTATCATCGAGTAGGAAATAATCAATAAATGTTTTTTCAATTTTGAATTTAATAAGCGAATATACATTCTCAATAAAGAATTGGTGATGATGGAAGTATAAATAAATGTTTAATTCATGTGAGAAATATTTTGATAGTTTCTCTAATTTGTCCAAATGATTTCATTCATCGAACTTTGTTAAGAATGTAAACTCTTCAAATTGATTTTTGATTTCATTGGGCATTATTAATTGGAGAAGAGATGAATACTTTTGAATTGAATCGAATATCTTAAAGTCTATACTTGTTAAATCATTTATTTTAAATTTATTATTGGCTGTATCAGCAGAGTTTAAGAAATGGATCTTTCTTAATTCACAGTAATGCTTCTCATTTTTTAATTCACTCTTCATTCTTCAATCTCTCTTTTTTATTTCAGTTGTATTAGTACTATCGAATAGGGTGAAATTATCTTGGAATAAGGAGTTTGAATCGATACATACAATATCTACAATTGAATTATTATCTAATTCACATTTCACAGTTACTTCACCCTTTTCATTAGGTATTCAATTTAGTTCTACTTTTGATTCTTCATTAATGAAGTTTCTTTTCATTCATACTTTTAGATTTGAATAATTACCACCAGCACCAGCATAACCTCTATAATCATCATCACAACACATATCGTTTTGAATGTTATGATCCGCTTGACTATATTCACCTTCTTCTTTGGCTTCTCTTATACTTGTATCAGTATCTCTAATAAACTGTGGTTTTAATAATAGACTTGGTTTTTCTCATGAATTACCTAAATGTCTTTCATATTGTTTTCTATCAAGTACATATTGTATTTCCTCACTTAACACTTTATTATTAAGGAATATATTTTTCCATCTTGAGAATTTGATTCTATTTCAGTGTACATTAGGCTGAGAGTTAATTGTCTGCTTAAAATCAGTGTCTCTATCTAATATAGGTATATTATCAATATATTTGTTAACATATATATGCACACGTGGATTATTCTTAGTACTACTTAACTTTAGTTTTAGATTTTTACTTGATTTATTATATTCTATGTTAT
>JBOFTB010000092.1:0-1146 GCA_051651845.1 Mycoplasma sp. | reverse complement strand
CTTATCTTCTGATTTAAATTTTCAATAATATTCGTTGTATAAATCATTTTCTTTAATTCTGGCGGAAATTCAAAAAATGTGGTTAATTCTTGAAAGTTTTTTCTTCATGATTTAATTGCATATGGATATTTAGTTCCTCAATTTTTTTCGAAATTATCAAGTTGTTTTTCAGCTTCTACAACATTTTTTGAAGAATAAATCTTTTTCATATCTTTGGTAAATTGAGTTAAATCATTGTAATTTACAAATTTACAAGAATTGCGAATTTGATGCACTACACATTTTTGAATTAGAGCTCTCGGAAACGCCGCTTTAATTGCCTCTGAAATACCTTTTAAGTTATCAGAACATACTAAATTGATTTCTTCAACTCCTCTAGTTTTAATATCATTAAATATAGATAACCAATATTTTGATGATTCTGATTCAGAGATTCAAAAGCCTAAAACATCCTTTTTTCCATCTAAATTAACCCCAATTACTATGTAAACCGATTTTTCTGTGTATCAAGTCTCTTCCCTAACTTTGAACCTAATGCCATCAATAAAAAGTATTGGATATGATTTTTCTAATTTTCTTTGTTGTCATGCTCTAATTTCAGGGATAACTCTATTTGTAACTTTCGAAATGAATGACGCACTAATTTCAATACCATAAATTTCTTTAATGCATTGCGTGATATCTCGAGTTGACATATTTAAAGAATACATTGAAAAAACCTTATCTTCCAATGCTGATATATCAGTCTGGTGCTTCTTTATAATTTTTGGTTCGAATTCCGATTTTTTATCTCTTGGTACATTTATTTCCATATCACCTAAACTACTAGTAACCGTTTTCTTTGAGTAACCATTTCTATAATTATTGGTTTTATTTCTAGATTGTTGATCTCACTTATCATAGCCCATATGTTCATCCATCTCACCCTCAAGTGCTCGATTGAAAATAGCATTTGTCATTTGTTTATATGATTTTTCTAAATCTTTTAAATCTTTGATGCCTAGTAGGTCCATCATCTCTTGAACTTTTGCCAATTTTTCTTTCTCAGCAATTTTTTGTAATTTCTTTTCTGCTTGTGTCATTTCTAACCTCTCTTTAATTTTAATTGCTATCGAGAGTTTCCACAAAATAATTTACGGTGCCTAG
>JBOFTB010000091.1:0-2221 GCA_051651845.1 Mycoplasma sp. | reverse complement strand
TAGTCTAACATTTTTGCAAAAATTGTTTTTGTTTTTGATGTATGCGAAGAATAATTTCTACTTTTACTTCTTTCACTTGCTTTACTTTTCCCTCCTGTAATTGAACTTCTTCTTCTACTTCCTGATACTCCACTCTTTTTACTTCTTGATCTTTTACTTAATCTACTTCGTCGACTTGATGTAGATCTTTTACTATGTAGTGTTTGACCATCATCTTCTAAGTCATCTTCATCATCAAAAATTGATTCTATTTCTAATAAGATATCTGCGGCTTGATTTAAGTTTTCTTCAATATCATTAAATGGATAGTTGTTTTTATATAGCCAAGATGATCATTCAAATATTATATTACACACATAAATATTCTGGTCATTTTTTAATCAATCAATCGCTCTATTATACGCATTAAATTGATCTATTTTGTTTGGTGAGCTTCTTGCTCATTTAGAGAATCATTTCGCTTTTGTTAACACATCTTTATCTCCTCCACCTGCTCCTCCTTGAGCTCCACCTTGACTATTTCCATCATTAGATGAAGACAAATTTTGAAGAAAGCTTTTACCTTGTTTCGAGTAGTAGAATAACTTATGCTCAAGTAATATATGATGAAATTGATTCGGAATAATTTTTAATGCTTCGCCTATAATTTTTTCTCCAAGTTCCCAATTTTTAATTTCATTGATACAACTACAAAAGATCGAAAAGAAAAGTAATCAAAATTCAGAATCAGAATATCATATTGATCCTCCTGGACGATTGTTTATTCAAATTTGATGAAGAATAAGAAAGTTTTTACATAACTTCTCTCTATTTTGAGGTTGATCAATTAAGTTAATGATAATGGAATAAAATGCTTTCAAGTTTTGAACAATAACTAAATATTGCTTTGCTTTTTCTGCTATTTTAGCACTTCACATTATTTTTTCTATTGCTTGAAAATATAAATTAATTTGACTCAGTCGTTCTTGCCTTTCCGGATCTATTAATTTAATAATACTATCTCCGTTTAATAAAAATCCTAATGCATACCATTTTTGTAAATTTAAGCCGATATTAGTTCTTTTTGTTGGTAGAGTGTTATTTGTATTGCTATCTGGTTGTGAGCTTTTGTTTAGATTTGAATTAGTAATCCCAATATCAATATTATCATATGTATTTACACAGTTATTTGCGCATAATCAAGCATATTTGTAACATTCATTAGTATTTATTGAATAAAATTGTACTCCATATTTATACCATAATTCACTACTTAATTCAAGAGTATTTTCATCGTTAAAATTTATTTTATATCCTTTGAGCATTTCTATTCCTTTTTTGAGTAAATCAAGTTTAGTTTTATCATCTCCTACTGTATTAAGTGCATTTTCTAAATTACTAAAACAATCACTAATTAATGTCATATCTTGAGAAGGAACAAAAGTACTTCCTTGATCCTTTTTATTTTGAACTGGTTTTGGTGGAGGTGCCTTTTTCTTACCACTTGGATCAACCGGAGCTCTACTTGCTCTTGCCTTCATTGTATCAAATATCTTTCTGTAACTTGAATTAATTTTCCTGCTTAACATTATATCACATATTCTAATGCATTCATCTTGTCTGCTTTTAGCTTCTCATATTCTTGTATAAATAGAAGTTCAATTAACAAACACATCAACTTCTTGAAAATAATCAGTATTAGTAAACTCACTCCCAATACTTTCATAATATATCATTGAATTATTTAAGGACTCAAATAATTCTGCAAAAACAGGTAACAAATTCTCATTAATGATATTAGTAAAATTAGGTGACTTCAACATAGCCAAAAAGAACCTCCATAATGTTATACCTATATTAAAAAGTAACCATGTTTGATTTATTAAAGTAGCAATGCGTACTGCTTCTTGTCAATTTTCATATCATTTATTTCTCCATTCAGTAAACTTATCCTTTTCTGCATCTACATAAACTCTATTAGCATCCTCAAAATTAACAAAGTCATTAGAACAAGGTTCAATACATTCCTCTAATAAATATTCATTAAAGCATTGAGCACATCAAATTTTTGTATTAGTAATAGCTATTCATTGATCAATATCCTTAATATGATCTAACTCTTCCGTGAATACGGATATTGCTTTATCAATTTTCAATACAGCTTCATATTGATTATCTTCAAAGCAATAATTGCATATATCATTACAAATTAAAATAAAGTGTTTTTTATCATTATATATCT
>JBOFTB010000090.1:0-1264 GCA_051651845.1 Mycoplasma sp. | reverse complement strand
ACTTTAGTCAAAGATCCAAATGAAAAATTTTTCAAGGCTTTTTGTAAGGGATCTCCAGAAAAAATAAAAGAATTATGCAAACCAGAAACCATTCCTGAAAACTTTATTGATATCCTAGAAGGATATACATCAAAAGGATTAAGAGTTTTAGCTCTTGCAACTAAATTTGTTAAAATGGATTTCACTCAAGCACAACAAGTCTCCCAAAATTTTGTTGAAAAGAATATGATATTTTTAGGACTTTTAATTGTTCAAAATAAATTAAAAAAAGCAACTAAATCTTCAATAAAATGCTTAGATGATGCACATCTGAAAATGTTAATGGCTACAGGAGACAACATTTTAACAGCTATATCTGTGAGTAAAGAATGTGAATTAATATCCCCAAATGCTAAAATATATACATGTGAATGATTAAAAGATGAAAATTCGAATAATAATTTAGTGTGGAATACAGTTGAAAACTTCGACATTGATAAGAAAGATATTTTAATTAATGATCCTGATAAATTATTAATTGATAAAAATGCCAATGAAAGTAAATGTGTCGAAGAGAGATTCCCTCCTGAATCATTTTGTGATGATGTAAAGAATACTAGAATAGAAAATGATGATAAAGTAGGAGATGAAAATAGAATATTAGATACTGAAGAGAAAATGAATTTATCTGAAGTAATTAATATTGATCAATCAAATAATATTTTTAATGAAAATGATGATTTTGTAATTGCAGTTTCAGGTAATACATGAGAACAACTATTTAAAAAAAAGAAAAAATATTTAGAAACCAAAGAGGAAAAATATAAAATACATTATGATACATTTAGATTAGTTTTAAAGCATGGCTCAATTTTTGCTAGAATGGCTCCAGATCATAAAACTTTACTTGTAGAAACTCTTAGAGAAGAGAATTTTAATGTAATGATGTGTGGAGATGGCGCTAATGATTGTGGAGCATTACGTGCTGCTGATGTGGGAGTATCATTATCTCCTGAAGAAGCATCAATAGCTGCTCATTTTACATCAAAAATCCCAGATGTTTCATGCTTAATTACTTTACTCAGAGAAGGAAAGGCAAGTTTAGTTACATCAATTCAAACTTTTAAATATATGATGATGTATTCGTTTATTCAATTCTTCTCTGTTACATTATTAATGATTTATCAATCATATTTAAGTGATTCCCAATTTTTGGTTAGTGATATTTTTATTATTTTCCCTCTGGCTTTCTTTATTGCTCAAACTGGTTCATATGAAAAACTAA
>JBOFTB010000089.1:0-3114 GCA_051651845.1 Mycoplasma sp. | reverse complement strand
TTAATTGGATATTTTTTTCTCTTGCGGCATTCTGAGCACGTATATATCCATATAGACCTGCCAATGCTGTCGCACCAAGCACAACCCATCCACCTACAGCTGCCGCTGCTGTTGCAGAACCTGCTAAAATAGAGGCGCTCTTTGAAAGTGAAGCAACTGCTGAAACAGTTCCTTTTGCTATTGTAAAACCAGATGCCGCTGTAAGGAACATACTCAATGCAGTTGCAGAACCTGTTTCGCTCGAATTTATTAGTCTTAATATAGCTGATAATGATCCAATAACATCAGAGCCAACTCCATCAACGAAATTTGACATTGATGTATTCATTGCATCATACTCATTTTTTAATTTTCTAATTGAATTCGACCATGAATCCATAGCTTTATCAGCATCTTCTCCAAGGTCTTTGTTTTCAAGGAATAATTTTTTCTGTAATTCAATGTCTCCATTTATTGTTTGCAGAGTTGTTGCAATTTGGGAAACATGTCTTGTACCTACGATCTTCATAAGCACTTCGTAGCTAAGCACTCCTGTTGTATATAACCTTGATAATTCGTTTAAAGCTGCATCTACGTCGGTTTGTACTAACGCAGACAATTTATCTGCTCTCATATTATTTCCTGACGCTGACATCTGCTCATCGAATGCTTTTTTTGCAGATGGTGTCATCGCCGTCATCTTTGTTGCAAACCATAATGTTCACATGAAATCGCTATATTCATGCCTGTCATTTGACAGCTCATAGTTTCCTATGAGATCGGACTATATCTTCAACTTATCATTTAAAATATTCTGTATATTTTCTTTTTCCCAATATGGTATTCTTATAATTGTAATATTATTGGTTGCACAATAAACATTCTTGATATTATCATTATTCTGAACATATTCAAGATTTGTCATATTACCAAATGTTTCATAATGAAACTCTCCGTCGTATTCAATAACAGTATTTAGTTGTTCGATATAAAAATCAAATCTCAAATTTTTAATATTCTTACAACCATCGAATGTTTTTTGCTGTTCAAATGCAATATTATTGTCATTTAAAAATTTCGATATAAGTAATTCACCAGAAGAAATATTGCAACATAATGGACTTCCATTGTTATAGAATGTACGTGCATTTATTTTGAAAATACCACCACAAGTATTGTGTTTTACCATAATGTCACTATGCATATTAGAATACTCTAATGTATCTAATACTGTATAGGCATTATCGTATTTTTCATTTATCAATAATGCAAAATCATCATGTGAAAATCTTTTACGAGATTCTGCTATTTTACATGGCGGACATCCTTGTCCAAACAACATATTTGATGGTGTCATTTTAAAAATATTTCCACAATCTAAACATTCAAATACAGCCTTACTTGATTTTTTTGTAAATGAAGATAGATACTTATATTTCTTATCAATTTCTTTCCCAGACATTTCCATTAAAAATTGTTCTAATGTACTTGTATGTGCTTTTATTGTATTTTTTCTAGCACATAATGGACATCCGTTTTTTGATTGATATATGCTTCTATAAGTTCCTTCGAATTCTTCGTCACATTCGCTACATTTAAACTGTATTTTATCATTCCTATTTTGAACTACAGACGATACTATTGTTATTTTATTATTAAATTTATTACACAGATTTACAGAATACTCTTCTTTTTTATTATTCATTTTTAATCCTCCAGTTATATGTATTTTATTTATTATATCACATATAATAAATAAAGTCAAAGTAAATATTTTTGATAAAGTTATCCGCTATGACTTATATCTTATATAAAAGGAAAAAATATTTAAAAAAGAAAAAAATATTTAAAAAAGAAAAAAATATTTTTTTTATTATAATAAGTTGCAAGGCATTTCGAGCCGCTTGGCCCTACATGGCTTCTCTACATTCACCATTAGTCTCTGAACCTTCACCCAAACGGTGCTTGGCTGCTGATTTTCCAATCTTACTAATTTTTAACGTTCACGATTATTCTTTCGAATTTCGTTGTAGTTTAGTAAGCTCTAAGGAGTTCCCAGCAATTAACCTTGTTATTGCCCGCATATCACTATACGGCAAGACGTTATGTTCATCTTAAGTGTTGTACCAGCCTGAGAACCTGTTCTACCAAGCATACTCTGAAGACCGGTTAACACAGTCATTGTTTCAATTACATCTACTTTATAATCCTGAAGAGCTTCACCTGACTTACCAGTATTTTGGATTATTGCTCCAAACGCTGACGCTGATTGTTTAAGCGAGTCATCCAACTGTTGTAAATCCAACGGTGTCGAGATAACTGAGTTATGGAATATCTCTGCAACCTTAGCTGCGTCAGATGCATCCATTTGGAATGCAACCATTGCCTTATTAACCGTATTTGTCGCACTTTCAAGACTACTAAATGATGCAGTTGCCAATTCGTTCGCACTCTTCATTATCAGCATGGCATCTTCTATGTTTCTACCAGTTCTTACAACTGATTCAGTCGCATTTATAAGTTCCTTTGCGGAATATCGTGAATCATAAGACATTTCTATAAATTGTCCTCTTAATTGTCTTATTTGTCCAACACCCTTACCAGATACAACACCCAGTGCATAGATTGCATCCTCTAATTCACCAGCAGGTCCGAGTATGTCGCTAAATACTCCACCGACAGTACCTACAACACTACGAAGACCAGCAAAATGACCCAATGCAGATTGTATGTTCTGATAGGTCCCCTGTTCAGCATTTGAACCACTTCTACCTCCACCACTACGACCTCCACCTGAACCACCACCAGCTCTTAAGCTCGATGCATAACTTTGTTGTGCTGATATATTCGCCTTCAATTCTTTCTTTTCTTGCTTTAATGCTGATACCTTTGCATTAATCCTGTCCGTGCTCTCATTTAATAAAACACTTCCTCTCTTTATAATCTTATTATACTCTGCCTCAGAATTAAGGACCTTTATGTTTTGATTTATAAGGTCTACTTTTTTAGCACGTATACTTTCAAGCATTTTAATTTGGCGTGTACTCCCTTTCTTTTCAAGAGCCGCTTGATTCTTTAATAGTTCAATTTCTTTCTTAATCAATTTCTGTTTTTCTTTTTCTGCAGAAAATCCTG
>JBOFTB010000088.1:0-1485 GCA_051651845.1 Mycoplasma sp. | reverse complement strand
ACCATTATTTGTAGATGCTGGCATGAACAAAGGTGGTTTTTTATCTAGAATTTTATATATTTTATCAAAGTAAAAATGTTAATCAGGAATGTTTATTTAGTTTTTTAGTATTTGATTTTGCCATTATGTAAAAATTGTTTTAAACTAAATGCAAGGTATAAATTATGAAAGTTTATAATGTTGGTATAATTGGGCAACTGGAATGGTAGGTAAGGCTTTTTAACACTATTTAAAAGCATCCATGATTCAAAGTAAAAGTCCTTGCAGTATCTTCTGTGAGTACTAATAAAGCATACGATGAAGCTTTAAACAACCGTTGGAGCGTAGTTACCGATACCTGAATTTGCTAAAAAGATTTTTGTTTGAGACGCTGAGAAAGATTGAAAAAAATTGCAACTGAAGTTGATTTTGTTTTTTTTCTGTAAACATGAATAAAAGAAGTATTAAACTTCTTGAAGAAAATTATGCAAAAGCTGAGTGTTCAGTTATATCTAACAACTCAGCTCACAGAACATTTCAGATGTTCCAATGAAAATTCCTGAAATTAATTCAGTTCACTCTGAAGTTATTAAGTTTCAAAGCAAAAGGCTTAAAACAAAACGCGGATTTATTTCTACTAAATCAAATTGTTCAATACAAAGTTATGTACCTGCCATATCTCCACTTATGGAATACAATTCAACGAAGATTTTAGCTTGCACATATCAAGCTATTTCTGGGTCAGATAAAACTTTTAATAACAGGCTACAGATAATTGGCAATACTGTTCCATATATTGACGATGAAGAATCAAATTCTGAACTCGAACGTTTAAAAATTTGGGAAATATTAAATATGGTGAAATAATTTCAACAAATTCAGTATCAATAACTACGCAAAGTTTAAGAGTTCCTATTTCAGATAGACATACAGCAGCTGTTTTTGTAAGTTTTACAAACAAGCCATCTATTGAAGAAATAAAACAAAAATGGGCAGATTTTGAGAGCGAGCCTTGTAAACTAAAATTACCAAGTGCCCCCAAAAAATTTTTAAACTATTTTGAACAAGATGATCGTCCGCAAGTAAAACTTGATAGAAATTTAGAAAATGGTATAGCTATAAGCATAGGTCGCCTTTGTGAAGATTTACAATATGATTACAAATTTGCTAGTTTATCTCACAATACAATTCGAGTGCTGGAGTTGCTTTAATCACTCCGATGAATGATAATGGCTCAGTAAACTATGATAAATTAATTGAACTTGCTAACTGGCAGATAGAAAATAAAACCGATGCAATAGTTACATGCGGAACAACAGGAGAATCATCAACATTAAGCAATTCTGACATTGTAAAGTAATAGAAGCAATTGTAAAAGAAACGAAAGGTCGAATTCCTATAATTGCAGGAACTGGAAGTAATAATACGAAATATGCAATAGATTTTTCAAAAGAAGCTCAAAAATTAGGAGCAGATGGAGTATTAGTTGTTAGCCCATATTATAAC
>JBOFTB010000087.1:0-1417 GCA_051651845.1 Mycoplasma sp. | reverse complement strand
TAAATAAATTCCAAGTATCATTTGGTGAGTTTGGTAAAGACGCGGAAAAATTCTCAAACAAACTACCATACTCTTTTAATTTGAGTAGACAATCACTAATGGACTATATACCAAAATTTAATTCAATGTTAAAATCATTCGGTAGTATAAGTTCAAGCGATACCATTTGGAATATGCACAACATTAACGCAAATGGTAATAGACTATAGTTCTTTATTTAAAGTAAGCGTTGACTCAGCGATGATAGCTTTTCAAAGCGTAACACGAGGCCAAATAAAATCTATTCGTTCTGTAAATGGTATTACCAAGAATTAGGCGGTGCAAAATCTATAAGACAGTTAAAACAATTAGAAAAGAGATTATTGTTTACTCTTTACAAAAACAAATGGATAGTCTTGATGCTGTAGAGATATGGAAAAAACTATAAACTCTTCAACGAATATGATAAAGCAAATACAAGAAACATTCTAAGAGTTATCAGTAGATTTAAGTAATATATTGAGAGAGGTATTCCAGCCATTGATAAAAAATGTTCTTCAATAGTTTTAGTTTTCAAAGATATGGCAAAGCATTATCAAAAGTTATTGGTGCTGTTATGCCAGAATACGATAGGGGCGGAGATTCATTATTTGGTGATATTGAAGATAGTGCTAAATGATGCTTGGAGATGCAATAGATGGATTGTTAGATAAGATATCTTTTGATAAATTTGAAGCACTTAGTAGCACAAAATCAAATAATGACTTACTAGGTATGGAAGGAATGCTTGATGTACTAGGTAGATATTCATCTATGATAGATGATATACAAAGTATGTCTAGAAAAATAGCAGATAACATAATAACTGGCTTGGTGATACAAAAGAGGTAACTGAAGAAACGGGCGAAACTAACTGGAAACTCAAAGAAGATTGGCTAAATCTACTATGAAATTGATATTAATATCAATAAGAAGTATATGAGCTGGAATTGTGATTTAAATGAAATGAAATTCTTTACTTTTGAAATTATGAACACTATAGATATGCTAGGAACATTTAAAAATGGTATTATAGGAACATTTAACAACGTTATTATAGGATTTAACAATTTATTGAAGATGTTAAATTGAAGTCGATTAATTGTACTAAGCACTGCAATAGCATTCGCAGGCTTTGTGATATTAGATAAACTAGACAATGTCAAACAAAACTAGAATGTTAACTGGTGCTTAGGCGAAACGGTTAATGATAATAACAGCCTCAGCAATGATGGCATTTATTGGTTCAATACATTTGGAACAGCAATACAGTTAATAACAGCATCTGTATTATCAGGTGCAATAGCTATAAAATTGGCGATAAACAATAAGTAGAAAATATAGACTGAAGAACAGAGATGTCAGCAAGGACCATTCTTTTATCCGTAATTTTTTCACT
>JBOFTB010000086.1:0-1632 GCA_051651845.1 Mycoplasma sp. | reverse complement strand
AAATATATTTTAGTATTCTTTGTTTTAATCTCATTCACTCTTCAATTTAAAATAGATCCCTCAAAGCAATTTATCCTTGATAAATATGGACGTTCAGTAATTTTCCATGGAGTTAATGTAGTTTACAAGCTTCCTCCTTATATTCCTAAAACTGATGAATTTGATCCTTTTTATTCATTATCTTCAGAAGATATTGTCAATATGAAAAAAATGGGATTTAATCTTGTTCGTTTAGGAGTTATTTGGGAATCTGTTGAAATAGAAGAGGATATATATGATTATGAGTATTTACATAAAATGCGTGATTTAGTTAATAGATGAGGAGACAATGGCATTTATACAATAGTAGATGCTCATCAAGATGTTGTTGCAAGGAACTTTTGTGGTGAAGGAATTCCTTCTTTTTACATTGATCAAATGAATATTGCTAAACAATGTAATACAAGCACTATCAGTAAAATATTAGGTTTAATTAAAGTATGCAAACCATGAAGTACCTATAATTTTAGATATGATGAGAAGGGTTTACCATTAATTGAAGATTGTGTTAAGCACAGCTTTGTTGATTATCATTTTAGTCCGGAGATGACTAGTGCTTATAAATTCTTTTTTGATAATATTAATGGAGTTCAAGATAAGTTCGCAAAATTCTGGCAAGTTGTAGCAAAAGAATTTAAAGGAAATGAATATGTTATAGGCTATGATATCTGGAATGAACCATTCCCTGGTGGTTTATGGGATAATCTTTCATTAATATTCCCAAATAAAGCTGATATGACACAAGCATATCCATTATATGCAAAAGTTGATTCTGCAATCCGTGAAATAGATCCAAATTATATATTATTCTTTGAAAATATGCCTTTCCCAGATACAATCCCACTCTTTGGAGGAATGTTTTGAGGACGATTTAAAAAACTTCCAGCTTCAGAGGAATATCCACAAGTTTATAATGTTCATAACTATTGTTGTTGAGCTGGACCTAATGTATGTAATGGAAAACCTGAGCCTGATCTTAAAACATCCAAAAAGACTTGCCCTAAATTCCATAATCGAAAAGTTGAAAAAAATAAGAAAGATTCCAAAAAGTTGAATGTTCCTTTAATTGTAACAGAATTTGGAGCTTGTAGTGATACTGAAGCATGTTATAATGAAATAGTATCTCTTGTTACTGCATGTGAAAACAATTTAGTATCATGGGCATATTGGAATTATAAACCATATGAAGATTTTACTACATCAGCTATTGCAATGGTAGAAAAAGAGGGTTTATATAATAAAGATGGTACAATACAAGAAATTAAAGAAAGAAGTTTAAGTAGAGCATATGTTCAATATTATCAAGGAGAACCTCTATCATTTAATTTTATTAATGAAAATACTTCATTCAAAAGTACTTTTATATACGATAGTAACATCAGAGAAAGTACAACAATATATTTTAATAGAAACTTCTTCTATAAAAGTGGATATAAAGTTCAATTATCTTTAAATGGAATGGAAATTAGATTCGAAATCAACGAAATAGATGAAAATTATATTACAATTAATAAGATTGATCAATCATTACATGGGAAATCTTGAGAAATCCTTTTTACTCCATTGATACAAGTCGAAAAATAAAGATAGTAT
>JBOFTB010000085.1:0-1469 GCA_051651845.1 Mycoplasma sp. | reverse complement strand
AATAAAAAAGCAGATATTAAGAACTCAATGGTAGAAATGGCAAATGGACATCTTGGATTTAGTCTACCACCAGACAATGCGTTATTTTTGAATATGTTAAATTTTAAACCTAAAAATTCATTTTACCAATCAGATATTGAAAAGCTCGGAATATTAGAGAAATTAATAAATGATTTATCGTTCGAAGAAGTTGTTGCTATGAGTTGGTACATAGGTAAAAAGATGGGAATGAGATTATCACCAACAATTGCATTAACAAATCTAATTCGTATTGCAGAGGAAGGTCTTGAAAGACAAAAATTAAAGTTTGCAATGAGAGAAGTATTTACAAGACCAGATTTTTTAGCAAATTCATTTGGATATATTAAATATACGGATGAAACAGAAATAAAAGAGGTTGCACCGTGGGTAAAGAAGACATATTGTAAAATATTAGAATCTTATTCCGATATAACTCTAAAAAAGAGAAAGATGGAAGACAAAGAAATTAAACTTTCTGATTTAATAAAGGTTTTAAGACCAAATCCATTGAAAGCAAGAATAACTAATAAAGAGCTATATAAAGCTATCATTGAAAGAACATTAGACTCAAAACTTACAGTTGATATTGAAAATGAAGTTGCTGAATCAATTGTATCTGTTCTATCAAATGATAATATTGCTGAAACTAAAAAAGCTGATATTATTCAAAAATCATTAAAAGATATGGCTATTAATGATATTATTAGAAATATTGCAAATATAGAAGCAACACAGGAGAATCAAGAAATCATACTTGGGAAGCTGTCGGCTATGATGAAAAGAGATGACGCATTAAGATTTATCAATCCATTTGATTTAATAATGGTGTCTGATACTGTTGACAATGCTTGGAAAGTAGGCTTCGACAATATTCTTGTGGAATTTGTTAAAAAGAATGTTGGAAATATTGGTAAGACTCAAATTTTATTTGACGTATCTGGTTCAATGAATTGGGGTAATACAAGATGGAGCAGTAGGGCTATTAGTATTCAAGACGAGGGATTCTCGAAAGCATTAAAGTTTTTATCTTTATTAAGACCAATATTAGATTCTGACACTATCATTAATTTCTTCTCTGAACAATGTTGGACAGACGAATCTGTTGCAAAAATAATAAAGAGATGTAAGACACCTAATAATTTTTATAATGCTATGTTTACGCATATGGTAAATACTACTTGTGAAGTTGATGATAGATGGTGGCATGGTACACATTTAATGAAGACACTTACAGATAATACTGAATTTTCATTAGATAATGATACTAAAAATTTACTTATCATGACAGATGAATTTACATATGACAACGTTACAAGAATGAATGATATTAAATCTATTTTTGCTGATAGAAAGGTAATTATATATAATGTAGACCAATCTGACACGTCAGCATTTTCATTAGATTCTAATGTACTTAGATGTACTGGTTATGATGGAAAGGTATTACA
>JBOFTB010000084.1:0-1106 GCA_051651845.1 Mycoplasma sp. | reverse complement strand
TTAGGCGAAAGCAAAGAGCGACACCTGACCATTGTTATTTTTTTTCTTTTCAAAATATTGGTTTTTTGTTTCTTTCATAAAGGTTTCAAAAGGTGTTACCCTATATCCACCACGAATAACCCACTCTTGAAATGCTTTTAATTCTGCTGATGCAGTCCACTTTTCAAAAATCATTGGGTAAGGGAGTAAGCCTATTTCAGTCATAGTATTAAATCTATCCCAAACATCTTGAGTCAATCCTTTTTCCCAATAGTTGCATAAAAAGTAAACCATTACTTCATTTGGCTTTATTCCAGCATTTAAAATGCAACTGATACCTTTTAAAAATATTGCTTCATCTCGCTTATTATCCCAAGCAGTATAAATGCGTTTCTTCTTAAAACAATCATCACGAAATTTCATTCTTGATAAGTACGATGCACCTTCATCATCAATCAAACGAATATTTATACCTTGATTAAAACAAACTCTAAAACCGCCATCTATTATTTCATTTGCCTTTTCTTGCCAATTTGGTTGCCCCAAAAAATCATTATCTAATAAATGAATTTTCTTGCCTTTGTTTTTTGGGTTTTGTTTCCAAATATTATAAATCGTATTGCTATTTACATTTTTACCTTCTTTTTTGGGTACTACACAAAATTTACAGCGCAACCTACACCCACGTTGGGAAAATCCAATAGAAGCGTCAAAATCAGGATAAATTTCATAATCGTAATATTCATACTCATTCAAATTTAATGTGGCTTCAACTGTTGTAGTTTCATTTGTGCCAGTACCACCAATTATTGCATTAGGGAAATTGCTTTTAAATTGTTCAATTTTCTTTGTTGATGTGCTAAATATTGTACTTCCATAAACAATATTGTAATTTGGTTCAAACAAACCTTTTACTATTGACTTTTCAAAAACAACTTTATGACCTTGCGACTTATGCCAATGCGATAATTTCATTAAAGCTAAATTTGGAAACTTGTCATCGATTTGAGTAAGTCGTACACAAATGCCTTCGCCTAACATTGCATTGGCAATAGTTGGGCTTGACGTTAAGCCATCAACTGATGTACTACTATTTAATTTCATTACTTTATTCAACTTGTTTTTTT
>JBOFTB010000083.1:0-2787 GCA_051651845.1 Mycoplasma sp. | reverse complement strand
AATAAATTATCAATTTTTCATTGCCACATTTAGTAAATTGATCTTCTATTTTAATAATTTTCAAATTCTTTTCAATTCCTTTACATAATTTCCTCAATTCTCCAATTCCTTTTGTGGACTCAGATGCAGAATGCTCACTAGCTTTTATCATTTGAGGAAAATAGTTTTTCAATCCATTAAATTCATTATCATTCTTTTTAACATTTTTACATATCCATTGAAGTACAGTGCTTCCACTATTATCTTTAATTGAAGATAGTTTATCCAGATAATCAAGTTGAAAGCCATCTGCTTGTCCTTTCATTGTGCTTGCGTTTAGCACATTTCCAATAGCTAAGGCACTTCCTAAAATTTCTACAAAAAATTTATTTTCTTTTAATTCATTACAAGCTCCAACCATGTATCTTAACGATTCTTCAACACCTGGATAAATATCTTCGTAATCGAGTCATCAATTCCAAGCACTTAGTTTCTCCTTTGCAAAATTAATTTTATTTAATTGAATTAAGAATATTTCGCCTTTGTCCCAATCACCATCTTCACCCATGGAATGGTATGTATTTAGTTCTTCTATGGTAATGAATTCTTTCTCTCATGATTCTATTTGACTTTTTTTTAAGATTGTATTGTCCATTGTTTGTAAACTTAACTCAACTTTATCAATAGGGGGAATTTTTGCAATTGAAATACCTACTGATTGGGTTCTTTTATCATCTAAAAATCTTTTTTTTTGTGGATTTTGTTCATTTGTTTTGGTTTGTACAGTTTTTTTAATTTCAAAAAGAGATACAATCTCCTTTACATCAGCATTGGTTTCTTTAATTCTGTTCCAGATTAAATTTGGTCTATTAGGTGATTGATCTGGTAATAATCAAATTCTATTCCATTGAAGTGGTTTAACTTTTGCTTCTAATGCTATTTTTGGTTTAGTTGGTTGAGCTCTACAAGGAATACCTAAACCATTTGGCATTCCTGGAATAGCAGGTGGTGATGAGATAAAGCCAGGAACACCCGGGATACCAGGAACAGGAATTTGAGGAACACCTGGAATTTGAGGAACACCAGGAATTTGAGGAACACCAGGAATTTGAGGAACACCAGGAATTTGAGGAACACCAGGAATTTGAGGAACACCAGGAATTTGAGGAACACCTGGAATTTGAGGAACATCAGGAATTTGAGGAACACCAGGAATTTGAGGAACACCAGGAATTTGAGGAACACCAGGAATTTGAGGAACACCTGGAATTTGAGGAACACCTGGAATTTGAGGAACACCTGGAATTTGAGGAACACCTGGAATTTGAGGAACACCTGGAATTTGAGGAATACCCTGAGTTTTCGGTATTATAGCATTTACGTCAATATCATTTTTATTATCTATTGATTTATTTGTTTCAATTTTTTTTGTGTTTATAAACTTTTCATCTATTTTCTTTTTAATTTCGAGATTTTTAAAAGGTTTTTTCACTTCCTTTACTACTACTTTTTCTTGAATAATAGGATTTGGTTCACTCTGTTTTTCTTTATCATCCTTCTTAACTTCTTTTAATCTTATATTTGAATTTTCTTTTAGTTTAATTAAATTGCTTTCCAATTTATTAATTTTATTTTCCAATTCTTCCTTTACTCCACTCATCTCATCAATTTTTTTGTTCACCATTTCAATTTTCAAATTCAATTCTTTCTTTTCTTCCTTCGAGTTATTTATATCATTCAATCATTTATCTTCATTTTCCTTAATAATTTTATTTTTACTCGCATCTAATTTTAATTCATTCTTTGTTAGAGCTTTTTCTGCATTTTTTTCTAAATTTTCAATTAAATTCTTTAACTCCTTATTATTTATAACCATTGATTCAAAATCCAGTTTTAATTGTTCATATTGTTTTTTTACAATTTCTAAATTATCTATTATTTTTTTTCGCTTCAATTTTTCCTCAGACTTAGTTTGCTCAACTACTTGATTTATATCAACTTTACCCTGATTGCTTAATTCAACTTTTCTTTGTAAATATATTTCATATCTTTCAGTCGGAGCGACTATGTTGTAAAATTTAACAATAAAACTTACTTGGTTCATAAAAACCTCCACATCCACCACAACAATCAGCCATTTTTTTATAAAATACGTAATCATCAACAATTCTTTCATAAAATTTTTGATTGAGTAAAATAAATTCAACTTTTTTTTCTAATTTCTTGCAATTTAATTCAATTTGACGCATTTTATCTTTATATATTTCAATCTCATTTTTAGAACCTTTAATTATTTCTCCACTCATTTGCTGAAAAAGTGTTCATTGTTTTTGGAAGATTTCTGATTTACATTCTGCATTTTTTATTAATACTTTTATAATACCTGCTTCTTTAAATTGAAGCAATAATTGAGCTTGATCTTCTTTATTATTTGTGAAAGTCAATAATAAGCATATTAACAACATTGCATTTTGTTTTGTGTTTAAAGCCGAATTATTGACAAAATTGATTAATTGACTGTATATTTTTATATGTGAAACTTTTTCATAGTCTTCTGCTGCTTTTCTTACTTGTTCTGCTAATTCTTCTTTAAAATGAGCAACTGTAAAAGCTAATATACCTAATGTAGAGCCTATTGTATTAATATTATCACTTTCTACTAATATTTTATATAATTCATTTATTATCTCCTTATTTTGAATCAGATATTGCATTGCACTCTCATATTCAAACAAAACTTGTCATGAATTAATTGCATATGTTCTTGTATTACCTGATGTTTGCTCGATTGTCTTAATTAAATATTTT
>JBOFTB010000082.1:0-1177 GCA_051651845.1 Mycoplasma sp. | reverse complement strand
TAGCAATTGAAGTTTATTAATTAATAATAATAAAAGCAGTTATAATAAGAATAAAAGTTTATTGATTAAATAAATCTATTATTTATTTAAAATAATAAAGCAGATGAAAGCAATAATATTATACTATAAAGAAGTTGATCTGCACTCTTTATTGCTATATTTTCTAAAATTACAATTGTCTTTGATAGTTCACTAGGAGAAATAACGAAAACTTCGCTTTTTTCGGTTGATTTTAATGATTTAATAGTATATTCTCCTTTCTTTGTAAATTCTAATTTTGTGCAAAATTCTTTTTCATTGCCATCCAAATCAATATCTTCAATACTGCAACCTTTACTTTCTGAACAAGTGACAGTTAATTTTCCTACACTTGGTATCTTATCAAAAATAATTTTCACGGAAGCTCAGGCTTTGTTTGTTTCATCTAATTTAATAGAAGTTAATCATTCTGTCTCACATCCTTCATCGGAATAATATTTAATAGATGTTACTGTAATTTCTTGTTGTAATTGCTGCTCAACTACAATTTGCTTAGTAAGCAGAGATACATCAATTACATTGCTAGCTTTTTCGAATTCTAACCCAATGATATTATAATTACCAACAGCTAAAAACTCTAATTTCGTGCACACCTTTTCTATAGTAGAATTTAATGTAAAATCTGCCAAACTACAATTAGCTCCACATTTACCAGTTAAGGTATCATCACTTGGTAATGCTTCGTCAAAAATAATTTCGGCATAAGCTTCTGCTTTTCCATTTTCTAATGTTAATGTACCTACTATTTCAGATGAGCAATTACTAGTACTATGATATTTAACACCTGATGGTTTAAAATTTGGATCTGGATTTGTTGGATTTGCTTCAACTGTAATTGTTTTTGATAGTTCACTAGGAGAAATAACGAAAACTTCGCTTTTTTCGGTTGATTTTAATGATATAATGGTATATTCTCCTGTCTTTGTAAATTCTAATTTTGTACAAAATTCTTCTTCATTGCCATCCAAATCAATATCTTCAATACTGCAACCTTTACTTTCTGAACAAGTGACAGTTAATTTTCCTACACTTGGTATCTTATCAAAAATAAAATTAACAGAAGCTGAGGCTTTGTTTGTTTCATCCAAATTAATAGAAGTTAATCATTCTGTCTTACATCCTTCATCGGAATAATATT
>JBOFTB010000081.1:0-1076 GCA_051651845.1 Mycoplasma sp. | reverse complement strand
GTTTCACCATCTAAATTTAACTTAGTGATGAAATATGTTCCTTTTGCATTAAATGTTAATTTTGTACATGCTGTTGTGCTTGCAGTTACAGCTACTGGTGTAAATGTGCAACCTGTTTTACATTCTCCTTTTAATTGTTGGCCTGCGGTTTTAAAAGCGGGTGATATCGTTACTTTAACATAAGCTTCTGCTGATTTATCTTTTATTTTAATATCTCCTGTTTTAGGTGTTGAACAGTCAGAATTAGTATAGTATTCAGCATTTGTTGCTGCATAAAAAAAAACTACAATTGTGTTGGATGCAATTGCAGATATATCAAAAGTTTTACCAGTTAATGTTAGAGTTTTAATTTTATATGTACCAGATGCGGTAAATCTTAATTCCAAACAAACTTCTCCACTGTCTGAAATAGTTTTAGGTGTAACATTGCAAGTTGGTTCACATGTTCCTCCTAATTCACCACTTGCTATATTAGGTGATATCGCTAATTTAATATAAGCTTTATTATCTAAAAGTGTATCATCTGAGCCTATTGAAGTTGTGCAGGAATTGTTACTGAAATAAGCACCATTTGTTACTGTATAGTCCGATGCAACTACCGCAATTGTTTGTGTAGCCGAAATATTAATTGTAAATGTATCAGTAGCAGTTTTTGGAGTTAGTGTTAATATCTTATAATCACCGATCTCAGTAAAAGTTAATTCCATACATATATTTTGATTGGCTTGTTTTATATCTAAAGGTGTAACAACGCATGCATTTCTACTTGTAGCACAAGTTCCCGATAATGTATTATCAACTGTAAATGCAGTAGTAAATGCTCACTTAACATAAGCTACTGCTTTACCATGATCTAATTGAACTGTGTTAACAGGAACCAGAGCAGTTTCACAAGCTTCGTCACTAAAATAACCAAAAGCGGTGATATCAACTGTAGCTCAATTTCTAAGAAAAGAATCCTAATCATATAAATATATATTTCTTACTTGTTGATGAGATAATAATATGATTGATGCACATATCAATAGTATTAATTGGCTTTTCATTTTAAATTATTTTTTAATCTATTTATTCAC
>JBOFTB010000080.1:0-2385 GCA_051651845.1 Mycoplasma sp. | reverse complement strand
CTTAAATGCGTTAGCAATAGGTTTTACAAAAGGTCTTTCGCAGTAATTTTGCACAAGCATTAATCCCTTATAAAAATCAGAGTTTAATGACTTAGGCCTGAAGAGTTTCCATCTTTGGAAGTATTTAGTTAATCATTTTGTCTTTTCATTTGTTCATCAATTGTTTTTGGTTTTAAAAACAATATTTGTTTTTAAATCAGATATATGTTCTTTATAAATCATATCTTTCCATTTGTTAAATTTATCTTTGAGTAAATCTTTGTTTAATCTTTTTTGGAGATTTTCATTACTTTTTAATAAAGGTATTAATCTCCTTGCATAGTTTTTAGCTCCTTTAAGCTTATTAAAAGGTTCAGTTAATTGATTATTCTTTCATGTGTGATCTCATTGATTAAGTCCTTTTGCTATTTTAGGATAATAATCATCTGGGTTTCTACATAAGTTTTTCCATTTGAAATATGCTTTAAGTATATCATCTCTATTTTTTCTATCATCGATTCTCCTTCCTTTTGATTTTAACATATTTGATTTATAAAGTTTCGATGCTTGATTTGCATTCTCTAGATCATTATATCTTCTCCATTTATTAAAGCAATCTCTTAAAGTAGTTCTTGGTTTCTCTAATCGATTAATGAGATTCTTTAAAAACTTAGGACGATGATCAATATTTAATAAACGATTGAGTCTAATCAATATTTCCACTTCACGACCAATATATAATGTTTGCAATTTATCTCATCCAAGATATATATTTCTTAACCTAATTGAGTTTTCATCATTTTTACCTATTCAATTAAATCATTTCCATTTAGCCATTGCCTTAGCAAGTTGACTTTTACGATTATTATTATCATTCGCACTTAACAAAACCTTAAGTACTTGCTTTTTTAAATCATATCATTTCAAGTTATTTAATTGATCTCTCCATTTATAGAAATAATGTCTAAGCTTATTTCTATCACCTAATCAATATCTTTCTCATAATTTCTGACAAGGCTTTTTTAAAGCATTTGGATGTGTTGTTTTTGCTGTGCGATCTAGGAATTCTTTCTTTGTTGGCTTTAGACAATGATTAACTGTTTTATTTATCATATCAACCATATCTTTATATCGATTGAATAACTCATCTAAATCAATTTTAGGGGTTTTACGCCATTGATTGAATCGATTGTTTAATATTCGATTTTTTCTTTTATTAAACATTGTGTTAAGTAATGTTTTATATCAATTGTTTTGAATTTCTTTATCTTTTAATTTCTGAGCTTGACTTCTCCATCTATAAAAGTATTCTCTCCAATGATATTTAATCTGTCTACTTTTGATACCTAACATTCTCATTATTCCCTCCTTTTCACTTTCATAAATTACTTTCTTCTTTAATGCTTCAACTGGGTCTTTATGATTTCTTCTTAATGTGAAATTCTTTAATTTATCGCAACCTCTAGAATATTGAGTATATGTATCCTTTGGTCATTTACTACGCCAAATATTAAAAAACTGTCTGAGATTAAGTTTATCCATTCTACTATCAAGCCTATTACACATATTGTTAAATATTGAATTCTTAAATTCTTTTAGGAGTATCTTTGCGGTAATATCTTTCCATTTATTAAAATACTTCCTAAGCATTATCGCTGAATTCTTTGGAGCACGATGTAATAATCATTTCTTAATTGCTTTATCTCTCATTTGTAACGCTAAATAATCCTCAAGTTTGGGTTTGGTTGTACGTAAGCCTTTTCTTTTAGCTAATTTTTGTGCACCATTTATTAAATCAAGTGTTGCAAAGAATTTTTTTTTTTGTTCTTCTTGATTTTTTGATTTACTCATATATTTAGCTAAATTAGCTCTAAGTCTCCACGTATCAAAGTACTTTTGTAAATCTGTTCATTTTTGCTCATCTAATTCTCTCTTATCAACTCAATTTTTACTTCTTCAATTTCGTTTTTTTAGTAAATCATTTACTGCTTTCCATTTCTCGAAATAAGGCCTGATTCTTAAATAGGTGAATCTATGATCTTTTTCAATTAGGATTCTTGATATTCGATCTTTTGCCCATTTACTTTGGGCAAAAAGTTCTTCCCATACAATAGGTCTAACATGACCAATCAACACCTTTTTAATGATATCGAAATAACGTTGATTTAAAAATGTTCAATAAAATATATCATATATATACTTACGTAGCCATTTTCCTCTCCAAGTACTTTGAATGAGTATAATTTTATCAAGCATTTTTTGAAGTTTTTCCTTTTTATCTCTCCACCATCCTTGAACGATTTTAGCTGCCTTTTCTCTATATTTTGGATTACATATAATTTGGGGTTTCGTTCCTCCTATATTAGATTTTCTCGATACTGTTTTAATTTGATATGTGTTTTTTCC
>JBOFTB010000079.1:0-1207 GCA_051651845.1 Mycoplasma sp. | reverse complement strand
CTTTATTTATGAACCATGTAAAGTCTGCCCAGTCTTTCTCTTCATCTTCAAAGAAGTATTTATCAAATTCGGGATTTGGTCTTGCTTTCACAGTTATTCAATTTGGAGAAATTAATTTATTAAAATCGTGTGATCTAATCGAATAATACCTACAAACCATTATTATATCATCTACTGCACGATCAACAGTTTCACAATTCTTTTCTTTCAATCCTGCAGCTTCAATATCTTCTTTCCAAGGAGACAATATAATACCACAATCTTTCAAAGCGAGAATAATCTCATCAAAAGTCATTTCTTTATCCGCTATATCATTAAATTCCTCTTCTTGATTATCTATTCATTTAACATAAGCTTTAACTATCCCATTATCATTTTTGTAAGTACCGAGTTCGAAAACAAATTTCGTTCTTGGAGTAACAAGATCTAAAATTGCTACTAATTCGTTTTCTTTTTTAATACAACGAAGATTCCATGATTTATAAGGGAAGTTTATTTTTCTTTCTATTAACACACTAAATATTCCTGGATTGGTCTCAAAAGCAACTTCTTTTTTCTTTTTTATTTGTTTTAACGTAGTCCCTTCTTGTTTTTCAGTATTTTTATAAGTATCAATTAATTCTTTTTCTGAAGTAATCCATGTTTGATTTTCTTGATCATATACTCCTACCAATACATTCGTAAGATCTTTTGTATATATTTTTGGAGATAATGAAACAATATAATCCATCTTCACCATTGCAGTTGGTTCAAGTGTTCTATAATATCTTTTATCAACTATATCTCTTATATCCCAAGTTCCTTTATTTATAATTTTTTGTGGGTATTCGAGAACATCAATAAAGAATGTTCCACTAATTGACATATACGGAGTGTAATTTTCTTGTTCTTTTTTCGCATGTAAATATTCTCTTATATCATATTTTGTCCATAAAAATCTAAAAATGCTTGGATTAGTTATGAAATATTTTGCAAAATGCCTCACAAGAATAGGAATTGATTCAAAAGATGTTCCTGCTTCTCTAAAATTTGTTCCTTCAATATTAGCCCAGTATCCTCACTTTATTAATTGAGTTCGATTATCCCATTCCCAATAAGTATCCTTCTTATCTTCTTTTTCTCCATCTGAGTTTAATGCCTTTCATTCAGCTAATCTTTTATTTTTTAAATTTTCAAAATTTTCAATAAAATATTGAGTCATTGATTC
>JBOFTB010000078.1:0-2362 GCA_051651845.1 Mycoplasma sp. | reverse complement strand
CATACCAAACCAACCTGTTATTAAATTAAACGGCGTAATATTGAAGTAATAATGGTTAAAATTGCAAGTATTCGATTTTGTTTAATATCAAGATGAGATTTGCAAAGATCTTGAACTTGCATTGTATAATCTCTAATTGAAGAAGAAATATCACGCAATCTTTCAATTATATTTAAAAATAAATGAAAATATTTGGCCATGATCTAGAAGTTGCTCAAATTTAAATCTCCAGAATAAAAATATTTAACTAATTTTTTTACATCTTTGTGTTTAATTTCAAATTTTGCATATTTTCGTACTTCAAATATCCTTTTCCGTGGATACGTTGAATTCTGGCTTTACAATTAGTATATGATAATTATTAATTGGTAACAAAGAAAAAAAGAAACAACTGCCTCAACTTTAATTGAAATTTACCGAGAATATCAAAATCAAAATTTGTAGAATATAATTTGTTTAAGCCAACAAGAACAACTGCTGCATCTGAACTTCCTCCTCCCAAGCCAGTTCCAAATGGTATCATTTTTTTTATAAATATATCAACTCCTCCTTGCTGCTACATTTTCTTCTCCATCAGGGATATCATCAACATCAGTGTAACATTTTATATCAAAATTAGATTTCATCAAACTAACGTCATCATAAACAGATTCAGTCTACATTATGGTACTTAAATTATGATAACCATCAGCACGTTTATTCTGTATTACTAATGATAAATTTACTTTTGCAAATGCTTTCAAAGTAAATTGGTTCATATTTTATTGCCGTATAAATGCAAATCGCAGCATTTTCTTTTTTTAGTAATTGTGTACAAAAAACTACTGAACTATTACTCGAGGAACTAATATCTGGGAAAACATAAAAGACTCCAAAAGGTTCAAAACAAAAAAGCCCGATATCATTCAATGCCTTTACAAAGTATTTTCTTCTTCCGTCATATTCTTTTCTCATTTCAGCTACTTCATCTTCACAACATCTTAAAGCTGAAATCCCCCCAATCTAACTAATTGTTGGAGCGCACATAATTGATATTAATGTAGCTTAATCATCTGACTTATTACTTCTTTCGACCCAGAAACAAATCCTAATCTCCACCCTGTCATTGCCAAAGCCTTAGAAAAACCGTCCGCTATAATGGTACGTTCTTTCATATTATCAATCTGCGCAATAGATTTATGCTTACCTTCATACGTCAACTCAGAATATATCTCATCAGAAAGCACCATTATGTTAGTTTTTAATAAAATATTTGAAATTCTTTCAAGGTGGATTATTCGGAAAAGATAATATCAAAAGTTTGGTTTTATCAGTTATAGATTTTTCTAACGCTTCAGGAGTAAGCCGAAAATCATCTTCTTTTTTTGTGTTTATTACTACAGTTTTCCCATCAGACATTTCAATAATCGGACAATAGCACACAAAACTCGGCTCAACAAACAGAACTTCATGTCCAGGATTAACAATAGAACGTATACAAATATCTATTCCTTCAGATACACCAACAGTAACAAAAATTTCATAGGTTATATTTAATATTTATTTTACGATACAAATATTCAGAAATCTCCTCTATTAACCCAGGTTTTCCTGCATTAGAAGTGTACTTTATATTTCCTGCTTTCAAATTGCGAATAGCCTCATTTCTAATCTTTAAAGGCATTTTAAGGTATGGCTCACCAAATCAAGGGAAATGACATTGTTCAAATTATCAGCCATATCAAAAAATTTTAATCATATTAAAAACACACTTCCTTACAATAAGTTTAAATATTAAAAATCATCACCACAATAAAACATTCACATAACAAAAGTGTGAACTATAAACAGATTAAACAAAAAAGTATATTTAAATAATAACCAAAAAAATTATTTAATTACTTAATTTTATCACATAATAATATTTTTTGCAAAAATGATGTTAACACAAAATTATATGCATAAATATTTTTTGGAATTTTAAACTTAAATACTAAATTTGTCCTTTGCATACCATAAAATCGTGCGATAATCTAATGTATTTCATTTATTTGAATTAAATTGGAGGATTCGTTGATGAGCACAATTAAACCATTTTTTGGGCTGTGTTACAATAGTAAATCTGCAAAATTTAATAATTTATCTAAAATTGTTTGTCCTCCATATGATATGATCTCTGATACATCAAAAGAGAAATTGAGAACAAATAATGAATTTAATAATTTAGAATTACCAAGTTCATACGATACTGCTAAAAGAATACTCGATGAATGGATACAAAATCAAGTTTTAGTTTTTTCTCAAAAAAATCTTTATCCGCATATAAAATTTCTGATAAAATTGAATTTACCACATATCACATGAAAGGTATTATTTGTGCTTT
>JBOFTB010000077.1:0-1803 GCA_051651845.1 Mycoplasma sp. | reverse complement strand
TATCGCATACTTGACCTTCTTCACATAACTTAATTAATGATGGCTCGTTAGCTCCAGCTGATGCACATAGTTTACCAGGTGGACAAGGGACACATTGACCTGAATCTTTTTGCCCTTTTTCATAACTGTACGTCCCTTTGGGACAAGCAACACAACTATCGTATATTGTTCTAAAGAATCCCTCTGAACAAATTGTAGGCCAATACGTTCCTTGCTCTACACATTCAAATCCATCAGGACAGTTTAAGCAATTTGCATAAATACTTTCACTTGTAATAAATGTACCTGGATAACAACCAGTTTCTATAGTATCATTTGATTGGCCTAAAGAAGGCATATCGGTACCACTAGGGCAATGATAACCAGTTGGACATATATCTGTACCACTCGTATACTTTGAGCCACCTGAGCAATAATATCCTTGTCAGCATCATTCAGGGGTATAAGTATAGTCATCATCAGCAGAAAATAGAGCAACTCCTTCTAAGCAGTAATACTTACGTGGACATCATTCAGGGGTAAAGAAATAGTTATCATTAAGCATTGATGATATAATAGTATTAAGTAACTTTCTATGAAAAGGTATTAATATTGATAATGAATTAAAAGCATCTTGTAATAGATTATTGATATAGTTCAATGATAAAACATATCCATCATAATTTAATGAAGTGAATTGATAATGATATTTAGTAAAGGAATAAGTAGGTGAATTATATATTCTTAATAGCGATGACTTATATGAAGTATTATATATATAATCAAGAGATGACAAAAATAAATCCCATTGACCATTACTAAAACAGCATCAATAACTATGAAACGATGAATCATATCCTAAAATTTTTTCTAAGTATTTACTACCTGTTAATGGACTTGATACATATTCGTTATTTAATACTTGGCATTCTCGAGTGTAATAACATATTTTTTTTTCAAATGAAAATTTCATACCACCTAAGCATACGTTACCTGGGTGACAAAAGTTATTTGGATATCTTAATCCCTTTTTATCACATATATAACCGTTGGGACATAATTCAGGTTTAATCATTCCTTCGAAAGGACATATGTAGCCTAATGGACATATTAAACACTCACTCATACCCTCTTGATCATTATAATAACCTTTTTCACATCAGATAGGTGATATATTACCTCTATTTGGGCAATATGATCTTTTAGGACATGGGATTGGAGAAGCATTCATGTTAGGACAATAGTGACCTGATATACAGGGTCCAATACCGAGAGGAGATGTTGATCCACTAATACATAAATGGCCTATGTTACAAAGCTGCGGTGAGTTGTTTTGATTTTCTGTTGTTATGCCAGTTACTGTTCCTCCAAAACAAAATGTTCCGATAGGACATTTAATAGGATATAAAGAGTAGTCTTGATTACAATAATAACCAAAAGGGCATTGAGTTTTGGAAATACCATATTCACTGCATATAAATCCTATTGGGCATTTATATGGTACAGTAATTGGAGTATTATTAGTATTTGTACAAAGATAACCAAATGATGGACATGGAATACATAGTGAGCGTCCACTGAATATTGAATAATAACCATATGTGCATGGGATTGGTGTAATATTACTAAAAGAAGAGTATTTGTTGCAATAATAGCCTACTTTACATTTTTGTATGATATAATTGTTATTACTATAATTAATATACATTCCATTTGGTGGGGTACTATAAATATAAATATTAGTATAATCAGCACTAAAATGATTATCATTACCAATGCTTATTCTTAACTTATATATACCATCATTTCAATTATTAATACTTA
>JBOFTB010000076.1:0-1438 GCA_051651845.1 Mycoplasma sp. | reverse complement strand
AATCAATTTTCTTCTTTTGCTTCGATATAATTGATAAGTTATTTGATTTAAGTGACTGTTTCTTTCATTCAATTTTCCCCTTTGCACCAGATATTGTAATAGTATTATCCTCAATTGATTCTCTAATTAAATCAACTTTCTTCTTTTGTTTTGATATAATTGATAAGTTATTTGATTTAAGTGATTGTTTCTTTCATTCAACATTCTTCTTTAAGCCAGATATTGTAATAGTATTATCATCAATTGATTCTCTAATTAAATCAACTTTTTTCTTTTGTTTCGATATAATTGATAAGTTATTTGATTTAAGTGATTGTTTCTTTAATTCAACATTCTTCTTTGCTCCAGGTATTGTTATCTTGTTACCTTCAATTGATTCTTTAATCAAAGCGACTTTCTTCTTTTGTTTTGATATAATTGATAAGTTATTTGATTTAAGAGATTGTTTCTTTCATTCAACATTCTTCTTTAAACCAGATATTGTAATAGTATTATCATCAATTGATTCTTTAATTAAATCAACTTTCTTCTTTTGCTTTGCCAATATAGATATGCAATTGGATTTAATAGATTGTTTCTTTAATTCAATTGCATTCTTTGTTCCTGATATTGTAATAGTATTATCCTCAATTGTTTCTCTAATTAAATCAATTTTCTTCTTTTGCTTTGATATAATTGATAAATTATTTGATTTAAGTGATTGCTTCATCAGTTTAACATCCTTCTTTGAACCAAATATTGTTATCTTGTTATTTTCAATTGATTCTTTACTCAAAGCAACTTTCTTCTTTTGCTTAGATATAATTGACAAGTTATTTGATTTATTAGATTGTTTCTTTCATTCAACATTCTTCTTAGTCCCGGGTATTGATATAGTATTATCATCAATTGATTCTACAATCAAAGCAACTTTCTTCTTTTGCTTTGATAATACTGATATGGTATTTGATTTAATAGTTTGTTTAATTCATTCAATTTTCCTCTTTGTACCAGGTATTGTTATAGTATTATCTTCAATTGATTCATTAATTAAGGAAACTTTCTTCTTTTGCTTTGACAATATAGATATGCAATTGGATTTAATAGATTGTTTCTTTCATTCAACATTCTTCTTTGCTCCAGGTATTGTAATAGTATTATCATCAATTGATTCTTTAATTAAATCAATTTTCTTCTTTTGCTTCGATATAATTGATAAGTTATTTGATTTAAGTGATTGTTTCTTTCATTCAACATTCTTCTTTGCTCCAGGTATTGTTATCTTGTTACCCTCAATTGATTCTTTAATTAAATCAACTTTCCTCTTTTGCCTTGTCAATATAGATATACAATTAGATTTAATAGATTGCTTCTTTCATTCAACATTCTTCTTTAAACCAGATATTGTAATAGTATTATCCTCAATTGATTCTCTAATTAAATCAACTTTCTTCTTTTG
>JBOFTB010000075.1:0-43867 GCA_051651845.1 Mycoplasma sp. | reverse complement strand
ATTTAACTCTCTTGCGATAAAAGAAATGCTTCTTTTTTGTTGATTTCAAAGATAATCTATAATTTTTCGTTCATCATTTGTAATTTGGTTGTATAACATTATTGTGCTCCCTTGTACGATAAGGGGGCACTTTTTTTACACCTTTGGCAATTAAAAAGTGCTCCACTTATATTTTACAATAAGTGTTGCACTTAATAATTCAATTTGGGATCAGATTCCATTAGGTTTCTGATTTTTTTGTTATTTATATAATTTAATATTTAGTAGTAGTAATCACGTCTAGCTTTTGAACTTCAATATTTTTTAATTAAAAGAATTATTAAGATTATAACAACAACTCCTCCACCAGCAATACCAGCATAAATCATTCAATCTAATGGTTCATCTTGACCAAATACAATTTCGAAATTTCAAGCTTTAGGTTCATTAACTTTTACACCATCTTCATTATAATATGATGAAGATATTATGTTGAAGTTACATTTATTTTTAAATTTTTCATAATTATCAAATGTAAATGTTGTATTTTCTGGGAAAGATTTTAAATCGATTATTTTCGATAAATTATCCATATTAATATCACCAGAATCATCTAATATATAATCTGTAAAATTATCTTCATTCACAAATCCAGGAGGAGTATCAATTTTAATTATTTCAGATGTTTGAATTAATTTGATATTCATATAAAATAATTCATATACAAAGGAATCAAAAATTATAAATCCTTTTTCATTGTATAATCTATCAATAATTAAATTGAATGATAAGTATCCATCTGAGTTGATGATTTCTCCATTTTCACCATTACCTTCCATACGAACATTGACATCTTTAGGGAAATTAATAAGTTGGAAATATTTTTCTGCTACAACTTGATTATAATTGTATTTTGTACCACCTTTTATATATTCGATTTCTTCTGCTGCTTCTTTTGAAGAAATATCGTCTTTTGAATCATATACTTCAATTTTAGATTGGCTTGTTTTTATAAAACCATCTTTTTGTCATTTCAATTCTACAGGTTCATCAATTATAACTTGTTTAATATCTGTAGGATTTGGTAAAGCGACTTGGTTACCAAGGATACGAAGTTTTTTTTCTGCATTAACCACTGCAGAAATTGTACCTCTATCATCATCAGCGATTAATTTAACATTCATAAATTTTTTAAATCATTTAAGTGTATCATCGGCTCTAACTGTGACAGCATCTCTTAAATTTTCACTTACAATTGTAGACTCTATTAGTTTAAGTGTTTGAGTAGCACTCATCCCTTTAAGGATGCTCTCATGCATTATATTTTCTAATCTTTGACTAAAATCAGGAGAGTTATAAGTTGTTTTAGTTTCTTCTTTATTTGTTCCGTTATATGAAACATAATTTATAATATCAACATCTTTAACACTCTGGTAAGTCCCAACCTTATCAAATTGTTCAGGTGTAAAATCAAAGAAAAAAGAGTTTATAAATGAAGTTGTACCAGGGTTTGATCCAGATTTAGGAACTTCTTTATAACCACTATTAGGAAATTTTAAATTTCCAGCAAGATGTTGACTAACAGGGTAATATACATCTTTCTTGTCTTCATAACCATCTCTAGTTCAATTTATTCCAAAAGTACCACCTAACATTGTATCATCAGTATTTCTATTATCATAAATTGTTGCTCGATAAGCAACACTTCCTGAATCGTGATCACCTACAGCACTTCTAAATCAGTGTTTTCTATCATCTTTTTTAGTATAAAATTGTTCACCAGAGTAAGTATCGATTTCTCTCTTATGATAAAAATTCTTATCTGTTTTTCATAATGAAATACGTGTTTGTGATGTAGTAGTATTTTTTCAAGCATTACGAAAAACCGCAGGAGTTGAACCATTTATAACTATGAATTCAGCACGATACGAGTTAATGAATGCTTTAAATGCATTATGACTATCACCAGCTCATCCAAATTTAATATTAAGGTCTTTAGTTATTTCTGGAGATGAAGTCTTTTGATTAACTAACTCTCAATTTTCAGGTTTTAATTCCAATACATTAGAAGAAGTGTGAGAACTTTTTGATTCGGTATTTTTTTCTTTTTCAATAATTTGTTCAGATATCGAAAGACCATCAGCATTCTTTACAAATGCTAATGAGGACATTGATGCCAATATTAATATTGGGGTGGCAAATCAACCTAAAATCTTTTTGTTCTTCATTTCTTTCATTTCCTTTTATCTTCAAGAATTCTCTTGTTTTCTCATTCAACCCTTTCTAAATAATCCAATTGCAAGAATAGTAAGGAGTAATGCTCCAACGACAGAAATTGCAATTATAATTCATTGCATAGAATCATTAGAATCATTTATTTTTTCTAAATTCAATTTAAAATTTCATTCTTTAGGCTCTTTAACTAAATCTAATTGCCCTTGGGGATTAGAGTCATAATATTGATCGACTTTAACTGTAAATGAAACAAAATTCTCATCTTGATTTTTATTTAAAATTTCAAATTTAGTATCTGATGGAAAATATCCAATTTGAACAAATTCCATTAGATGAGCAACGTTAACTTCTTCACCCTTAATGATATAATCAAAGAAATTGCTGCTATCAATTTTATCGTTCGTAATTTTTTCGTACTCTTTTATTTCTGATTTGGAAACTGCTTGAAAAGAACTTTCAAATCAAATATCTTTTATAATATCTTCCTCTACTAGACGAGCATTAGAATCATAATATCGATTTAGTCTAATGGTTATTCTCATATCTCCATTATCGTTTCATCATATATCTTCAATAGTTTCGATAGTATTATCAAGTTTTGGTACATTTAAAGTTTTTCAGAAGTATTTACTATTTTCAACATTAAAGTTATTATTAACTTTATTTGGAGCTCATTGTATAAATTCATTAACAATTTGGAAAGCAGATTTATTTCTTCAAATCAAAGGTAAAGGAATATCTGATTTTAGAATTGAAGTTGATTCATTATTAAAACCTTTTAAAAGATCATTACCACTTGAATCTTTTTCATTAATATAAAATGTTTTGAGTATTGGATTTTTTTGATTTCAAAGGTTAAAAATATTTAATCCAGCTGTACCTTCATCTTGAATTTTTACAACATTTTTATAATCATAAAAGTATAACCCTTTATTTGGTGTAGCTTTTATCTCGATTTCACCATTTCTATCATTGGCAGTTATTGTAACATTAAAAAATCTTCTAAATCAATCTAATATTTCCCGACCTTCCATCTTTAAAATTTGGATTCTTGCAAGAGGATCAAGATTTGATTCTCCAGAATTAATTGCTAATCAGTGCTCTAATAATTCCATAGTTTGAAATGCACTGTACCCTTTGGCTTTTGATTGAACTATAATATCTTTGAATTCTGTTTCTAATAATTTGAAACCTGTATATATAGTTTGAGCATCAGAAGATATATAACCAGTTGTGTAATATAACATATCCTCATTATAATTAAATGTTCCTAATTTAGTAGTTCCAAGATGACCCCATCGTTCGGCTGTGAAATTAGGTACCATTGAAACCATTAAGTAGTCATTTCTTTCATTACTACCTTCTTCTTTTCTTGCAATAGTGTTTGGACCAGGGTCAAAAGATGGTTTTCTCTCAGTGTTACTAAAAAGTTTTGAAAAAGATGTATCTTTACCACTTGTAGCTAAGGTAGACTTTAAATAAAATGATGTTGCTATTGAAGGACCTGTTTGACCACTTCTATTATCATAAAGTGGCGCACGATAAGTTTGGTGTGTAGGATCCCCATGTTTCTGAACAAAATACAAATTATTATCATATCTTTTAAGTCTCATTGTTTCTGATGATTTTATAAAATGGTCTACTAATGTAAAATCAGGTGAAATTGTAGTAAGTTCCATTTTTGTTCTAGCTGCAGGTCAACCATCTCTCAAATAATTTTGAAGGTGGTTATATTTTTTTGTTCCATCAGTAATTTCAAGTGTTCCACTCATTCCATCATCAAATGTTTGAACTCTAAATGGGATGGTATTATTTTCAAAACCATAATTTATTACCGGTTTTATATTATTTGTAGTTTGTTGTGCTGCTGTTGTTACACCGAACTTTATACTTTCAGATGCTAAATTTCAATAAGGTACATCAATTTCTTTAATGTATGTATTTCTTACTTGTTGTTCATATGTTGAAATTTGCTCAGCTATTACTTCGCTATTATTATTTAATATTGTTCCAATTGCTGATAATGGAGCTACTGTAAAAAAAGAAACTCCGGCAATGAAAAATATTTTCTTTAGTTGCATATGACCTCTAATTATAATATATCTATAATAATTATAATATTTTAATCCAAAAATTTTAAAATTTCTTTATGAAAAATATACTTATTTTATTGTTTAAATGTTTAATTTAAAAATTACCTACGTTTTCAAGTTCTATTTGAAAAGTCTTTTGTTCTTCTAACTCTTCTACAAATCATTGCAGTTAAGAATAAAATTAATAATACACCAGCTATTCCGGAACATAAATAAATTATTCAAGACATATCTTTTTCTAAAAACGTTAAAGTTAGATCTCATTTTTTTTGTGTTTTTTGAGCTTTGTAATCATGTCCAAATCAATCACTTGCAACGATTGTAAATGAAACATTTTTAAGATCTACTTTCGCATTGATTAATTCAAATGTAGTTCCCATCGGGAATAATTGTATTTGAATAAATTCATTTATTTTATCTAAATTCAATGTATTATCTTTTGAAATAACGTAATCAAAAAAGTTTTGTTCATCAACTTTAGCATTATCAAATTTTTCTCTTACTACAATATCAGAAATACCCATGGGAGCTAATTTAGTGTAAACAATATCAAATTCTGTATTTTGTAACATTAATTCTGAATCTTCATTGAAATATCTATCAAGAATAAGCGTGATTTTCATTTCACCATCATGGTTGTACCAAATATTTTTCACTTTTACTTTAGTATTAGCTGGAGCATTTTTTATTGTTCAATATTTTCTTGAAGCGTAAATTTCAAAATTTCATCAATCGTCAGCATATGGTTTAAAGCCTAAATCTTCAATTATTTCTAGAGGTGTTAAGAAAGTATCATATTTTCTAGCATTTTCAGCTTCTGTTACTTCTGTTTGTACAAACCCTGGGAATGATTGAGAAAAATAGAATTCTGTGTTATCAATATTTGATAGATTTTGCATATTGATATCACTTTGACCATTTTTTCATTTATGAACATATGCTCTTTTTTTCAATGTTGCATCAAGGGTGATTACACCTTTTTGGTTGTTAGCAGTTAATTTTATATCGAAATAGTGAGTAAATCAATCAAGCATCGCTTTCCCAAATATTTCAACAACACCAACTCCAGGAACATTATTTATATAATTTTCTATTTTTTTTAAACCTTGTTTTGCAGTATCTTTATTCATGATTGAATCTTGAACAACTTTTTTTGCACCACTTGATAAATCTACATCATAATATTCAGTTAACATTTGAGTGCCACTCGCTGAACTTTCAGAATTAATTTGTCCCACAAAATACACTTCACCATTACCTTTAAAGTTTGATGTACCGATATTATAATAATCATCCCTATTATGATTAAAGAAAAAATCTACTGTCATAGGTGTTCTGTGCATACCTTTTTTATGTTCAGGCATTTTTATTTCACCTACAGGATCTAACTCTACATTAATACTAGGAATTGAAGACCCTTCTAAATATCAATGGAAATCTTGAAACCTTCTTTTTCTATCTGTACCACCTCAATAAGCATCTTGTGAAACTTGACTTGAGAATTTTAATGAAACGACATCATTATTATTTTTTTGATTTGAGAAAACTTCAAAATCTTTTACCACTGAACCAGCTGCATCTGTAGATTTACCAATTCTATAGAAAACACTTCTTTCATCAACCCTTGCATAATCTACTAAATCAACAACTTTTTCACTGTTTCCAGTTGAATCAATCCTGTTCATTGAATAATGAGTATTACCAGCTGGTCAATTCAATCATGCATACTCCATAATTCTCATACCTTTAGCAGTACCATGAGTAGCTTTTACAGTTGTTAAATTTGGAGTAATTGTATGATATACAGGATTTTCTCAACCAAATTGTGTGAGTGAATTATTATAATGGTTTCGAAAAGTTTTAAGAGAATATCACCCTCCATTTTGTTCAGTTAATTTCATATTTTTTAAATCAACTTTATATTCATTATCACTCGGAGCTGCTTGTATAGTCTGTCTAGAATTTAGTTTTTGTTGCGAAAAACTCTCTCCTTCTGCATTTTTTACAAATGCAAGAGAAGATAATGAGGAAAATATTAAGAATGGAGCAATTAATGCGACATATTTTGTTTTCGCCATAACATCCTTTACAACATATACATATATTATATAAAAAAATCAAATGAAACTCTATATAATATCAAAAATATATAAAAATAAATTAACTTTTAAACCTATAAAAGGTAGTGAATTAAATTAAAAATGTAGAATTTTAATTTAACAATATGGATAAAAAGGGATTATCTTCTATCTCATCTGTCTTTATTTATCTTTCTATAACTAAATAATGCAATTAAAACTAATAATATTAATCCTGCGCTAGATCCAATGACAGTATAAAGGATTCATTCATTACTACTTTGGAAATTGATTGTAAAATCTCATTCTTTATCTTTTTTAATTTCACCATTTCCATTGAAATACATGCTAGTAACCAATGTGAAAGAACAATCAAAAAGATTTTTTTGCATATTTTTAATTTCGAATTCATTCCCTTTTGGGAACATTCCAAATTCTAAAAATTGACTCAATTTATCAAGGAGAATTTTTTCATTATCATCAAGGATATATTCAAAGAAATTGTTTTGATCAATTTTACTCGGTTTGATTTGTTTCACATTAATGTAAGAAGGTAAATTTGGTTGTAAATTATCAATTGAAATTGCGAATGACTTAGGTTTATTATAATATATATTATCATCATAATATTGACTCAAAATTACATTGAACTCAACATATCCAAGCGATCTATCATATTTAAGATTAGTCATAGTATAAAATGCTGTTTGTGGAACGTTATGAAATTGAAAAAATAAAAAAGCAGCAGCTAAATTGAAATTATTAACTTCCTCTGATGGAACATAATCTATGATGTCCAAAAATTGATCAATAGTTATTTTTTTATCATATTCTTCTTTTCGTGCAACGTATGTATTTCTCAACTTATTGCCAAAACCATCAATTGATCTATATATATTTCTAAATGAAACGTTTTTTTCATGTCATAAATCAAATACAGTTGGTCTATAAGCTTCATTAAATTCAGATGATTTCCACATATAAGCACCTTTTGTTGGTGTTGCAATAAACTCTAACTTATTATCCGCAGTTGTTATCATCTCTATTTTCATGTAATTATCATGAACAAAAAATTCTGGAAAATTTTTACCTACAACTGTAATTGCTTTATTTTCTGGGTTTTTTTCAATATATCTAACTATTTCTTCAAAAACATATTGAGCATCTCTATTTTCTTTTATACCATTTTCAATAATCAAACTTATAGGAATGGTTGTTACTAAATTCTGGTATTTTGTATTTTCACCGATACTTCTATTTGAGGCCATTAAAATTACCCCAACATTTTCTGTTATAGGTTGGTTATATATTAGTCTTTCATAATCTTCAATACTATAATTAGGATAAAAATTTAATCAAACTCTACTGTTTGTAGTCACATTTGGCATATGAACTGTACTTTTACTAGTAAGCTTCTCAACATTTACTATAGGATCTTTTAAATCATTTAGTTGAATCTCAAATGAAGCGCCAATTCCTTTGTTACTTCCAAATATTGGCACTTCTCTCAAAGAAGGTGTCCCTAAACTATCATTATATATAAAATTATATCGACTATTTCGATCATCATATTCTGATCGATATCTTCCATGGGAGTCAATTTTTGCAACTTCATTATTCATATTAATAATATCACCACGAATTGCAATCTTATTACCTGACCCTAAATATGTCCGACTAGCTATAGAAAAAATACCATCGTTAGAAATAAATTTAAAATCATTCCCATTACCTTTAAAGGTTTGAACTTTATCAAGACCTCACATAATATCTACGTCATCATATAAATTACCATTCTCTCAAGTAACATTAATGTCTCTTTGTTCATTTTTTATTTCATATCTAGAAACAATCCCTCGTTCTTTATCAAGGTTTTCTTCTGCATGATTATCAATATTTTGTGTCTGAACATTGGAGTTTTCTATTTGTTTTGTAGAAAATAAAACTGGAGCAACAGTTAATGTCGCAGCTCCAAATGTTAATAAAGATGTAGTGATAATACTTTTTAGTTTCAATATCAACCTCACATAATAATATTATTATACAAAAAATATATAATATTCTATACAACTATCTATAAACACCATTTAATTTATCAATTTCACATTAAAAAAACTAATATAAAATACTTTTTATAAAAAAAATAAAAATTTATCTTCATAAAAATTGACTTTATAGTTTTCATGTGTTATAATTCATTAATGTGGAGAATTACCCAAGTCCGGTTGAAGGGATCGGTCTTGAAAACCGAAAGGCGGGGCGACTCGCGCGGGGGTTCGAATCCCTCATTCTCCGCCATTTTTCGCGGGATAGAGCAGCTTGGTTAGCTCGTCAGGCTCATAATCTGAAGGTCGGTGGTTCAAATCCATCTCCCGCAACCAATAAAACCAAGTCACCATTAGCGTGATCTAAAATATCTAAACCTAGGTTTAGATATTTTTTTTATTAAAAATAAGTTTTGATAAATAATCTAAAATTTGATTTAATTAGATAATGAAATATAAGAGGTAAATATGATTAATAAAAAATCGGTTGAGTTTGATGTTAAAGTAACTGAAAATTCAAAAGGATATAAGGTTGTTGTAACTGAAAAAGAAAAAACTGTTACAAGAAATACAAGAGTTTCAGCTTCGCCATTAAAAGCACTAGCTGGCGGTAAATTGAATTTAAGAGTAATTGCAGGGAAGAAAAAAGAAGTTTCATCTGTTAAAGATAAAGATGAAATGACATTATCAAAAGATTCATGATCTGTTCAATTAGATAAATGAGCTGAAATTGAATCTTTTAGTGATGAAATTAAAAATGAAATAGCTAAAAAAATTAAAGTTATCGAACACGTTAAAGGTTAATTAAATATTATCAATAATTAAAAAGTATCCATTTTTTAAAATGGATACTTTTTAAACATTAATATCTTTACATTTTGAATATTTAATTTTAATAAAGTTTGATACATATACATAACCACTTAGTAATGAACTTATCACTGCTAAATAAACGAAAATATTTTGAACGCCTCAATATCATCAAGCTTCAATATTAGGGTCATTTGAACCGATTATAAGTAAGATAATGATTGCTGCCATTTGAGTAACTGTTTTAAGTTTACCTAACATATTAGCTGGTATAATTACTTTTTCACTCGCAGCAAACATTCTTATTCCATCAACTACAGTATCTCTAAAAATAAATAAAGCAATAAATACTCAATGAGTTTGAGAATTAATAGCAAGAATGATAAAAACTACATTTACCAAGACTTTATCAGCAATTGGGTCTAGTATTTTACCAAAATCAGACACTCAATTATATTTTCTGGATAAATATCCATCTAATCAATCTGTAAATGATGCCACGATAAATAATATTAAAATAATGAACATATTAATCGAGATTGAGAAAGAGAAGTTATCAATATTAATAACATATAAACTACCAAAACTATCAACCATTGCAATCACAATAATTGGGATAATTAATAATATCCTAAACATTGTTAAAATGTTTGGGATATGACGTTTATTAAAACTTAATGCTTCCATGAGTCCTCGGGAATGGTATTGCATCTCTAATGTTATTGATTCCTGTTACATACATAATCAATCTTTCAAAACCTAAACCGAATCCACTTGATTTATAAAAACCATATTTTCTTAGATCTAAGTATCATTGGATACCTTCAATTGGCATATTTAAAGCATTAGCTCTATTGATTAAATTATCATATGACGCTTCTCTTTCACTACCACCACATAATTCACCAACACCAGGAACTAATAAATCAACTCCAGCAACAGTTTTACCATCATCATTTTGTTTCATGTAGAAAGCTTTTAATTCAATTGGATAGTTGAACACAAATACTGGTCCATTATAGTGAACCTCACAAATATATCTTTCGTGTTCACTTTCAAGATCCATTCCTCAATGAATGTTATTGTTAGTAAATTTATGACCTTTTTTAACTACATCAATTAAGATATCAATTACATCAGTATATGAAATCTTAATGAAATCGTTTTTCATAATAGAATCTAACCTGGATAATAATGTTGGTTCAACAAATTGATTTAAGAATTCAATTTCTGTTTTACAACTTATCATATATTCAGAAATTGTCTTTTTTAACATGTCTTCAATTAAACCCATAATATCATTTACATCAAAGAATGCAACTTCAGGTTCTAACATTCAGAATTCAGAAGCGTGTCTATTAGTATGAGATTTTTCAGCTCTAAATTGAGGCCCAAAGGTATAAATATTTTTAAATGCCATAGCATAAGCTTCAGCATGCAATTGACCAGTTCCTGACAATGAAGCATCAGTACCAAAGAAGTGTTTGCCTTCGATCATCTCTAATTTAAAAGCTTCACCATTACCTTCAGCATCAGTTTTAGTTAATTCTGGAGATGCTAATCAAACAAAGTCGTTTGTTCTAAAGTAATTATTAAGAATCATGTATAATTCACTTCTTATTTTCATTACAGCAGAAAATAAATTAGTTCTTGGTCTTAAATGTGCAATTTCACGTAAAAATTCATTTGAATGTCTTTTCTTTTGAAGAGGATATTCAGAATCACATAAAGCTAGAACTTTAATTTCTTTTGCTTGGATTTCAAATGGTTGCTTAGCTTCTGGTGTATTAGTAATAGTACCAGTTATTTCGATTGCACTCCCAGTAGTAATAGCTTTAACTTCTTCATAATTAGTAATAATTTCACTTTTATATACGATTTGAATTGGGTTAAAGTTTGTGCCATCTGTAAAGCTAATGAATCCAAAGTGTCCATTATCTCTATTTGACTTAGCCCACCCTTGGATTGTTACTTCTTGAGAATCTAAGTCTTTAAATTGTTTTCATAAAATATTGTTAGTAGTTTTTTTCATAATAATAAGATTATATAATATTATGCTTTTTTATCTCTTAATAATTTAAGAAGTTCATTGTAATTTGAATGGTTAATAGTTTTATTAATAATATCTGTTTTCATTTCTTTTAAGTTTTGAATATCAGATTCAATACTATTGTTATAAAGTAAACGATAAACATTAACTTCATTTTCCTGACCAATTCTATGTAATCTATCAGTTGCTTGAAGTTCTGCACTCTCATTTCATCAAGGATTATAGTGAACAACATGGTTTGCACATGTTAAATTTAAACCAACTCCACCAGATTTTAAGCTTAATAATAAAATCTTAGCTTTTGGATTTGTTTTAAATTCATCAATAATTTTAGTTCTTTGAATTGAAGTGTTTTCACCAGTCATAATTAATGCTTCATAACCATTTTGGTTTAATAAATCTAAGATAATATGAAGCATTGATGCAAAGTTTGAAAAAACAACAATTTTACTTTCATCACCTTTTTCAAGTACACTTTTAATTAATTGCAATAAACTATTAGCCTTAGTATTGTCATGGTTTGAAATACCAATTAAATCAGGGCTACAACAGAATTGACGTAATTTTGTAATTAATGAAAGGATTTCAATTTGGTTTTTAACAATTTCACCTTTATCATCAACTGAGATAATTAATTTTTCTTGAACATTTAAAAGTAAATTATTATATATATTTCTTTCATTTTCAGTCATTTCTATCAAGATATTTGTATGATTTTTATTTGGTAATTTTAAGTGGTCAATTTTTCTTCTTTGTAAGATGAAAGGTTTAACTTTTAAACTTAATTCGAATAAATCATTATCTTCAACATTTTTACCTGTATATGCATTTCTAAATTCTTTTAAATCACCTAAGTATCCAGGTAAAATGAAATCAAATATAGATCATAATTCTAATAAGTTATTTTCAACTGGCGTACCACTTAAGATAAGTTTATTAGTTGAATTAATTGCTTTAATGTGTTTAGTTCATAATGATGTGAAATTTTTAATGTATTGTCCTTCATCTAAAATTACATTTAAGAAATCAATATCTTTAATTAAATCGATATCGTTCTTAATCAAATTATAAGTTGTAATATAAATTGTATTTTCTTCAATAGCGCCTATGATCTCTTTTCTTTCATCAGACTTACCACCAATTTTAACTACTTTTTGTTCAGGGAAGAACTTTTTAAATTCAGATACTCAGTTATCAACTAAACTTAAAGGCAAAATAACTAAAGAAGGTTTAGTTAATTTTTGTACTTGGTATTGGTATTTTAAAAGACCAATTGTTTGCAACGTTTTTCCAAGACCCATTTCATCAGCTAAAATACATCCACGAGATAACTCAAGTATACTTATTAACCAGTTAACACCATATACTTGAAACGGTTTAATTCCAGGGATAAAGTTTTCATCAATATATTTATGTTTATTAATGTTTTCATGAAATTCAGAAATAAAGTTTTGAAGCTCAGTACTTTTAAATTTATTGTTTAAGTAGAACATATCTTTATTTTCTAATTGCATGTTTACAGATAATTCTGTGTCATGCAAAGATAAGTTATTTAAAATTTTCTTAATTTCATCTAATCCAGATTCTTCAAGATCATATAATTGTTCATTAACGCTATAGTACTTTTTACCAGCATTATATGCAGAGAAAATTTGTTCAAGAGTATTCGGATCAAATTCACCGCTAGCAGTTAAATTCAATCAGTTATTAGCTCTTTCAAAATGGAAACTTAATTTAGTACGCTTCTTAGTTTTAAATGCAGCAGCAATAAATACTTCAATCGTACCTTCTTTTTTAATTGTTTCTAATTTTTGCAAAATAGTGGCAATATCAATATGTTTGTCAACTAAAATTTGTCTATTTGTTTCATCAAATAATTCAGAGAACTTAGAAAAATATTTTTTAAGAATATCTTTATCATTTTCAGATTGGAATTTCAAATAACATTTTTGGTGTGAGAAATCATATCCAAAGAACAATTTAGATTTAGCTTGTGCTCTAATTCCTTGCCCAATAATATTACTTTCAAATAATCCATTTTCTCTAATTTCACTTAGCTTTTGATTGAAAGTTTGTTCACTTTTAGTTTTTAAATTAATTCTAAAAATTTGATTTGGATTATCAACATTATTTCAATTTGTTTTAAATCATTCAATTTTATCTTTGAAAATTAAAAAGTAATAAATATCATCAGATAATGAAAAATAAATACCATCTTGAATATTACTTGAAACTATATACCCAAGTGATGTTTTTGTAGCGTATACATCAACAATACGATTAACATTATGGATGATTTCCAAATTATAATCAACGTTATTAATTTGGAATTTTATTAAATTATTATGATTTTCTAAAATATCATTGATATGGAAAATAGAATGAACATTAGACTCTAATTTCATTTGATTGATATTGTTAAAAGTATAAATTCAGTTGTAGAGATTTTTCAAATGACTAAATTCAATTTGTTGTTCTTCTTTAAGGTAAATATCACCTTCAAGAGTATCAAGCACCTTAATAACTTCATCATAATCTTTTAGGATTTCATTTACTTTGACTTGATCAATTACTTCAATATCAAAAAATAAGTTAGATATTTTCAATCTAAATAATTTTTCTTCAATTGCTTTTGGTAGTGCAGTAATCACGTTTAATACGTCATTATTAGTGGTATAGTTTTTTAAAAAGTCACTTTTTTCTTCTAACATTAATTTTGCTTGCTCAATATAAGCATAAATAAGTGCAACAATATGTTTACATGTCACACCATTTTTACCTATAATACATTGACAGTTGCTATTGAATACTGCTTCTTTTGTTAATTCAACAGAACAAAAGAAGTTATTGCATATCGCAGTAACTTTATGGATGTCTCCGCTTAAATCTCATTTCAAAGACGAAACAAGATTTGATTTGTAATAAACTTCACCGTTTTGTCTGGTTAATTCATTTATATTTTTTAAGTATTTATTCATTTATCATCAATTCTCTAATATATTTAATTATAAGGTTAAAATCTTCTTTTTGTGAAATATAAAATGCAGAAGCTAATTTATGTCCGCCACCACCGAATTTCATCGCTATTTGACGAACATCATATTTATGACTTCTAATAGATACTTTATAACTATTTTTAGATGGTTTTCAGTAAAGAGAAAACCAAACTTTGAAATCTAAAACATTATTCATCAAATAAACTTTTCCATCATCAACTGGAACATTGTATTTTTCAATTAATTCTGGTGTTAAGATAAGATAAGCGATATTATCTTCAGTGACTTGAACTTCACCAGATAATGCTCTATCTGTAGCAATTTCACTTCAATTTTTTTGATAAAGTTTTTGTTGAATCTCCATTTTATCAAAATCATATTCATAGAATTTTGCAATTAACTCATAAGTTGAAGCTTGAGTTGTGTTATAAGTTAAGTTTCCACTATCAGTTAATATCCCTGGATATAAAGCGTTAGAAATTACTCTATTCATTTTATAATCATCATTAGCTAAAATAAAATGTCCAATCATTTCAGATGTTGAACTATATTCTGGATCTATTCATTCATTTTCACAAATAGCACCACAGAATATATGGTGATCAATTCTTAATAACTCACTACATGCTAGATATTTAGTGGATGTAATCATTTGAGCGGAGCCAACATCAAGAATTATCCCAGTTGATCCAGTGATAAAATCCATATCAGCTTCAAGAAGGTAAGGATTAATGAATTTTCTTACAAATTCAGAAGTTATCATATCAACATCCATTATTCTAGCATCAATACCGTATTGAATTAGAAACATCGCTAATCCGTTTGCTGATGAATACGCATCATTATCTGGATTATCATGGATGATGATTGTTACTTTTTTACTTGATATTAATTTATTGTAGATTTTTTTGACAATATACTGATTGTTATTTTTTATCATGGGTATATACCTCTATACTATCAATTATATTATTTTCTAAACTTTCTAATAAATCTATTTCTTGTTCTAAGTTAATTGCAACACCTAATCTTGGTTTTGTAATTGGACTTCTTGGAGCAAATAAACTACATGCATCTTCATATGGAAGAATTGAAGTTTCATAAGTTCCAATGGTTTTTGCAATATTGATAATTTGATTTTTATCAAATCCAATTAAAGGTCTTAATACTAGTTTTTTACTAGCTTCATTGATTACTGTTAAACTTTCAATGGTTTGACTAGCAACTTGTCCTAATGCATCACCAGTAGCTAAACAATCATATTTATATTTATCAGCTAATAAGTTAGCGATTCTTAAGAAGCTTCTTCTAAGAATAGTAATTCTGTAAGATTCATTTGACATATGATGAAGTTCATGTTGAATAGGTGAATAATTACAAATATAAAGTTTAGCGTTAGCGATACTATAATTTTGAGTAATTTTAGCTACTAAATCTTTTGTTTTTTGTAAGGCCATTTCAGAAGTGTGTGGAGGTGTGATAAATGTTAAGAAATCAACACTCATACCTCTTTTATATAATTCAAATCCAGCAACTGGTGAATCAATTCCACCAGACAATAACAATAGACATTTTCCACTACTACCAACTGGTAATCCACCAACAGTTAAAATTTTATTAGTATAAACTATGGCAAACTTTTGTTTGATTTCAATTTTCAATCTTAATTGAGGTGTGTGAACATTAACTTTGTATCCAAGTTGTTTAATAATAAAGGTACCTACCTTACGATTAATTTCATCAGAGTTTAATTCAAAGTTTTTATTAGATCTTTTAGTTTCTACTTTAAAAGTGACTATTTCTTCTTTAAATGTTTGTTTTGATAAATCTAAACATAATTGTTGAATTGCATCCATATCAAGATTTGTTGTATAACCAAAAGTAAAATAGCTAAATCCAGGAATGAATTTAATTGTATTTTCTATTTGTTCTTTTTGGTTAACATCAAATTCACTTACGATGATGTAGTCATATTGTTTGTCAAATTGACAATTAAATTTCTTTAAGGCGAATTTTAAATTATCAAAAGCTGCCTTTTTAAAAGATTTTACATTTTTACCTTTAAGTGTTAATTCACCAAATTTTATTAAAATAATTTGATTATTTAAGTTCATTATTTATCCATTCTAAATCTTTAGTTGTAAGTTCTGGACTTTGACCAGTTAAAATATATTTCTTATGTCACTCTCTAGCATAATTAATAATTTCTTCAAAGTCATCAGTGTTAATTTCAAACTCAACTAATTTTATTTCTCTTTCATTTACATTACATTCTTCTGGCTTTGAATAATCAGAAGATTCTAAAAAACATATAGCGAACAATCCTTTTGTGATTCTTCTTAAATAGCAATATAAACCTAACTGATATTTATATTCATCAGAAATTTTAATATCACCTTCAGCATCGAATCATTTAGCTCTTTTCTCACCAACCTTTTTAATAATTGGATTCCCTAGTAAATCTTTTTGCATAGTCAAAGAATTATTAATAAATTTATATAAAAAAGCATCTGTTGAAGTTGTTTTGATTTCTAACATAGGTTGAGATGGATAAAGTAAATTACCATTAGTGTCAATTGGTTCACCATCAGGAATACCTCCAAATACATCATCACCCTTAAATACATCTCATTTAATTTCAAATGGATTATATTGTTTGAAGTTTATGCCTGTTTTTTTACAAACATATTCATGAATTTTCGGTTCTATAGTATTTCCGACTTTCGCTAGTGTTGGATCCATCGTATCAGCAAAAATACCTACCATGATACATCAAGCTTTGAATGGCGAGTTGTATTCGCTCTTACCAATAACTGATGCGAAACGAGAACCAGTAATTTTTTTGAATTTAGATGAATTACTAGCCATAAAGCTTTCTGTCAAAATAACTCTGTTACCTTGTAAATTGAAATCAATTCCTTGTTTTTTTGTAAATGGCATTATGATACTCTTTTCTGTTTTTTCATTTTCTGAATAAATGAAGTATATTCTTCAATTAATTCTTCATATTTTTGACTTTTATATAAAGATTCAAATAAGTCTAATTGTTCTTTTGAAGTTTGATTGTAATAACGATTACTATATAACTTTAATCTTTTTATAATAGCTACTAAATTTATTTCATTTTGAATAATCTCTAAACTAGTGATAATAAAATTATTTAAACTGTTAATTTCAGAATCTAAATTTTTATCATTAGCAATATTACCAGCTATTAAATCTTTTTTAATTTTGCTTACATATGACATTTTAGCTTCAACATCACTTAGAAGTGAAACACTTCTAACTTTATGATCAATAATAAGTTTTTTAATATTAAGTAATTTTATATCAAGTTCGTTATATTTAACTATTAAATAGAAATAATCTTTATATTGAGTATGAATTGTCGCTAGTAATTTATCATTATTATCTTTAAACTCAAGTATTTTTGAGTAAATTTTAATCATAAAATTAACTACTAATTTTAAATTTTGAACTTGATTTCTTCTATTTACATATTTATTTAATTCATTACCATCATGAGTAATTTCATCAGCTAATATGATGTTAGCATGAATATAATTTTTAACTTCTTCATTAGTTGAAAAATTTACATTTATGAAATTATAAAGTTCTTTTATATTAATTGTGTTTAGTAATTCATAAAATTTTGAAACGTGATCTTTGAAATCATTAAAGTAATTTTTAAAAGTCAAAGAAAGAACATCACTCGATTTTAAATTATTCAAAATCTTTTCAAGTGTAATCAATTCTTCTTTGATAATTCGATTCGGTTCTTCGAATTTACCAACAGTTAAAAGAAGATTTACTTTTTCAATTCTATCTTTACTATTTTTTAAACTCTTTGAAGTTGTTATTCTCAATTCACCTGGAATATCGTTATTTTTAAGGTAAGCTGACACTTCGTTAGAAAGTGCATTATAAGCAAACTGTGATTTATCTATTTCAAATAAAGAAAAGGTTGAGTTATATAATTCATCAACTAAATCAAATTCTTTGGTAAAAAGTTTAAATAATTGGTTTGAATCAATATAACTAATTTCTTCATTGATATGAATAGATATTGCATTAATATTATTATTAATAGATTTTAGTTGTGTAACATCCAAATGAATAACATCAAATGAATTATTTTTAGCAAAATCATTAATCAACTGAGTTAATTTAAATAAATCCGTCGATATTGCAGATGAATTATTAGAATATTTTTGAGTATTTAAATTAAATTGTTTAAATTCATTTTTTTGTTTGTCCAACAACAAGAAGTTACTTCTAATTTGAGATAACTTTTTAAATGTTTGTCAAATTCTAAATGTTGGTATATCATTATTTACTTTTTTAATTTGATAATGAATAAGATCGAGTTGTTTAGAATATTGCATTGAATAACCTCTTAGATATTCTAAGATAGGACTCAATGTGTTATTTTTAGAAACAAGTGTTTCAATCGCTTTTAAATTTGATCCTATTGGATTATTTTTATATTGGTTAAATTTTGCCTTTAATTTCAGACTTAACTTTCTATTATAGAATCTAAAAATAAATATAAAATTAAATACTAAGACCGAAATCAAAGCAAAACATAAAAATATTAATAAAACTATAAATACCTGAGAAGTCATGGTTAAATACCTATGAATCTAATTCAACATCTTCAAATCCAATTTCAACTGTAGTATCTCTACCGAAGATATTGATTGTAACTAAAAGTTTACCCTTTGAGTCATCAATTTGAGTGATGTTCCCTTGTTCATTTTTAAATTGACCATTGATAATATTAACTGTTTGGTTAATGTTAAAGTTATGTTCGATTTTAGTCTGAATGATAATTGAATCACCTTTAACACTAACTTCTTTCCCTTCACTTTTTAGGATTTCAGTTGCTAACTCATCATTAGAAGCAGCATTTAGAATTTGACCTATTTCGTCGTCTCCAACCGGGATTGGTTTAGCATTTTTTCCACTTGAACCAACGATACCTGTAATTAATTGAGTATTTCTAATTGCAAATCAAGCATCTTCTGTCATTATCATTTTAATGAATATGTACCCGAAATAACGGTTCATTTCAATTGTTTTAATTTTCTTAAATTTATTTTTTCCATTAGCGTCTTTGAAAGATTCTCATACAACATCTTTCATTTTTCTACCATAGTTAGACGGTAAATCAAGTTCAGTGAATATTTCTTCTTCAACTACTTTATCTTTAATAACTTTAATATCCTGAACTAAATCAGTTAATCCATAAGCTTCAATTTTACCTTTAAGGTTTTTTACTACTGAATCTTCGTTACCACTTACAATTGTAATGATGTATCACTGAGCTACAGTATCTTGTGTTTTATTTTTAATTTTTGGCATATTTTTCTCCTCTAAAATAATGTTATTAATGCGTCTATTCCAAAGAATAATAACGCTAGTATAGAAATAACAACAATGATTATTCCTAAGTATTTAAATGTGTTTCTTGGACTTGATCAAATAATTCTCACAAATTCTTTATTAATTCCATATGTTCATTTAAATAAAATTCATGAAGCAGTTTTGAATTGCTTACGATAATTGAATTTAGCTTGAATTATTTTATTTTTAATTTCAATTTTTTTATCATTATGTTCAACAATGATATCTAATTTAATTTTTTCATAATTTTCATCTGTTTTATTTAATTCAGAAATTCTTTGTTTATGATTTTCGCTTTCGTTAGATAAGTCATCACGTCATGATTTTATTTCAACTTTAAGTTTGTTCTTGGCGGCTATTTTCTTTAACTTAAGTTGTTTTTTCTTATCTTTTTTTTCAGCTCTGGCTCTATCATATTTTTCTTGCATAGTTTTTTTATCAACTGTAGAAGTATTCATTATTTAGACTCCTTATGTACTGTTTTTGCATTACAATGTGGACAGAATTTATTCAATATCAATCTCTTTGTAAGCATTGTATTTTTTTGGTAGTGATAATTTCTTGATAGACAATTTTCACATATTAGTATTATTTTCTTAGTTATGGGACACCTCCGCGCCAAGGCTATAGTTAATTAGATATTTTTTAGTTATATTATTGTTTACTAAGTAGTAACTCATCATCAATCCTATATATATAAAGAATATAAGTGACCCTACTCAATTTTGAATTACCACACCATTAGTACTGAATAGTCCTCATGACATAAGGTCTGTTCCATTTGGATCCATAAATGTTGCTGTTGTAAATGTATAGAATAATTGGAAGCCAGAAACTAAGAAACACCCAATAACTGCTAATGGAGCTACAAATAAGAAACCTTTAACTTTTTGGACATCAGCTCTTTTTGTAAATCTATTAAAAATACCAGCTAAGATAACTACTCCATACACTCCAAAGAATACTGTAATTGGGAAATTACTTATCCCATCAACAAATGCATCAGTATTTAAGATGGCTGACGGAATAAACATAATTATAAATATAATAACATAACAACTAAATGCTAAGAACGCACCTGGTTTCAATTCATTATACTTACCTGGCAATTTATTATGAGCAAACTTAGAAATCGCTTGAGCTCCTGCAATTAATTGAGAATCAAGGATTGATTGATAACTTCTAATTATTAAAGCACTAAATGAATTTAAAACTCCAGTGATAGCAATGAATATAAATACAGAAAGTAGGATTCCGAATGCATTTTTAGCCATTTCATTATCAGCGAAAATAGCATCGAACAATCCATAAACATTTCCTTGACCACTGAATATTTGGGCAATTGTAATCAATAAATAGAAAGCAGTAACTGTAATCATTGAAATAATAACTGTTAATGGAACATTCTTTTTAGGATTAACAATATCTTTTGAAAGGTTACCAGCTCCAAAGAATGGATCAAACGCAAATAAAATTGATGGAATTGAAACTAATATTCCAGCAAATGAAAAGGTGCCAGAAGTTGTACTTGTAATTTCTTCCATTGATTTTGCTTGAAATAAACTTGCATCTGGATTTGAAACACCATAAATAAACCCTGCTACTATAACCATAATAAGAGGTACAAATTTTATCCCTGTAATTATTACAGATGCTTTTGCAGATGCTCTAAGGGAAACGTAGTTAAAGAATAAAAACGCTGCGAATAGGGCAAAACCTACTAACATAATAATTGAAAAGTGAATTTCACCAGATATATTAAATATGTTAAATAACGCTTCTCCGGCAAATATCGAAATCGAGAAACTTAGAATCCCGAAATAAAATATTGGTTGAACGATTTTTACAAATCTTCCAAAACCTTTACCAACTAAACGGTGACATCAACCACCAATCCCTGCTCTTGATTCAACAGAAGAGCCAATTTCAGCAAAACTAAATGCCGCTGCAACAGAAATTAAACCAGATAGAACTCAAGCAACCATAATTGCTATCCCATTCCCATTGTTTGTTTCAAAAACACTTCCATTTTTAAAGAAAATACCGATTCCAACAATACTACCAATTAGCATAGAAATAGCAGATATTAATCCAATTTTTTTCGTAGTCTTGTTAGTTACTTTAGCCATAATCCCTCCTTTAATTTCTATAAATAAAAAAGCCTTTGGTTAAGGCTCTCTTATAAGAAAATATATCATATTTATATTATATAATCAAGATTTATATATTAATTATGCTTTTTATATCATTATTTTCTCGCATTTTTCTGACTTCATACCTAATTTTTTGAATTGGAACATTTAAAATTACAGATATTTCATCATAGCTATGACCTGACATTTTCATTAAAAATATCTTTTTTTGAAGACCTTTTAAGATTTCTGCAATTAATTCAATGTTATGCTTTACCCTAAAATCATGAGCAAGATCTTTCTTTAAATTTATACTTGTATCAATGACTTCATATTCGTAATTATCATAATTATTTAAGATGAAATGTTTGTTTGTAATGAATTTTCTACAGTAATTAATACAGATGTTTCTGAGTTTATAAACAAAAAATCTTGGGAATTTCTCAACTGCTTCATTGGATAATTTAATCCAATTTATTGTATCTAACATACAAAAATATGATAATGAACTTAAATCTTCGGTTTCAACAGGTAAGTTATAAAATAATGTTCTAATAACTTTATTAATAACAATTTCACCAAGTTTAGTGACCTGTCCATACAATTCCAATAAAACAATTTCATCCTCAGTGTTTTCAATGACTTTTGTTAATAATTTTAAATCAATTATATCTTTTTTCATGTGTACCTCCACATAAATATGATATGTATTTTTTATGAAAAATTTAATTTATTTAATAGCATATTTTTTAAGGTTTTTCAAAGAAAAATCTTACCTATTATGCTAATTATTTATCATTATTATATATTGCGTATTTTCAATCTTAAAATCATGAAATCTTTATTTTTTTCACAATGATTTAATTTTACAATAGTTCTCAATTGATGCAATATTTTTTGTAAAATAAAATAAAATATTTTTTTGTTTTTATAATTATTGTGTTATATTTTATTTATCCAAAGTTCTGTAATGGGAATTTTAAAATATAAGTCATATGACTATTCAATAAAACATATCCTAAATATTAAAAAAATAATTTTTTTAAATTTCAGAACAAGTAATTTTTACTTTCTCTTTAATCTTTTTTTATCATTCAAATATAAAAGAAAGGGTTTATTGTGATTGATAAACAACTATTTAAACTCATAGGAAAGAATAAAAAATACATCTTCATTACAATTTTAATAATGATAGTAGGACTATTTTGCAACATTGGTTTAACAATCGGTATATGTTGAACTCTTGGCAATGCTATTAATGTGAAAGAATTTGAAGCATATATTTATCCTATGATAATTATTCCAATGGCGATATTATTAAAATTTATCACCATTAAATTAATTAACAAAACAAAAAATATCCTTGGAGATGCAATTAAAAAAGACTTAAGGTGTGAAATATTCACTAAAATAACAGATTTAGGGTGACAAAACAATAATGCCCTATTAACAAGATCTAGTTTAACTCAATTATCAATTGAAGGAATTGAACAATTAGATTTATATTACTCCGTATATTTACCTCAATTCTTTTATTCATTAATTGCTCCATTAATATTATTTATAATTACAGTATTCATCAATTGACAAGTTTCATTGGTGTTACTTGTATGTGTACCTTTGATTCCGATGTCAATCGTGATGATTTCAAAATATGCAAAAAAGGTTTTTGCTAAATATTGAGGCAGATATATTTCAATGGGAGATACATTTTTAGATAATATCAATGGGTTGAAAGATTTGAAAATATTGAATGCTGATGGCATTCAACAAAATAGAATGAGTAAAGAATCTGAAGAATTTAGAAAGATTACAATGAAAGTTCTTATTATGCAATTAGCTAGTGTTACTATCATGGACTTAGTTGCTTATGGCGGAGCTGCTATTGGTATTGCTTTGACAATTATTAATATCAACAATGATAGTTTAGGTGTTGTTAAAGGTGTATTCTTAATTTTAATTGCTATTGAATTCTTTTTACCATTAAGAGTATTGGGAAGCGCTTTTCACATCGCCATGAATGGTGCAAGTGCTGGAAATAAGATTGTAGAAATATTAAATATTCAAAACCCAATATGAGGGGATGAAAAAGTTCAAAGTAACGATCTATCTCTCAAAAATATAAATTTTAAATATGAAGATAAACTAGTATTAAAAAATATCAATATCAATTTTAATCAAAAAGGAGTAACTGCAATCGTTGGTGAATCAGGTTCTGGAAAATCAACCATAGTAAATATCTTATCTGGTTTAATAGCTCAATCATCTGGCGAGTTACTTATTGGTGGAATCATGAAAGAAAAGATTTCAAAAGAATCATTCTACGAAAACTTTAGTTTAGTTACATATGATTCTTTTGTCTTTAATGAAACAATTGAAAATAACTTCAAAATGTCCAATAAAAATATCACTGAAGATCAAATTTGAAAGTATCTAGAAGATGTTAATTTACATAACTTCATTAGAAGAAATGGTGGTTTAAATTTCATAGTTCAAGAAGATTCAAATAATCTATCTGGAGGACAAAAACAAAGGTTATCGTTAGCGATTAGTTTATCATCAAATAAATCAATTTATATTTTTGATGAAGCCACAAGTAATATTGATTTTGAAAGTGAAAAAATCATCATGGATAATATTTATAATATTAGTAAAAAATCAAATGTTATTTTAGTCTCTCATAGATTAGTTAATGTAGTTAATGCTGACAATATTATATTCTTAGAAAACGGAGAAATTATAGAAACTGGCAAACATGAAAAACTAATTCAAAATAAAGGTAAATATTATAATTTATTCAAACAACAAGATGAATTAGAAAAAACTATTTCAATTGAATCATTGTGGTATTGTTATGAATAAAATATTTCAATTTACAAAACTAAAAACAATTGCGAGTTTAATCCTATTATTAAATACTTTTGGATTTGTAATGGTTGCAGCTATTATGAATGGAACAATTGGTTTTTTAACCGCTATGGGAGTTACAATTTTTGGAGCTGTTGGTATTGCAAAAATACTCGGAGAATCTATCCCATTATCATATGAATTAATTATTTCATTAATTATAATTTGTGGTGTTTTAAGAGGCTTATTAAGATGTTTAGAACAATACTCAAACCACTTCATTGCTTTTAAAATATTAGCTATATTTAGGAATAAAATATTTTACGCTTTAAGAGAGTTATCACCAGCTAAAGTTGACAACAAACAAAAGGGAAATATCATCTCAATGATTACTGCTGATATTGAAACTTTAGAAATCTTTTATGCTCATACAATTTCACCAATTGCAATTGCAATCACAATAAGTGTAATTATGTTCTTTTCGCTTGGTTTTTTAATCAATTGATATATGGCATTAGTTGCAATTATTGGTTATATTGTAATTGGAATAATCATACCATTAATTGGATATAAAAGTATTTCAAAGTCAGGTAAAATATATCGAAAAGAATTTGCTAATTTTAACTCATATATTCTTGATTCAATTAAGGGTGTAAAAGAGATTATATTTAATAACGAAACTATAACTAGAATTGAAATAATAAATCAAAAAACTGATAAGTTATTAAAAGAAACTAAAATACAAAAAAATAGATCTTCAACAATATTTGGAATCACTGATTCGAGTGTAAGTTTATTTATTATCCTTGGTTTAGTTAGCGGGGTTTTATTAGTTTACTTTGATGGTCTTTCAATTGGAAAAATGATCATTGGAGTAGTTATGATATTCTCAAGTTTTGGTCCAGTAATTGCACTAGCAAACTTACCAGCGAACTTAACTCATACATTTGCTAGTGGTAAAAGAATACTTGATTTACTAGCAGAAAAACCAATGATTAATAGAATTGATAATAATCAAAATATTAAGTTTGAAAACTTAGAAATTAATAATTTAGATTTTGGCTATAATGATGAATTAAATGTTCTAAATAACATTAATTTAAAAATCAAAAAAGGTGAAATCTTAGGAATTGTTGGACCTTCTGGAATTGGAAAATCAACACTCCTTAAATTAATCCTTAGATTCTATAATGTCAAAAATGGCAACATAAAAATTAATGGTATTAACATCGAACAAATTAATACAGATAGTTTATTAGAGAATGTAACTCTTTTAAGTCAAAACACATACTTATTTAATCTATCAATAAAAGAAAACTTATTATTAGCAAAACCAGATGCAACAGATCAAGAAATTATAGAAGCTTGTAAATCAGCTTCAATCCATGATTTCATTTCCGAATTAAAAGATGGATATGACACAATGATTAATACCTTTGGAGATAATCTATCAACTGGCCAAAAACAAAGAATAGGATTAGCAAGAGTATTCTTAAAAGGGAGTACATTAATCTTGTTAGATGAACCAACAAGTAATGTAGATATATTAAATGAAAAATTAATCTTAAAGTCTATTATTGAAAAGAAGAAGGATAAAGCATTCATAATAATTTCACATAGAACATCAACAGTTTCAATCGCAGATAACATTTACAAATTTGAAAATCATCAATTACAGGAGGTTAAGAACAATGACTGAACAACAAATTAATAAAAAACATTTATCTCAAAAACTTGGTTTTGAAGATAACAAAAATACAAAAACTAAAATATTCCAAAAATTCACAATTAGAGATATCACATTCTTATGTATGATGGGTGTTGTAGCACTTATCACATCATTAATAATGCCAGTAGCACTATACATCCCAGTTTATGGCGCTTCTCAAATTGTAATTGGATTACAATTAGCAATTTTCCCAACAATCGCTCTAATCAAAGTTAGAAAGGTTGGATCATTTACATTCACAATGTTTATTGTGTTGTTATACTCAGTAGTTAAAACACCTCTAACGTTTGCATTCAATCTAATTATCGTATTAATATTAGAAACATTAGTTATTGTAATCTTTAGAGGATATAAGAACTTAATCCCAATCTTTTTTGTAGTAACTCTATTTAACGCTTTAACATTGCCTTTCACATGATTAGTACAAAACATTATAATGAATACACCAGGGCATTGAGATCAGTATGCAATCAATCAACCTTGATTAGCTGGTATCATGGCTGGAGTTATATTATTAATATCATTTGCTGGATGTTGACTTGGAGTGATAATTTCAAAAGAACTTATCAAAGCAGGTTTATTTAGTAAATGAGATAAAAAGAAAGCATCATGAACTGATGAAGATAAAGTTGAAGATTCAACTTCAAATAAAGAAGAAGATAACGACGTATGAAAGTAAAACAGCCTATTCACCCAATAATTGGAATACTATTCTCATTAGCAATATCTGTTTTTGCATTATTTTATGCTAATGCTTTTACAATGTTTATCATTGTTGCAGCTATAGTATTCTTATTTATTTGTTTAGGTTATTGAAAAGCATGTATTGCTTGATTAATTTCAGCTGCCATTATAGCTGGTGGAATTGGAGGAATTGTATATTCCTATTCAAATGATATGAATCAAATGATTCTTACATTTGCAAAATCAGCAACTATGACAATTGCTGTCATTCCTGGTTTAGGATTATCTACAACATATTTAACTCGTGCAATGGAAACATTAAAGATTCCAAGGCCAATCACTTTAGGAGTACTAATTACTTTTAGTTTTTTTCCTGTTTTAATGAAAGAAATTAGAAACATTAGAGAAGCTATGAGAACTCGTGGTGCAAACAATCTACTTAACTTCAAGATCTTTTATAGAGCATTCTTTATTCCTTTGATGATAAGAATCATTCATATCTCAGATACTTTATCATTATCAATTGAAACAAGAGGTTTTAGTATGGAAAAGAAGCCATATACATCTTTCCAAAAAATTACATTTACTTGAAAGGATGTAGTTTTTAGTACGGGGTTTATTTTGACAATAGTATTAGGAGTAATTTATGCCATCTAAACAAAATGCAATCACATATAAGAACGTTTGTTTTTCATATGATAATTCATCACCAATCCTTAAAAACTTAAACTGTGAGTGAAATTATGGTGAAATGATTTTAATTACAGGACAATCAGGTTCTGGTAAATCTTCAATCATTAACATCGCCACTGGAATTATCCCAAATGTAATTCAAGGAAGAATCAGTGGAGATGTATTATTGAACGGAACTTCAATTAGAAATAAGAAAGTTGGAGAGCTTTGTTATGATATTGGCTTAGTACTTCAAAACCCAGATTTACAAATCATACAAAGATTTGTTGAAGATGAGATTGCTTTTGGATGTGAAAACTTTGCGTTTGAAAGATCATCAATCCAGTTAAAGATTAATGAAATGGTTGAAATTATGAACCTTGATCCAAAATCAATTGGTCGTCAATTATCAGGTGGACAAAAACAAAAATTAGTAACAGCATCAATCTTAGCAACATCACAAAAAATAATTATCTTAGATGAACCATTAGCTAACTTAGATAAAAAGAGTAGTTTAGAGCTATTAGGAATCTTAAGGCACTTAGCTAAAGAACACAACTTTTGTGTTATAGTTGTTGAACATAGAATTGATTTAGTATCTCCATTCATTGATAAAGCTTATGAACTTGAAGATTTATCAATGAATGAAGTTGAAATATCTCAAATGAAAATAAAAGAAGAATCTAAAATCATTAAAGATATTGTACCAACTCATGAACATGATAAAACATTCATTGAACTTAAAGATGTATCATATAAGATTTGCCACAAACAAATCCTTGAAAACATCAATCTTGAAATTAAAACTGGTGAAAGATTAGTTCTATTAGGTGAAAATGGCTGTGGTAAAACAACCTTAATGAGGTTAATGTCAAAAATCACTAAACCATCAAAAGGACAAGTGATTCAATATTTTGATGAAAATCTAAAGCAAAAGAAAAAAGGTAACCGTAAATGATTTGAACAAGTCGGGGTTGTGTACCAAAACCCTAACTACCAATTATTTATGCCAAGTGTTAGACAAGAAATTGAATTTAACGCTAAAGATGTAGACTATGTAAATTATGTAATTAAACTATTTAGATTAGAAAAATTATTAGATAGACACCCTCATTCACTATCTGAAGGACAAAAAAGAAAGGTTTCAATTGCTGCAATTGTTGCAGCGAAACCAAAAATCATATTTTTAGATGAACCAACAGTTGGTCAAGATCTAAAAGGATTGAATGAGATAGTTAAAATTTTAAATGAATTAAACCACCAAAACAACACTACCATTGTAACTATCACACACGATGTAAGATGTGCGAGTGCATTATGTGATAGATCAATTATTATAAGTAATAATACAATTTCAGAAATTGGTAAAAAAGAATTAGTTGATAAGTTCTTTGAACAATATAATAATCCAAAAAATATTGAAATATAATTTTATATAAATAAAATACACACCTGCCGGTGTGTATTAAAATGATCATTTTTTTAAAAAATAGTTACTTTTTTTATACAACGTTCAATAGGAAAGCAATCGTTAGAAAATAAGTCAGTAAAACTGTAAATACTCCCAGATAGTTAGATTGTTCATTCAAATTATCGTACTTGATCTTTTAAGTCTGTTCAGCACAATGACCGTAGTCTTCGTAAAACGTGACTTAGTTGATCTTTCCAGATAACATAATTAAATTTAAGAAATCCCAACTTAACAAGGGAACTTACCCAAAAACATGAACTAATTGTACATAATAATTATATTTGAAATTTTTTTAAATTGATAAAGTTTCTTAGTGTTTTTTAGTGATATACTTATAATTTGATATGTTTTTTAAATATTTTTTTGCTAAATTCACGATATTTGAGCAATTTTCCACCTACATTCAGTTTGTAGCATATTGATTGAATAAAAAATTTAATCTTACGTACAATTTTATTTACTTTACTTAAATAAACTAGTATACTTTATTAATATGAGTTAAATATTGTAAAAAATATCGAACTTAAATACAAATAAATTGCTAGTTTTTTTAGTAGCAAAGTTTATTTCTCTCACTAAAAATCATTTTTAAATAACCTTTAAAATATTATCTAAAATTTAATATTGACTTAATCAAAAATTACTATATGATTACACATATGAAAACAAAAATTATAGTAGTAACTGGTGGTGTATATTCATCACTTGGAAAAGGAATTGTAGCTAGCAGTATTGGTTGCATTCTTAAACATGGAGGATTTAGCGTTGCGATGCTTAAATTTGATCCATACTTAAATACTGACCCAGGATTATTAAACCCACTTCAGCACGGAGAAGTATTTATTACTGAAGATGGACAAAAAGCTGACCTAGACTTAGGTCACTATGAAAGATTCACTGGACTTAATGTAACTGATGCATCTACTTGAACAAGTGGAAAGCTATATACAGAATTATTAAGAGAAGAACTTGAAGGTAAATTTGATGGTGCAACTGTACAAGTTGTCCCTCACTTTACTGGTAAGATTATCGAAAAAATTCATTATGCAGTTGAAAAAAATAATAACCCTGATTTCTTAGTTATTGAAATTGGTGGAACTGTTGGGGATATCGAAGGATTACCTTTCATTGAAGCATTAAGAATTTTCAATGCTAAAAACAATAACATTCTATTTGTTCACTGTTCGCCATTATTCCAATTATCAGCTAATGATGAAATTAAAACAAAACCAACTCAAGGTTCAATTAAATCATTGCGTAACTTGGGAATCAACCCAGCTTTCTTAGTATTACGTTACAAAGAAATCATTAATGAATATGATAAAAACAAACTTTCTTGAACTTGTGATATCAAAGATGAAAACATTTTTGTATCAAAAGATTGTAAATATCTATATGAAGTTCCAAAAGTTTTATTTGATCAAGGCATTCACACATCATTAATGAAATATTTCAATATTGATGGTGCTAAGTTTGATATGACAAACTGAAACAACTTCTTAGAAAGTATCTATGCTGAAAAATCTAAAAAAGTAAATGTTTGTATATGTGGTAAATATACAGCGTTAAATGATTCATATTTATCATTAATTGAATCTTTAAAAATTGCAGCTTACAAAAATGCAATTGATTTAAACTTTGATTTATTAGAATCAAGTGATCTTGATGAAGCTAACTATAAAGAAAAGTTAGCTAAATATAACGGATTCATTGTTCCAGATGGAATTGGTGAACGTGGCGTTAAACAAATGGAATTTGTAGCTAAATACTGTCATGACCAAAATAAACCGTATCTAGGGATTAAATTAGGTATGCAAGTAATGTTGAACTACTTAAATTCTTTAACTGGTAACAAGATATCTGATATCTCTAAAGAAATTGATCCTAAAACATTCTTAGGTGGCAGAGAATTTAATATCAAACAAGATACAGTGGCTAGCAAAATTTATGGAGATACTAAAACTTGTGAAAGACATTGATCTTCATGAATCTTAAATAAAGATGTTGTATCTCAATTCAAAGATATCACAATTAGTGGATATGACAAAAACAATGAAGTTGAGATAATTGAATTAAACAATCACCCATTCTTCATTGGTACTCTATTCCACCCTGAATTCCCATCAAAACCAGCTAATCCAAATGCAATCTTCAATGCATTTATAAAAGCTTTATAATTCTTGCTTTACAAAATAGTTATATAGTTCATTAGTTTTAATATCATTTTTAGACCCAATATATTTACATGCGTCTTTTAATTTAACATTAGAACTTAACAATAACTTTAAATCATCTAAATAAATATCGAAGCTAGAAACTTCGGTATTTTTTTTAGTTACAGGTTTAATTACTAAACTAAATTCACCTTTTAGTTTTTGTTCTGGAATATTTGAAACTAATCCAACAAAGTATTGTTCAAACTTTTTAGAAAGTTCTCTACCAATATATATTTCATTTTCAGAATAGTATTCTTTTAAGAAATCAATTGTTTGATTAATTCTATGTACTGATTCAAAAAATACAACTGGAAGGTTTGTTTTTAACAATTCATCTAATTGTTGTTTCTTAACAGTTTTTTGTTTATCTAAAAAACCTGTAAAAATATATCCGTGAGAACAAAACCCAGATTGTACAATCGAGTGATTAATTGCACTAGGGCCATTGATAACTTCAATAATTATGTTATTCTCATGACAAGAATTAATTAAAAGATATCCAGGGTCACTTAAAGATGGATAACCAGCATCAGAAATTAGGCCACATTGATTGTTTTTTATCATTTCAATCATTTCATCATTCTTTTCATTTTCATTGAATTTGTGGTAACTAATAAGCTTTGGCTTGGATTCTATCTCTAAAAGTCCAAGTAGTTTTGCAATAACTCTCGTATCTTCACAAAATAAGTACTCTAAAGCATTTACAGTTTCAATAAAATTAACTGATATATCTCTTAAATTCCCAATCGGACTAGCTATTACTTTTAAATTTGGCATATATTTCCTTTAACTCCTCGATATTAACATTTAATAAATTAAGATGTTTGAATAATCTTTTATGATTACATTCACTAATTTTGTAATGATCTGTAATAAATTTTCTTTTAAGTTTTGAATCTAATTGCAATGATAAATAATCATCATAAGATAAAGTTTCAACATGAGAAGAAAAAGTCACTAATGATTCAAATGCCTTACGAATTGAATCTTCACTAGCTTCAGCAATTCCAATCTTTTTATTTTTAACCATATCTTTTTTAGATACATAAGCGTTTTTACAATCGCCAATAGAATCAATAATTTGTTGTCTTATTCTTTCGCCAGGTCCATCTGGATCTAAAAATAGAATAATACCAGTTGTATCTTTTGCTAATTTAATTAAGTTTAATGTTTTTTTAGAAAGTGCAGAACCATTAGTTTCTATTGTTTTGATATCAAAAAGAGACTGTAGCCTATTGGTATCACTTTTACCTTCAACTATAACCGTCTCTTTTATTGTTTTTTTCATATTATTTTTTTGCAAATCCAGCATGTTTGTATTTACAATAGATTTGACTAATTGAACCTGTACCAGTTTCAAAAACTTCGATTGCACTTGAAATTACATCAGAAATATCAACTACTCTTGTGTTATTTGGAATTTCAACAGTTTCTATTGAATTTGAGATATATAAGTTATCGATAATTTTTTCATCCATTGCTTTATTGAAGTTAGCAACAGAGTTTCCATTAAATAAACCGTGAGTTGCCATAATGTGAACTGACTTAGCCCCTTCTTTTTTAAGAAGTCTAGCAACAGAAATCATAGTTCCACCAGTATCAATCATATCATCTGGAACGATACAATGTTTACCTTTAACATCACCTAAGATATTTTCTATCTCAACTTCGTTTGGTCTTGGTCTTCTTTTATCAACAATAGCTAATGGTATAGAAAGTCTGTCAGCTATATTTCTAGCACGTTTAACTCCACCGTAATCAGGAGAGACTACAATAGTTTCATCTTTTTGTACTTTAACTTCAGTAAATAAATCTTCAAGGATAGTTCAAGTTGCAGTTAATGAGTCAAATGGGATTGAGAAGAACCCTTGTTGTTGTTGACTGTGAATATCTAAAGTTAATACTCTAGTTGCTCCAGCAGTTACTAACAAGTCAGCAATTAGACGACTCGTAATAGGTTCTCTACCTTTTGATTTTCTATCTTGTCTAGCATAACCATAGTATGGCATAATAACAGATATCGATCTAGCAGAAGCTCTCTTTAATGAATCGATCGCAATAAATAATTCCATAATTGAATCATTTACTGGTTTACATGTAGATTGGATTAAATAGATGTTATTCCCTCTAACCATATCTTCACTGGCAAAAAGTATTTCACCATCTGCAAAGTGATGTTCTTCATACTTTGCTAATTTAATGTCAGTTTTCTTTGAAACTAACTCAGCTAATTTTGCAGACCTTGATAGTCCAATTATTAATGCATCTTTTTTCATTCTATACCCCAATATTTATTTACATTATCATTTTAATAATAACATAGATATTTGATTAACTTTATATAATTGCATATGGCAATTCATCAATTGCAATTTTATCGTCAATTATGATTTCAATTCTATCGATATTTTTTAAACTTAGTAATCCAAGTCCAGCAATTGATATATTGATTTTTTCTCTATTAAAGGCAAAAGGAACTTTTTTAAATTTCATTTCTTTTAAGTGTTCTTCAGAGTAGTTTAAGTTCTGAATATTTGATAAATGTGGTTCTTCTTGTAATTTACATGAAGTAACATTAATCTGTGAATTGATATAAAACGTAGCAGCTCCAACAACATCTTCATTTGGATAAATATTAATTTGAGCGAAGTTTTCAATCTTAATAGTTTTAGGTGCTTTAACTTGGTAAGTTAGAGGTCTAATAACTTTATTGTTGAAAATTTTACTAATATCTTTGTGACTAATATAACTTAAGATATTATCATTTGATAAGAAACCTGGTGTATCAATAATGTAGAATCTACCAAAGTCAATTTTTTGTAAGTTGATAGTTGTATTGATTGTTGGACTACAACTTAAGTTTGGATTAAGTTCATTAAGTTTCAATAAAGCATTAATGATTGATGATTTACCAACATTTGATTTACCAATGAAAAAATGTTTGTATCTTGCTGTAGCAATTAAAATATCATTAATCTTTTTCATACTAGTTTTGTATTTAGTACTTGTAAAGATAACTTCATCAAATCTAACTTTATAATGTTCAAGAATTTTATGAATGTACTCACAAACATTTTGTCAATTTGAATCTTCAGGAAGTAAATCCATTTTGTTTACAATTAGAATTAATTCTTTGTAGTTATTTGGGATATCAATAATTGAGTGTTTAATATTTAAAACATCAATTACCATGAATACAACACTGTTTGAGTAATCAATTGATTCAACAGTTTGATTAATTGCAGTTTTTAGATTATCTGGAGTATTAAGTTCGTTGTAGTGTTTTAATCTAAAACATCTATAACATAACTTAGTTTTATCAGCATCAAATTTAGGGATGTATCCCGCTTGGTTTGGATCATCATTTAGATAAGCTCCACAACCTTTACATTTAATATTATATGATGTCATATTTTTCCTCCATTTTATCTTTATTATCTCCACCCATTATATTGGAGTGTGAAATATATTTATAAACTAATTTATCTAAGATAGCAATTATTATATTTTGAAAGTTACCTTGTACACTATCAACCAGTGGTAAAACTAAAATTGATTTGTATTGTAATCTATTAGCCATAATAACATCAGTAATAAATTGGTCACCAATTACAAGTACGTCTTCACGTTCAATTTTATGTTTTTTAATAATTCTTTTAACTTTATATACAAATGGTTTTTTTGCATTATAAACAAAGTCAAATACATTTACATAATCACAAAATCTTTCTACTCTTTTTTTAGAGTTGTTACTTACAATAATAACTTTGATCCCTTCATCATAAAGTTCATTTAGAAAGTTAATACAATAAGTGTTTGGAAGTTTTGTAAAGTGAGGTACTAATGTGTTATCTAAATCACATAGTACATATTTAACCCCAGATCTCTTAATACTGTTGATATTAATATCAGCAATAGATTTTTGAAATAAGTTAGGTCTTAAGTAGTTAAGGTAACTAAATCTACTCTTCATCGAACAAGCTACCCTGAACAGTTGGTTTTAAATCATCATTACTTTGTTCTGCTTTATCTTCTTCTGTGGTTTGAGTTTTTGATTGAGATACTGCATGAATATCATTTGACATTCAGTTATCTCTATATGTCGTTACTACATTACCAGTTTTTAAATCACTGAATCTAGTTTCTAGGTTAGATAGTGGAACATCAGATGCTGTTAAGTTAGTGATTTGGTTATCCACCAATAAAACATTAATGATATCTCTTGGATTTACAACATAAGCTGTGTTAATAACATAAGGATCAGTTTTAATTTGAGCCATTACCATTTTTCCAATGTTTGCTCTCTTAGTTAAATTGATTGAACTAAACGGTATTCTTTTAAACCCTCTATTAGCAGTTAATAAAATTTGGTGTTTAGATGGGTGTTCTGAGAATAAACAAGCAACAATACTATCACCAGGAATTAGTTTTTGTGCTCTAACACCACTAGCAGTTCTTCCAATGATTGGAATTTCATTTAATTCAAAACGAAGTCCTAAACCATTTTTAGTAATACATGCAACTTCACCAGTTGAATCTTTTGGAACAACTTGTGCTGAAATTACTTTATCTCCGTTTTTTAAACCTGTAATAATACATGATTTTGGATTCTTAGAGAATGTAAGTTGATTTAACTCAATACGTTTAATTTGTCCTTGTTCAGTACATATTAAAAGAATTTCATTCGAAGCTAATACACTTGATGTTTGGAATATTGAAATAACTTTAACATCAGAGTCTAGAGCAATTAAGTTATTAATGTGTTCTGCTGGATCTTTATATTTTGAATTCTTAATCTTGTGACATGGAATTGAAATGTATTGTCCATTAGAAGTAATAACCATAATTTGATTTAAAGTGTTTGATTCAAAGATATCAAGTAAGATATCTCCTGATTTCAAGATGAACTCACCATACTTACTAGATTCTAATGATCTCTTAGTTGTAGTTTTTAAATATCCATCACGAGTAGCCATTACAATTACTTCTTTACTTTCTTGAAGTTCAGATTCGTTAATAACAATTTTTTCAATCTCACCATCAATTGCAGTTTTTCTAACGACATTGAATTCTTTACGATATTCTCTTAAGATTTCTTTTAATTTATTTTTTTGAAGTTCTTCACTACCTAAAATAGTTTGAATTTCATTAATAGTAACTTCTAATGCATCAGCTTCTTGTTTAACTGCAAGAACATCAGTTGAAGATAATCTATATAATCTTAAACTAACAATAGCTTCTGCTTGAATTTCTGTAAATTGGAAACGGGTCATTAAATTTGTTTTAGCATCATCTTTAGAAGTTGATCTACGAATTAGAGTAATTACATCATCTAAGATGTTGATTGCTTTAATTAAACCTTTTAAAACCTCTAAACGTTTTTGCGCTTTATTTAAATCAAATGTTAATGTCTTAACTAAAATATCAATTGCATGAACAACATAAGCATCTAATGCTTGAATCATTGACAATAACACTGGTTTACGTTTATGAATAGCAATAAAGTTAATTGCATAAGTAACTTGTAGTTGAGTATTTTTATATAAGAAGTTTTTAATTAGATCAGTTGATTTATCAACATCAACTTCAAGAACGATTGATACACCTTGCATATCAGATTCATCTCTAACTTCAACTATCCCACTAATTTTTTCATTATAAACAAGATCATCAATAGCTTTGATGATGTTTGATTTATTAGTTTCATATGGAATTGTTTTAATTACTAAATGTTTAATTTTTTTATTATGAGGAATCTCTTCAATATCAGCTTTGATTGTGAATTTACCACGACCAGTTTCATAAGCTTCTTTGATTCCACTCACACCATTAATAATTCCACCAGTTGGGAAATCAGGACCTGGCATGATTTTTAAAATATCATCAACAGTACAGTTAGGGTTATCTAGTCTATAAATTAAAGAGTTAAAAACTTCAATTGGGTTGAACGGAGGAATGTTTGTTGCATATCCAGCAGCAATCCCAGTTGAACCGTTCATAAGTAATCCAGGAATTAAAGATGGTAAATAAGATGGCTCTCTCTCAGAGTCATCAAAGTTAGGAATAAATTCAACAGTTTTCTTGTGAATGTTTTGTAGCATGTATTCAGCAATTTTAGATAATCTACACTCAGTATATCTCATCGCAGCTGGACCATCACCATCAATAGAACCTTTGTTACCATGCATATCAATGATAGGAATGTTATTTTTTCATTCTTGACTCATTCTAACCATAGCTTCATAAATTGAACTATCACCATGTGGGTGGTACTTACCAATAACTTCACCAACAGATCTTGCAGATTTTTTATAAGCTTTATCATGTGTGATACCTAAATCATACATTGCGTATAAAATTCTTCTTTGAACTGGTTTTAAACCATCCCTTATATCTGGAAGGGCACGATCTTGGATAATATATTTTGCATACTTTCCAAAACTTGAGCTAAGGATTTCTTCTATTGGTCGTTTTCAAATATTTTCTTTTGACATATTAGTTACCCTCCTCAAAGTTGAAATCAATGTTGTTTGAGATTCATTCTTTTCTTAATTGAGCATTATCACCCATTAAAATAGTTAATTGTCTTTCAGCAACAATTAAGTCTTCAATACTAACTTGAACTAATGTTCTTGTTTTTGGGTCCATTGTAGTTTCTCACAATTGATCAGCATTCATCTCACCAAGCCCTTTATATCTTTGAATTTCAGAACTTGGATTTTGTTTTTTAAGTTCTTCTAATTCAGCATCTTCTCAAGCGTAGAATGATTTCTTAGTTTTTTTATTTGTTAATTTATATAGTGGCGGTAATGCTAAATATACATGTCCATTCTCAACAAGTGGTTTCATATATCTATAAAACATTGTAAGTAATAAGATTTGAATGTGAGCACCATCAGTATCAGCATCGGTCATTATAATTACTTTGTTATATTTCAATTTAGAAATATCAAAAGTTTTTAAAACACCAGCACCTAAACAAGTGATGATAGTTCCAATCTCTTCATTTTTTAATACATCAAGAACATTTGCTTTCTCAACGTTAATTACTTTCCCTTTAAGTGGTAGAATAGCTTGAGTTTTTTTATCTCTACCAAGTTTAGCACTTCCCCCAGCTGAATCCCCTTCAACTAAGAATAATTCACGCTCAGCAAAGTTTTTAGATTGAGCAGGAGTTAGTTTACCACTTAAGATTCTTTCAGCGCCTTGACCTTTTTGTTTCTTAGTATTTTCACGAACTTTTTTAGCTGCCATTCTAGCATCTCTAGTTAGTAAAGATTGCTTGATGATTTTCTCACCATCTTTTCTATTTTCTTCAAATCAATAACTAATTTGTTCAATAGTAATTTTTCTAGTAGCATCTCTAGCTTCAATTGTAAAAAGTTTATTTTTAGTTTGACCTTCGTAACTGATTAAACGCTCTGGAACTTTAACTGAAATAATAGCTCCAATACCTTCTCTAACATCACTACCTTCAAGATTTTTATCTTTCGGTTTAAGAATATTTCATTTTCGTCCATATTCATTAATAACTTCTGTTAAAGCAGCTTTAAAACCCGTTTCATGTGCTCCACCCTCAATTGTTTTAATTGAGTTAGCAAACGAAATAATAGTTTCATTCATATCATTACAATATTGAAAAGCTAATTCAACTTCAATATCATTGTATTTACCAGTGATTTGACAAATAGGAGTATAAGTACTTCTGGCTTCGTTTAAGAATGCAACAAAGTCACCAATTCCATTTGAAGTTTTAAATTCAGTAGTTTCATTAGTGATTTCATCTATAAATATAATTCTAAGGTTTTTGAACAAGAAAGAACTTTCTCTTAGTCTTTCTTTAATAATAACTGGATTGAATTCAGTTGTAGTTTTAAAAATAGTAGGATCTGGTTTGAAATGAATCATGGTACCTGTTTTTCTAGTCTCACCAATTTTAGTTAATTTTTTAACAACAGTGCTTCCACCATCAGCGAATTTACATTCATAAATTGATCCACCAGTTGCAACTACACAAGTTAATCAAGAACTTAATGCATTAACAACAGAAGCACCAACACCATGTAAACCACCAGCGGTTGCATAAGCATCACCATCAAATTTACCACCAGCATGTAAAACAGTTAAAACTGTTTCTACAGTAGAGATTTTAGTATCTTTATTAATGTCTACAGGAATTCCTCTAGCATTATCTTTAATCATGATTGAATGGTCTTTTTTAAGAGTAACTTCAATAGTATCTCCGTGCCCAGCTAAGTGCTCATCAATACTATTATCAAATATTTCTCAAATTAAATGATGTAACCCTCTCGTATCAGTAGAACCGATATACATTCCAGGTCTTTTTCTAACAGGTTCAAGTCCTTTCAGGACCTTTATATTATCTCCAGTATAATTCATTCATACTCCTTATTTTAATATTTATATTTTATATGAAAAATAGCCCTATTGGGCTATTATCTAGTTTTTTTTAAAAGATTATCTAACAACTCTAATTGATTTAGAAGATTCACTTTTAGAAACTTGTGTTGCAAACTCACCAGGTTTTGATTCTCTAAGTGGTTTAATATCTTTAACAAAAGATTTTTTTACAGGTTGAGGCAAAGGTTTTGGTTGAGAACTTGGTCTTACACCCATCGGTTTATAACCTGAAGTATTGTTTGGTTTGTAACTATACGTTTGGTTTGAGTTATATCCATTTGATTGTGTACCAAATCTTTCATCAAAAGCTCTTTGTCTCTCAGCTTCTGCTGCTTGTTGTTGAAGTTCGTACTCTTTTTGTTTAGCCATCATTTCATCAACTCTTTTATTGTATTTGAAAACAAGATCATTCATTTTCATCATATGTTCAAATTTAAGTTCTTGTTCACGCATTTTTCTAAGAAGTTTTTCTTCTTCTCTAGATAATTGTGGTTCATCATTTTTAACTTGAGCTGGTGCTGGGGCAGAATAATAACTATCATCTAATTCTTCAAGTCTTTGTCTTCTCTTAGCTTTTCTACCTCGAGATGATTCCAAATCGTCAGCATATTGATCAGTTTCAATTCTTTTGTTAGCACTAGTTTCTCTTCTAAAAGCTCTTTCTTGTTTAGGAGTATTTTGCGATTGAGCATTTTGAATTTTGAAATCTTCAGCCATTTTATTAACTTCATCAAAACGAGTATTTAATAAAGGTTTAGAAGCTCCAACAAAATCAATATTTTTCTTATTTTTAGCAACCATTTCAGCATATGAGCTTGAATCAAAGTTATGAATTAATAATTCAAGATTATCAATTTCAACTTGGATACGACTTACGAATGGAACAGTTGAACTATCTAATAAGTTTTGTAAATTTAATAATGAACTAACACGAGTTTTGTAATTCGAAATTTCTTGACTTAATTGAAGAGAAAGTTCGTAATTTTCAGCAACAATGTTGTATTCATATTCTAAATTTAGTTCACCAGTTGAAATTTCTTGTTCAGTTGCATTGTTGTATTTATTTCTAATAATTTCTTGAGTATGACTAATAGTATCATTCGCTTCTTTTAAACGAACAGAGATGATATTAGCATTTTGTGTAATTATATTAATTTCGTTAGCAATTTGATCTGATAATTGATTATATGTAGCAGTTGATTCAGCTTTAGAAGACTTAAGGTAGTCTAAAGCTTGTTGTAAATACGGTTTTACCAAGATTTGGTTAAACTGCAAAGATAATTGAGCTACTTTTTCTTCAATATTAGATCCTTGAACGTGGTCAACAGCTGTTTTGTGGCCTACATTCGCAGCTTTAGGTGCAGCTCTAAAAGAAGGAATTCCTTGAGCTGGAGTTTCTGCTGACATATGCGTTTGATTTTGTGCGCTATTAACGCCATTGTTTGCTTTAAATTGCATTTCTATCTCCTAAAATAAATATATAATTAATTTCATTATATTATGAAAAGAGCATTTTTAGTTAAAATTTGTCTAATTCAAATATATAAAAATTAAATTATTTTTTGAAATCCATTTCAATTTCTAATAATCTGTTATATTTAGCTAATCTTTCAGATCTACTAAATGAACCAGTTTTAATGAATTCTGCATTAGTTGCAACTGCTAAATCAGCAATTGTAGTATCTTCAGTTTCACCTGATCTGTGACTAATAATAACTGCTTGGTTATTAGCTTGTGCTAATTGAATAGTTTCTAAAGTTTCAGTTAAAGAACCGATTTGGTTTAATTTAATTAAGATTGCAGTTGATGCACCTTCATTAATTCCTTTTTGTAAGTATTCTTTGTTAGTACAGTATAAGTCATCACCAACGATAAGAACATTTTTAGCTTTCATAACGCTAGTAATTTTAGCGAATCCTGCTCAGTCACTTTCATCAAGTGGATCCTCAATTGAAATAATTGGGTGGTTTGCTACTAATTCTTCGTAGAATTTAATCATTTCATCTACTGATAATTGTTTGCTTGGGTCAATTTTGAAAGTATATTTGTTATCTTCACAGAATTCACTTGCAGCTACGTCCATTGTAAAGAATACATCTTCACCTGAAGTATATCCAGCATTTTTAACTGAGTTTTCAAGTAAGTCAAGACCTTCTTGAACAGATTTAATGTTAGTGTCATATCCACCTTCATCACCTTTTCCAGTTGCATATTTAATTTTTTTAAGTTCTTTAGCTAAAGAGTGGAAAACTTCTGAAGCAATTTTAGTTTGTTCAAACATTGAAGTTTGTTTAGGACAAATCATAAATTCTTGGAAGTCTAACATGTTATTACCATGAGCACCACCATTAATGATGTTAACCATAATTCTTGGAGCTGAATATTGGAATGATTTGTTTCCAATTAAATCTTCAGCGATATATCTATATAAAGGGATTCCTTTAACTTTTGCTGCTAAGTGAGCAATAGCCATTGAAACTGCTAAGATTGCGTTTGCACCTAAGTTTCCTTTGTTTTCAGTTCCATCGATTTCAATCATTAATCTATCAATAGCTGCTTGATCAAAAACACTTAATCCAATAACTTTTGGAGCAATGATGTTATTAACGTTGTCAATTGCTTTAAAAACACCTTTACCGTTAAATTCAGTTGCTACGTCGTCTCTTAACTCTACAGCTTCTTTAATTCCAGTTGATGCACCTGATGGTACAATTGCTTTTGCGCTTAATCCATTTTCAGCAATTGCAGCAACTGCAACTGTTGGGAACCCACGTGAATCGAATTGGTGGTATGCTACTATATTTTTAATTTTCATTATTTTCCTGCTTTCTTTTTAACTACTTCTAGTGCGAGTTTCATCATTGATGTGAAACCATTTTGTCTTTGTTCAGATGTCATTTCTTTGTGTGACACTAAAGAATCTGATACTGTTAGAACTGTGATTGCTTCTTTATTGTGTATATTTGCATTTACATATAAAGCATAAGCTTCCATTTCAACAGATGTGATTTCTTTGTTCTCAATCATTTTATTGATTAAAGGACCGTTATTTTTTCCATAGAATGCATCAGAAGATAATACTACCCCTGATGTCATTGGAATTGATAATTCATTAGCTGTTTCTTTAAACAATTCAGCTAATTGAGAATTTGCATCAATTAAGTTGTCTTTAAGTTCAACTCCCATTGCTTCTGCATAAGTTGAATAACTTGTTGCAGTTGTACCTAAGATGATAGAACCTAAGTCAAGTTCCTCGTGGAATGATCCACATGAACCAATTCTAATTATAGTTTCAACACCATAAAAAGCAAATAGTTCGTATGAGTAGATTCCAATTGAAGGAATCCCCATTCCATGTCCCATAACAGAAACTGGAACTCCACAGTATGTACCTGTGAATCCTAACATTCCTCTTACGGAGTTTACTTGTTTAACATTCTCTAAATAATTATCAGCGATAAATTTAGCTCTTAGTGGGTCACCGGGCATCAATACGATTTTTGCGAAATCACCATATTGCGCTTGTATGTGAGCCGTTGGTACTTTAGACATATTCTCTCCTTACAAATAACATTCTAATTATATATTAAACTCGTTAATTAATTTTAATTTTTTGATTTTATATTATAAATATAGGAATATGTATCTTATGAAACTAATGAGATAAAATTTTTAATAATTTGCTTAAGTTCATCAGTTGATGATACTTTAACCATTTTTCCAAGAAAAGAGATGAATTCAACTTTTACATATTGATTATATAAATCTCCCTCAAAACCAAGGATATGAGTTTCAATTACATCAGTAATAATATTAGGGATTTGTTTTTGTTTAATTGAAACTGTAATCGATTTATATCACTTATCATTAATTAAAGTTCTAGTTTGATAAACGCCACTTGCAAGATAAGTTCCATGTGGGAAATTAAAATTAATAGTTGGAAATCCAAGTTCTCTTCCAATTTTATTGCCATGTTCAACAATATGAGTAATTGAATATGGTT
>JBOFTB010000074.1:0-1399 GCA_051651845.1 Mycoplasma sp. | reverse complement strand
TACTTATTTGATAATATTTCCCTAATTAATTTAACCATCATTAAATTATTAGAACAAATACCAACTATAAAAGCACTCAATAATATAATAACTTAAAATCACACCTTCAGTTAACCTCCTAAATATTTCTTTACTTATTTATCAAATGACATTTCAACAAGATAAATACTCATCTAATTACATAACAACAATTCAAAACAAGGTAATGAATGATATATTGATAAGTTAAATTAAAGTAAATAAAATAATCTCTTCATTAATTATTAGCTTTTATTAATAATATCAATTAATTAATATTAAATCTTAATTGATTAAATTAGAGATTTATTATTTACAATGGAAAAAAGAATAGATTGAATCGATGAATCATCTTGAATATTAATATTACAAAATAATATCATTTCCAATACACCTGAATGAAAAGAATTATGTCAACAGGCTGAGAAATGATGAAAAGAATCAACAAATCAGAAAATCAAATCAAAACTATGAGCTTGCTTGAGAATTGCTAATCAAAATATAGAACAATTGAAAACTCTATTAGCTCAAACAACATCAAGTCTCAGTTGTATTCAACCTACGGTATATAAACCTGTGAAAATTTACATAGATGGAGTTTTTGATATCACTCATAGTGGGCATTTCAATGCACTTCGTCAAGCAAAGAAATGAGGAGATATTTTAGTATGAGGAATAAACAGTGATGAGGAAGTTGAAAAAGTAAAAGGACCTACTATTATGACATGTAAGGAAAGAGCTGCATGAGGACGTGCTTGTAAATGGGTAGATGAAGTTGTTGAAGATACACCCTATACACCTAGCTTAGAATTAATGGAGCAAATCGGAGTAGATTTTTGTTCTCATGGAGATGATATTGCATTCAATGAAAAAGGAGAATCAGTATATGATGAGATAATAAAAGCTGGAAAAATGAAAATTTTTAAAAGAACAGAAGGGGTATCAACTACTGAAATTATAGGGAGATGATGATCTTGTTCCAAGGATAGAAAAGCAAAGAGTGAACAAGAAATGCTAACAACAAAAGAATTAATATCTGAGTGAGAACAGTTTGAAAAAAGTAAAAAGCCTGTGATGAGCTCATTTTTAGCAACATCTTGGAGAATATCAGAATTTTGTAACAATCGTGTTCCTCAAGAAGGAGATAAAATTGTTTATATCGATGGTGCTTTTGATATACTACATGTAGGCCATGTAGAAACATTAAGAAAAGCAAGAGAAATGGGAGATTTTCTATACGTCGGTGTACATGATGATGATATAGTTAATAAATATAAAGGACAAAATTATCCAATATGAAATTTGAATGAAAGAGTGTTCAATTGACTCGCAATAAAATATGTTGATGAAGTAGTTATTGCAACACCATGGAAAATTACAG
>JBOFTB010000073.1:0-1272 GCA_051651845.1 Mycoplasma sp. | reverse complement strand
GCAGACGTTGGGTTCAAAGTCCGCTACCGCAAGCACGTCCTCTCTGACTTCAAACGGGACATACTTAGTGGTTGGATAGATGTAGCTGTAAAGGCTTTCGCTTAACTCGCTATGGGTTAGGTTCAGTTTCATAAATGGTTCTCTTGGTTAATCTGGGGTCAGTATGCCTGACCCCAGATGGTTTGTCAATACCCAGATGGGTGAATGTTACGCTTTCTTTTGCACCACTTCTTGTCCCAGTAGATGCGCTTGTGGTCGTCTTTGCTGACCATGACTGCTTCCTCGATAGCTTCCTCAATCTCACATTCAGCAAACTCGGTATCGACGATTGCCTCTCGCTCGCTTGAGTCAACAAACCAGTCGATGGCAAGAGGACGCACCTTCATAGTAAGAAGTACACCGTCTACTGAACCGTTGCGGGTTGCGAAGAATGTCGCGATCCTGCGGTCGATAGTCCAGCTCTGGTGCATCAGGAGGTCACCCTTGGTTCGCTCGAAGTGGTCTGGCTCCATACCCCGATAAAGGGTAATGAGCTCGTCTGACTGCTCTTCGCAAACGTTGGTCTCGAAGTCAACCTGCCACTTGACGTCAATCCGTTCATCCCAGCTCACTACCTTGGCGGTGATGTAGTTGAAGATGGACTCCGGCATTTCGTATTCCTCGAAGTGCTCTGTATCGTAGCAGCGGCCCTCAGCATCATGGATGACGACTTTGGACATTGGAGGAGTGCGACCTAATTTTTGGTATTTCATAATGGTTCTCTTGGTAGAGGTCAGGAGGTTTCCCTGACCTGATGGATACACTATACCACAGATTTTACAGAAGTAAACACTTTTCTCAAAAATAATTTCAGGAGAGCCAGTTGACCCCCTGATTATTAAATGTTCACATCGTAGTAGTTGGTCTTGCGTAGGTGCATAGGGGTCGGTGCTGGCTTGACCCTCAGTCTACGCAGACGGCTAAACTCATCACGGATCGCACTGTCAGCTTCTTCATAGCTCATCCCAGTGACGTCTACTGTAGTGATAGCGACTGCCATGTCGGCGATAGCATTAGGTGCTGCGTCAGCATACTCCGCTCGCAGGTCTTCCTTTACTTGGTCAGCAGCCGGATTGTGTCCTTCAACAGCTGGTTGAACTCCTCCTGCGTCAGTTGCGGTAGGTCGTCCTCCAACTTCAACATCTTGTGCGGCTTCATCGTCGCTAACTCTTTCTTGGTAAACTGGCTCATCTTGGTTCGGTGACCATTGCGCATCGTATTCATTAGTGATTT
>JBOFTB010000072.1:0-1317 GCA_051651845.1 Mycoplasma sp. | reverse complement strand
TTGTCAAATAATCGAAAAGGATAGTATTCACTCTAAAAAAGAAACAATTGATAGAATGTTTCATATTAATATTTCTCAAGACAACAATAGGATGATGTAATAATATTGAATGATGATTGAGGTTAGTGTAGTGTAATGTAATTAAATGAAATAAAGAGGAGAATGATAGGAACTATTGCTAGTTAATCAAAAGAGTATATGAATATTAAAATAATAAAATAGAAATGTCATTAACGAACAATATAGCAAATGAAGAAAATAACAAATTATATTTATCATAATGTGTATTATTCTTCTTCTTTATTTTTCATTAAAATTATATTGTTTAATTATTGAATAGATATTCCTATCAATAAAATACTCTTGAATATTTAGTATAATTATAATGTGCCGAGTTTAGATCTTAAGTTAATGAATATACATTGATCTAATAATACTAATGTTTATTTGCTTATAGTGTTTTATAATAAGAAATATGATTAATAGTGTTTAATAAATTTAATTCTTACAATCATTTATTATTTAATGAATTCTTATATTTTATTTTTTAATATTTGATTGTGAAGGATCATATTGATTAGGTGGCATTCCTTGATAATTAAATTGTTGCTGTGGAATAGGCTGGGCATACCCTAATTGATTGAAGCTATTTTGTTGAGGAGGGAAATTTGAGAACATGCTAGATTGATTAGGATACACTGGGCTTTGATTAGGAAAACATGTTTGTGGAGGATAACCCTGAAAGCCTGATTGTGAGGGGAAATTTGAATAACCCCCTTGTTGATTGGAATAAGGTATTTGTTTGCTTGGATCTTGAGGGTTAGGATAATTTTGATTGGTATACATATTATAAGAACTTCATTGTGGATTGAAAGTATATTCCATTCCTTGTTGTCCCATTCCTTGTTGACCCATTCCTTGTTGACCCATTCCTTGTTGTCCCATTCCTTGTTGTCCCATTCCTTGTTGACCCATTCCTTGTTGACCCATTCCTTGTTGACCTATTCCTGGTTGTCCCATTCCTGGTTGTCCCATTCCTGGTTGTCCCATTCCTTGTTGTCCCATTCCTGGTTGTCCCATTCCTGGTTGTCCCATAACTTGTTGTCCCATTCCTTGTTGGCCCATTCCTGGTTGTCCCATTCCTGGTTGAGCTATTCCTTGTTGCCCCATTCCAGGTAGACCCATTCCAGTTTGTCCAATTCCTGGCTGTCCCATTCCTGGTTGACCTATTCCTTGTTGACCGATTCCTTGTTGACCTATTCCTTGTTGACCTATTCCTGCTTGACCCATACTTGGTTGTCCCATTCCTTGTTGGCC
>JBOFTB010000071.1:0-1573 GCA_051651845.1 Mycoplasma sp. | reverse complement strand
AAATAACTACACATAAATAATGCTAATTTTGGTAATTATTTAAGTAAAAATTGAATAATAAAGTAATTAAATATATGAAAGAAATTTATATAAAGTTATTCTATATATATTCGTATGTAATTGTACATCATTAATTATTTGATTAATATAAGGATATTATATCGCTTTAATATTATTCTGAATATTTTGAAATATTTAAAGTTAACAGATTTGCTTTTTCAATAGTATATCTCCCTATTAGCCTTTTGAAATATTTTATCTCACCACAATTTAACACATTAACTTTTAATTTAGAATAAATATAATATATTACTATAATCTCATTATTAATTTAATAATATATATAATATTATTAATTAAATATATGTAATTATTTCTAACTTCTCAATTTATAATATTATTCGTAGTTATCAATAAAACTCCTTAAATATTAAATATAATATATATTACTTAATTAATTGAATATACTATCATGTTTGATCATAATAAGCCAACTAATCCAAATATCAATAAAAAGATCAAAAAGAATATCAATAAAATATATGATCAAATAATAAGAAAAGCTGATGTAACGATAAGTAATAACTGGATCAAAAAAATAAAATATGAGCAAATAAGCATCCATTGAGTATTTATTATCCTTATTCGGGGAATGTACTTCATTACCAAATTCTACTTATTTACTATTCATCCAATCTAAAAAAATGAACACCATAGCTCTGGTCTTCTCTACCATTGATTGTGCTATAACAATAATTTTATCAATATATACTTTTGGAAGGAAGATAATACTCAATAAAAATTAAGAAGAATTCATTGCTGGAGATCAAAATGAATAAATGTTACCAGGAAATACTAAATGAAATGTAAATTTCATTATCATGAAGCTGATCAAGAGTGATAATGCCCTTCATTAAAGAAAGTAAATGATATAATGAGCAATAATAGTTATATTATTATATCTATTAATCGGAATATCCAAAATAATCCGAGTACAAATAGAAATAATTTAATAAAAGGAATGTCTGATATTAAAGTTAATTTGAATAATTATTATATTATCATATAACAATAATAATTAATTAATATTATAAAATACAGTAATGTTTATTTGGTAAATAGATTAATAATATTATTATTATCAATATTATTGTAACATGTAATCTCTTTTTTTTTCTTCTATAATATATAATTAAGCAATAGCTATGATAAAATAATAAATAATAAAAAGGTGCATTACCTATCTATTTATGATGGAAAGGTATATATAAAACAACTATTTATCAGGTATTGTGATTATATTATAAATTAATAAAATATAATATATGACTAATACTACAAATTGAAAAAGCCTTTTTATAATAACTCATATACCTTTTATAATTATATTATGTCTTAATGATATAATACCTAATATAATATTGCTTGAATACTTTATAATAATCAGTAATTCATAAATATTACTGATAAACTTATTAACATTATGTATTAATTAATAAATTTAATATTTGAATATATAGTTGAAACACTATTTAATTGCTATGTAGGAGTATTTCAAAAGATCAAAAGGGAT
>JBOFTB010000070.1:0-1012 GCA_051651845.1 Mycoplasma sp. | reverse complement strand
TAAATATCATAAGAACACTTTCCTTTTTATCATATCCTCCAATTAATGAGCCTCCAAAACCACCAAATGCCATCCCTATCATTGGACCAACAACAATAACTATTATATAACAATATCATTTTGTTCCTGAATTTTTTACTTCTCATCCATTTTCAAGATAATCAGTTAGCCAAAATCCAAGACCATTTAAAATAAATTGTGAGACAGATTTATAAAGAACTGTCCAAAGAAAAATTTTGTTTTTAAAAATGTCAATTCAATTTTTAATCACTGAATGTTGATTTGTTGTAGAGGATGCTGTATTTGTTCCTGGATTTGTTTCTACTAATTGCGGTTCATGAAATATTGATGTTCTTGTTTTACTATTTTCAAGTTTTTCTCAATCCTCATAATGACATTTAAAGAATAATTTCTTCGAAAAATATTTAGAAGGAAATAACAGTCAAATTGTTAAAAAAATAGTTTCCCCTATTGCTTCAATATTATAACCTAGTCTCCACTTTTTACTTCCTAATGCATTATTTAAGCAATATCCAGATACCATACCTATTGGTGCTGCTAATTGATTTAATGTTCACATCATAGTTTTCTGTTTTTGAATTCCAAACTGATCTATCCATATCGGTATATAAATTAAACCAAAAACTTGACAAATACCATTAATAGTTCTTGCAATATATAGTCAAATTAAATTTGTGGTAATAGTAAAAGAAAATATACTGAAAGCATTTAGATATCAAGATATTATTCAGATATATTTACGATTCCATTTATTTATTATTGCCATAAAAAGTAATGTGCCAGCAATTTTACCTGTTGCATTTAAACTACCAAATAAACCAAAGCTTGTAGGATTTAGTTTAAGTGATGTTTTAATTTGTGATGAAGCAGCACTAAAAATTCCAACGTTAACAAGTAATAGTATATTAATAAATAGTAAAAGTGTTAAAATAAACCACCTTATACTTTTATGTCAAGTCATTTCATTTACTGATTTATCCCCATCTAATAA
>JBOFTB010000069.1:0-3501 GCA_051651845.1 Mycoplasma sp. | reverse complement strand
TATTAGGAGTAAGTTTATAGTAATATATTAATATTTAGTGTGTAAGTTCATATAATATATTATTATTTAGACTGTAAGTATTAATATTAATTTTATTATTTAGTGTGTAAGTTCATATTAATTGTATTATTTAGATGGTAAGTAATTAATATTAATTTTATTATTTAGAAAGTAAGTTATAATATTAATTGTATTATTTAGAGAGTAAGTCATTAATATTAATTTTATTTATTTAGATTGTAAGTCAATAATATTAATTATATTTTTTAGGATGTAAGAATTAATATTAATTATATTATTTAGAAAGTAAAGCGATAATATTAATTTTATTATTTAGAGAGTAATTCATTAATATTAATGTTATTATTTAGCGAGTAAGTCAATAATATTAATTTTATTATTTAGGATGTAAGTCATTAATATTAATTTTATTTTTTAGTGGGTAAGTCATTAATATTAATTATATTATTTAGGATGTAAGTCATAATATTAATTTTATTTTTTAGATTGTAAGTCAATATTAATGTAATTATTTAGCTAGTAAGTCATTCATATTAATATTATTATTTAGAGAGTAATTCATTGATATTAATTTTATTATTTAGATTGTATGACATTAATATTAATTTTATTCTTTTAGGATGTATTTCATTAATATTAATTTTATTATTTAGATGGTGAGTACATATTAATTTTATTCTTTAGCTTGTAAGTTATTAATATTAATTGTATTATTTAGGATGTAAGTCATTAATATTAATATTAATATTATAATTTAGTGGGTAAGTCATTAATATTAATTTGATTATTTAGTTTGTAAGTCATTAATATTAATTTGATTATTTAGCTTGTAAGTGATAAATATTAATTATATTATTTAGTTTGTACGTCATTAATATTAATTTTATTTTTTTGTTCCTTCTTTAGTGTGTAAGTGATAAATAATAATAATATATATAATATAGCCTGTAAGTCATTAATATTAACTTTGATTTAGCATGTATGACATATTCTTATTTTTTTTATAGAAAGTAATTAATTACTTTTAATTTATTTCATAGGGCGTAAGTGAATAATATTAATTAATTAATTCATTAGAAAATTGTATGTCTCTTCTTTATCTAATAAACTATTAATAGGATCAATTTCAAAGTATATACATATTAATAATAATAATGATATAGTACGAATTAGAGAAATACTCAACAAACTGATTGATTTGAATAAATAATCAAAACTCAATTATTCAATGCTATTGAATAGTAAATTATTATTTCCAATCTAGGATTAATAATTATTAAAGAATCACTTAATTATTATTAAATTTATTAAGACTATTAATTATTATTATTAATATATTATAATAGATATAATCACAAATAGCTCAATCCAAATATCAAGATTAATAGATAATGATTTATCTATATAGCAACACTAACCATCCAATCATTATTGTCCTATTTATTAATGACATTATTCCATAAAGAGAAGTATCAGTATTTACAATAATTTAACACTATATTTTTGGAGTTATTAATTTAAAATTTAGTATTTTTCTTGAAATATCAATAAATCTTATAAAATATTGATAATTAAACATCAAATAATCGAATAATAAATTTTAACACAAAGATAGGATGCATTATTAATGGGAATATTATTTAATACTGGTTGATTATTTAGTGAGGTTTTATTTTTCGAAAATTAAACAAGTAAATTATTAAAAGTAATAAACAAAGAATTTTGACTGAATGAAGATGTGTATGATGTTGAAATACTGTTTATTTGTTTATATAAATTTTCCCAAGTTTTATAAATTAAATCTATTCCTTCCAAGAAAATAAAAGAAGTCTCATATTGAAGCAATGCCAATTGAACAAATACTATTAATTCAATTATTTTTAGTATTAGTTAATAACAAATAGATATCATAGAAGATATTAAATGAAAAGATTAAAGAGACTAGATCACTTTAATTACCTTATCATATAATTATAATTTCTTCAGAAGCCAATGTTTATACCGAGTTATTCAACTATCTATATTAGTACAACTATCTTTATTCGAATAAGATAAAAGGTTGATAATGAGAAGTCTCTGTTAGAAAGAGATTATATATAGGAGGAGAATAATACTAAAAATAGTTATACTATAATTGGAACTCTAATATTGAATTAATAATAATAGATTATATAATAACTTAAGGATTAAATCAATGAAATCATCATTAAATTATTTACACTATTATAGAATAAAAATTGAGCAATAATAATAAAGATACTAATAAAAAAGAAATAAAAGATAAAATAATAATAGAGTCTAAAATAAGTAAAAAGATAATAGTTCATAAAATTATTATTCAATAAAAAACTACTTACTGTAATCAAAGAAAATAATCATTAAATTGTTTTAAAGATATATCTTATAATTCTGATGTTGTAAGACTTATAACAATTATTCAGAGAACATATAATAAAGTGATTCCAATAACTATTTAATATGTTTAAATCTCATTTTTTATTTATTAATTTTTAATGATATAAGTGCTAATAAACTTAATAATTTATTTACTCCCAATCATAATATCTAATAATAACAATAAAACAAATATATATGAATACATAAAGATAAATCTAAAGACATCTTTGCTAATTATTATTATTGTTACATCTTATTAATAAGTTAATGAGTATTTAATTATATCATTTAATATTAAAAAGTTTTTAATAATTAATTACATTATTAATTAATTTTTTAAATATTTAATAATATAATAAATACTTCATCAAATAATTACTTAATATAGAAAAATATAAGCATACATCGACTTAGAGACTTTAAATAATTGCTTAATTATCAAACTTAGGATAATAGTAACTATATTTAGGCTTTTAGATAACAATAAAAAACATATCAAACAATATCCTTTGAAATGGCTCAACATTCGGATATGAAGAATGAAAAGAAAATAGTATAATAAGATTACTCTTAGGATATTTTAGTGATTCAATAAAAGAATGAACAATATCATTATTGTATTATACCAAAATTTAACATAAGATAATAATGAGATTGATACTACTATTAAAGATTGAGTTATTTCAATGACTAAAAAAATAAAGTAATTGATGAGAATATCACAAAACTATCATAATATTTGAATTCATCAAACGAGTAATTTATTAAAGATAAGCTAAAATTGAAGATCTTACTCAATATTTTAAAAGCATTGAAAAGAAGTATTTAAATAACTATCAAGATTTGATAGATATAGATAAAATAATAATTCAAAAAGAGAAAACTTAGATAAAACATCTTCATAAGCATTTTGCCAAATAAAAGTAGAAACAAATCAATAAAAAAGTGCGATGTTAGATTTGCAAACATCATAGATTATAATAAGAATATTACATGAGATAATACGAAGACTATTCATCAAAAATTGAGTAATGAAAAGCAATTGTTTAATAAATGCTATTCTTGCTTTGATTAATATTTATT
>JBOFTB010000068.1:0-1433 GCA_051651845.1 Mycoplasma sp. | reverse complement strand
TCAATTTCTTTCTGTTGTTCTCTAAATAGTTTTTGTTTAATCATATACTTTTCTTTTTCCTCTTTATCAATTTCTTCATAGCGTTGGATTATTTTAGTTTTATCTTTTTCTCATCAGTTTTGTATTTTTTGCATAGATTCTTTCGCGTTTTTTTTTATCTGATTAATCCTTTGTTCACTCATTACTTTATCATTTTCAAAATTATCCAAAAAGTTTTTGATGATTCCTCCTTTTGATGTTCTCTCTCTGCTTTCATCATCAATTACTTTTTTAATTTGTCAATTTATTTCCTCTCAGCGAGACGCTCATATGTCTTTGTTTTTTTGAATATTTTTTAATTTATCTTTTCGAATATTTTGATCTATAATAACAGAGGAATTGGTGTTAATATTTGAATTATTATTAACTGTTGATAGATTGATATAACCTTTCTCAAGGAGTAAATTCTCTTGTTTATATAGTTGAGCTCAGTCTGCTTTTAATTTAGCCTCGTTTACTTTTAGATCTTTAATTAACTTATTTCTATATTTATCAAATAAAGGTATATAGGATGATTTATCGCTTATATTATTATTTGATTGATTTAATAACTCTATCTGATTGGTTATATCTATTATTTTTAATTTGTTATTTTTTATTTCTTCTTCAACTGAACGATTCGTTTCATCAATGCTTTTAATAACACCAGTAACAATTTCTTTATTATTCTCATTGTTATTACTTCATTTAGATAGTTTATCTTCTCAATAATCTGATTTAAATAAATCTACACCATCATTATCATCATTAACGTTATTATCTTCTATACTGTTGCTATTTTCTTTATTTTCTTGATTATTATCTACTTCTACTTCTTGTTCTTTTTCTTCTTCTTCTTGTTCTTTTTCTTCTTCTTCTTCTTCTTTTTCTTCTTCTTTTTCTTCTTCTTCTTTTTCTTCTTCTTCTTCTTCTTCTTCTTCTTTTTCTTCTTCTTCTTCTTCTTCTTGTTCTTCTTCTTCTTCTTGTTCTTGTTCATTAACTGAATGATCATTATGTGTCTCAGCAACTTCACTTCATTTTTCTTCTTCCAATCGTTTTTCATCTTTTTCTTCTTTTTTTTTTTTTTTATTATCTTTAGGTTGTCTTTTGTTTTTGATTTTATCAGTTGCATCATTTTCATCCATTATAATTTTATTAATATTTATTAGTTATTCATTAAAAGTAGAATGAATATAGTGTAATTATTATAAAAACTATATAATAACGCATATTGAATAATATATGTTATTGTTAAAAGATAATAAATAATATCAAATAATTAGTTCAGTGTTTATTTAAGCTACTTTAAATATTGAAAAATGTATCAACTACTATATTTGCTAATATACTTTGTTTTTTTTTAAAGATTTTAGGCATCGCAATGAATATAATACATGGGGATTGGGGATTGGGGA
>JBOFTB010000067.1:0-10748 GCA_051651845.1 Mycoplasma sp. | reverse complement strand
ACCTTATTTTCAATTGTGAAAAATACTTCTAAATTAGTTAATTCAACTGTGTTTTCTGTTGGATCTATTTCTAATTGAGTTCTTATTGTTTCAATAGATTGATCTTTTATATTATCTTTTGCAGTAACTGTTGTTTCTTTTGAAGTTGGAGTTGGGACATCAGGAGTACTTGGGGTGTTTTGAACAGTATTAAAAACACCTGATATTCCAGCTGCAGCAATACTAATACTTGCAAATATAAGTAGAATTAAACAAACTCATAAAGCTTCTTTCTTTTTCTCTTGATTAGACTCATCTTTTGTTTTTTCTTCAATAGATTTAATTTCTTCAATATTTTCATCTAATTTGATGTCATCATTAACTTTTTTCATACTTACCTCATAATTATAATATCTATTATTTTATAATATTTTTTTTATATTTAACAAAAAATAACTTTATAACTTGATTGATAATTAGTCAAAACATTAATCCTTATTTGATAATTAACAAGGTATAAATTGCAAACTTATATTCTTATTCATTTTATTAACGCCGGTTTTTAAAACTATTTTTATGATTTAATAATTGCTCGAGATTATTTTTAGCACGATAATTATATCTTTCCCTTAAAAAATATCACTACAATCATTAACTTAATAATGATATATCATTTTATTCACAGAATGAATATGATAACAATTAAATTAAAAAAGTACAACACTCATAATTACTTTATGGTATTGCACTTTATAAATTTATATATTTTTAATTTCTAAAAGTTTGAATTTAAAAATTAATTAATAATTGTTCTGGGTTTTAAGCATCAAGATTGATTATGATTCCATTATATCCACTTTTTCATTCTTGCTTATCATATAATTCTTGTCTCACTGAAATTGAAGTAATTTTGTCACAATCTCTAAATGCTGTTATCCCTATTTCTATAACAGAATCTGGGATGATTAAGTCACCAGTTAGAAAAATACAACCATAAAATGCATTACTCCCAATTGTTGTAACTGAATCACCAATCTCTAAATCACCTTTTAAAAATTTACATTCTGAGAAAGCAGATCTCCCGATTGTTTCCACTGACTTACCAATTGTTAAAGTGCCACTCATTTTACCACACCCTGAAAAAGCGTATTCTCCAATTGTTTTAACTGAATTACCGATTACTATTGATCCGTTATATGCATTATCACCAGCGACTATTTTTGCAAAAGCATGGCCACCTATTGATTCTACTGATTCTGGAATAATTATATTACCAGTAAGATTTATACAATTCTGAAATGCCATATCAGCAATTTCAACCACTGAATTACCAATTGTTAAAGTTCCTTTAAGACCAATACACCCAGAGAAAGCAGATTGTCCGATTTTTTTAACTAAATTAGGGATAATTAAATCCCCAGAAAGTTTTGCACAATAGATAAAAGCGGATTTACCGATTGATGTTAGATTAGTTAGTCCTGATAAGTTTAATGAACCCAATAAACTTGAGCACCCAGAGAAAGCGTATTCACCTATTGATGTTAAGTTCGTTAAACCTGATAAGTTTAAATTACCATTTAAAGCATAACACTCGTTGAAAGCATAATTGCCTATTGTTTTTAAATTCGTTAAACCTGATAAATTTAAATTACCAACTAATTTAAAACAGCTGTTGAATGCATAATCGCCTATTTTTTCAATTTTAGAACCTGATGGAAAAGTTAATTTTAGTAATATATTCTTTATTTGTTTAACAAAGTATTTATCTTGACTACCAGAAATTATCTCTTTTACTACAATACCTTTAACTTCAACTGGAATTTTTAATTCACCAGTTCTATCCAATTCCTTACCATCTTCAGTTTCTTTTCAGCCATCAACGATTGAAAGAATACCACTTTTTGTAATTGAAAACATTCCATCAACAATTGATGGTTCATCGTTTGTGATCAATTTAACGTTAAAAGTCTGACCATCTACAATTTCACTATTTAAATATGATTTTGTGGCTTCAATAGAAATACTTGTTTCTATTTTTTTTGTTTGGGGTTGGATTGTTAATAAATATTCAGCTCCATCAAAAGCATTATTGATTTTAAAGTAATCTTCGATATTGGTGATTGTAACTGGTGTTGTAGTATAGTTGATTGCACTTTTAAATTCATCTAATGTTCCATCAAAAGTACCATTTTCAATTGTTGTTGTTTTATTCACTAATTCTCTAGTTTTAAATTGAATCTTAAATTCTTTTGCACCAGTTTTATCTTCTGTTCCTTCTTTATTTAAAACTTTACTAGCTTTAATTACTATAGTTGCATCTTTTATTTCAAATTCCGCTTTTATTTTTGAGTTTTGAGATAACTCTTCCACTGTATAAATAGCATCATTAACTGAGTTAGTTATTATGAAATATTTTTCTAAATTATCTTTTGAAACTTCTTTTGAAGTTGGATCGATTAATAAACCCGTTTCTATTTCTTCAAAAGAAAGAGACTCAGTACTTTCCTTAACTACTATAGTTGTTGCCTTTGATGGTACTACTACATTTTCTGTTGCATTAAAAATACCAGTAGCTCCAGCTGCTCCAAGACTAATACCAACAAATAGAAGTAATATTAAGCAAATTCATAATATTTCTTTCCCTTTCTTCTTTGGTTCTTGCTCTTCACCTTCAGTTTGATCCTCACTATTTTCAGTATCAGTATCTGTGTTTGGTTCTTCTGAAACCTCTACTGTTTCTTCAGTAGATTCAATTTCTTCTAAAATTTCTTCTGATTTAATATCTTCGTTATCTTTTTTCATGTTTACCTCATAATTACAATATCTCTTACATTATAATGTTTTCTAGTATTTATTTTATAAATAACCTTCAAAAAATAAAAAATGTTTTTATTCTTCATATTAAAAATTATAAAATTCCAATTATTTTTCCTTTAAATAGATTATTAGATGCATCAGTTACTCATACATTAATATTCTAACTAAGTATATTGAGTAATAAAAAAACCAACGTGGTTAGGCGTTGGTTTTTTAATAAATGATTTATTGATTAGATTTTATAAAAGTTTTTTGATTTTAAAAATAATTCAAAATCTTCTGTTGTTAAATTAAGATTTTTTAAACTATATTGTTCAACTTTTCCTATATAGCCTTGACTTCAAACATTTGCGTGATCATTAAATAATTCTGCTGATACAATTATTCTAGCACTTGCATTATTAATAGCTTCTTTAAAAGCATTCGCTCCAATTGTTTGCACAGAAGTTGGAATTTCAATAAGATTGGTATTTATTTTACCTTTTTCAAAAGCAGATTCACCAATAGTTTTTAAATTAGAATTTGGTGCAAAATCTATAGTTCAAGCATTTGTTTCACCGGTATTTTGAAAAGCTTTGGCTCCGATTGAAGTTAAAGTACTTGGGAAAACTAAATCTCCACCCATTTTATAAGTGTAAGTGTCACGATAAAATGCTTCATCTCCAATAGTTTCAATTTTGTTCGGTAATTTAAAATCGTTGTCAATTATTCTTTCATTTTCAGCAAAAGCTCTGTTCCCAATGGTTTTTAAATTTGAACCATTTTCAAATCTTATTTTTCCAAAATAATGGTTTCCAACTTCTCAATCATAATGATAGAACACACTTTCGAAAGCACTTTCTTCAATAACTTCTACACTTGATGGTATTGTTAATGTTAAATGAAAATACGCTTGGTTTTTGAATGCTCTAGCACCAATAGTTTTTAATTGAGGATTTTTACCAAAATCTATCCCAGTTAGACCTTTTGAATTTTGTGTGATTGCTGCTTTTCCAAAAGCATCATCTCCAATGGATTTTATTGTATTAGGTAATCTAAGATTTTCACCTGTATTTTGGGCATTTGGGTTTATTAATTTCGTACAATCATAAAAAGCTTTTGTTGGGATTGTTTCTAAAGTTGAACCTTTCTCGAAAGATAATCTTACAAGTTTCCCTTTAATTGAATCACTAAAGTATTCTCCGTTAGTTTCATCAGCAAATAAAGTTTTAGCTTCTCTTGGTATTAGTAATTCACCATCTCAACTATTAAATGCAGAATCATTAATTCAATTAGGATTGATTGAAGCAACACCATCTTCTGAAACATTTATCATTTCTAAATGTTGTTCAGGTGTATCTATGTTTCAAACGTTAGAATAATAACCTTGTTTTTTATTTCAATAAGAACCACCTCACGTCGCTCTAGAATTGAATTGTTCAGTATGAACATAAAGTCTTGTAAGACTACCATAATCTTCATCCATTGAATGAGCCATACTGTCAAAAGCACCTTTTCCAATTTGAACATTAACACTAGGAAGTATTAAGTGTCCAGTCACTTTTCTATTTCCACAAAAACCATAATCACCAATAACTTCTAAACTTTCTGGTAAAATTATTTCTTCAATAGTAGTATAAGAAAAACCATTTTCTTCAACCACTTTTAAAGTTTTTGGAAATATCACTGAACCAGTAAGTTTATTAGCTTGTGTGAAAGATTTTTCACCAATAACTTCTAATTTACAACCTTCTTCAAATTCAATTGATTTCACTTCTTGTTGAATAGGACCTAAAAATGCATCTCTAGAATTTTGATGACCAGCAGTTGATTTAACTTCAACACCTCTATACATTGCTGGAATAGTTAATTTATAATCACCATCAACAAATGTTTGATAATCAGCTGATTCTTTAATTCTTGGATCAACTCTTAAAACTCCATCTTTAGTAATGGTAAACATTGCTGCTGGTTGAGTTTTATCAACAGTTATTTCAACATCAAAAGTTTTAGCTCCAAGAATTACATCGTCACCTTCCATTGTTTTATCTGCTTCAACTTGAATTGTGTGAGTTTGACGTTCTGCTCCATCTTCATTTTTAACAAGTTCTTTTAAATCAGTTTTTACATTATATCTAGCATTCTCTGCACCATTATTAACATTAAATACGGTTTCAAATTTTGATGCTGAACCACCTGTAATTTGACAACCAATTGCACTTGCTAATTCACTAATAGTGCCATCAAACGCTAAACTATCGATAGTTGTTTCACCAGTTACAAGAATTGTACTTAATCCAACTTTAAATTCAGTTGCTTCAATAACTTCTTCACCTTCTTCATTTAATACCGCAGTTGCTTCAACGGTTATTGTTGTTGATTGAGTTTCATCTCTAGTTTCACTTCATTTTGTGATTTTATAACTAGCATCTATAACACCATTTTCAACTTCAAATACTTCTGTAAATTTAGAAGCGACATTTGAAGTTTCGTCATATCCGACAGCTTTTTTAAATGCTCTCATTGAACCATCATAAGTTAAGTTTTTAATAGTTGTTTTACCGTTTAAGTAATTTAATTTAGCTTTGATTTCAGTTGATGTTTCAACTAACTCACCATCTTCATTTAGTGATTTTGATACATCAAAAGTAATTTCAATATCTTTTGTCCCAGTTCTTGCAACACCACCGAAGTTTTTAATTTTATAAACTGCTTCTTCTGCAGGATTTTTGATTTCAAAAAATTCAGCCATAACTTCTTCAGTAATAGGTGTTGATGCATTTTGATAACCAATAGCAATTTTAAATTGTGCTAACGTTCCATCATAGTCTTTTGCTGTAATAGTTGTCGCTTTTGTTGGAGGAACAGGCTTTACATCTTCAGTTCCTGAATTATTCATTGTACCAAGTCCAACACCTAATCCAACTCCACCACCAATTAATAATAAAAGAGCAAGGGCACCAATTCAAAGTTTTTGCTTATGTTCTTCTCATTTTTGTTTTAAAGGACTTAACTCTTCAGTTGGTTTTTCTTCATTATTTTCAGACTCAACATCTGCTGTTGATTCTTCTGAAGCATCTTCTCTAATTTCAGTATCAGTAGTTACTTCTTCTGAGCTTTCTTCATTTGATTCAGTATCAGTAGTTGATTCTTCTGTTTTAGTTTCACTTTCAGTATCAGTAGTTGATTCTTCTGAAACCTCTACTTTCTCTTCAGTAGATTCTATTTCTTCAGAATTTTCTTCTGATTTAATATCTTCGTTATCTTTTTTCATATTTCCTCCGCAATTATAATATTTGTATTATAAATTAAAATGCTAAATAAAAAAAGATAATTCTTTAAATATATAAGATTATTTATATGAAATACTTAAGGTGCTAAAAAAGGTTCAGATTTGATATAAACATTTTAATGAGTTTCAATATTTTATAAAACGCCATTTAAATTTATTGCTATCAAGTATTTTTAAAAATTAATACCATTATTACCACAATACTTTATGTCACTATAATGGTAGTTATATTTAATATAAATAAAATTTGATGTCCAATTAAATTATTCGATTTAGATCATTTTTCATTTAGATGTAGTAATTGAGGTATCTACTAGTTTTCAATTAAGTATTCAAAAGTATGAATCATAATATTTTATCCAATTATAAATAACTATAATTTATTAAATTTCATTATGAATATTGTCAAACAATAAATTAGGTATCATTAAATAATACATATAAAATGAGGATATTCCTTTTTAAGGATATCCTCATAATTATATTTATATTGATTTAATAACTAATCTTTTTTATTAATATTATAAAAATTTATAGATTTTAAGAAAGTTTCAAAAATTTCACTCATACTGTTTGAAGTTGATTTTTGACCTGGGTTAGGATCCAAACCTCAGAATTCAAAAGTTAATTCTTTTGGTTCTGCACTTGCATCATCTGTATTAGCAACCTTTCCTACAAATCTACTCATAGGTGAATTGTTTTTATCATCAGCCTTTTCATAGTATCCCGATGGTACTCCAATTGTAATACCTGTTGTTATACCTGTAAATGGTTGATCATAATCATTAACTGAAGAAGTTCATTTAGGGAAACTAATATCGTTTTGTCATCCTGTTGTTTCCACTACTGTTTCATGAGAAGCACCAGCAGGATAGAACGGTAAGTTGAAACATTTACTTAATTTTTCTACATTTAAGAAACTTTCAGCAACAGGGTTAAGGCTGAAATTGTTTTGGAAAGCTTCTTGCCCGATTGAAGTTACATTTTTAGTTTCAACACTTTCAAGAGAATTACAATCTTTAAAAGCTCATTGTTTAATATCGTTTAACTTTTCACTAAAATCAACAGTTTTAAGATTTTTACATTTATTGAAAATATAATCTTCAGCAACTGCAACATTATCTAAACCAGTAACAACTTCCAACCCTTCTAAATCTCAAAACACACTTGGCCCGATTTTTTCAAGCCCACCTGGAGCAAAGTTAAGTTGTTTTATTTTGTCGTTGTCCGCTTTTTTAGATTTATGGAATACAGTTGATTCTTGTAGTGGAGAACCGGTAACGTTAGTGTTCCCTTTAATAAACTGAACTTTGATGTTATCAATATATTCAGGAACATTAATTATTCCATTTTCTCAATCAGCTTGCATGCTTGCCGGAACATTTGTGAATCAATTATTATTGAAACTAGTTATTACACCATCATAATCAATGTTAAATAAAAATTCTTCCCTAATAACTTTTTCAAAACCAGCAGTTCCAGAACCTTCTCGCATTTCACGTCCTGCAGTATCATTTTCTATTTCAATAAATGCTTTATCATGAACTTGAACAGTTAATTTGTCTGGATCACATCCTTTAAATAATTGTGGTGGAAATTCACCTCTAAGCGCTCTAAGATAAATCACTCCTTCTAAATTGACACAACCAGAGAACACACCAGTACTAATATTTTCAATTCTTGAAATATCCACTTCATTAGTTAAACTAATACAATTAGCAAATGCATTAGAACCAATTGAAAATAATTTTTTAAAGAATTGTTTTTGATTCGGTTTGAATTTATAACAATCTTTAAAAGCATTATCACCAACATTCCTTAGGTTTGGTAATATAATATCTTCTAATTTTTCACAACCAGCGAAAGTCGAAGCTGGAATTGATGTCGATCCTCCAGTTTTTTCCGTACCACTCAAATCTATTGTGCCTTCTAAATTTTTCATATCTTCAAACACACCAGTTACCATGAGGTTTTTTATATATTTAGTCCCTACCATCTCAACTACATCTGGTAAGTCTGGTCCCAATACACCTGAAATATTAATTGATTTATAATAAGAATTATCAGTCACTGGTTCTGAAAAAACAAGTTTTTTAATACCTAAATCGTTATTATTTTTAAAAACACGTTCTATAGTTCTAACAGGTTTACCTTCAATTTCACCAGGGAAAGTTAAAGTCCCATCTCAAGTACCATTTTCACTCATTTCTTTCAATTCATCAGCATAATCATTAGTTATATTTTTAATTCTAATAGAATCACTTTCAACCGTATAATCAAATTGATCGATTGGGTATGTTTTAATGTTAGAACCAATTTGATTCACTGGGATACCATTTCAGTATCCACCAGCTCATCCGTATTCTTGGCTTAAATTTTTTGAATGTACTTTCGTAACAGTAATACTATCAAGTTTATTACAACCTTTAAAAATAGATTGACTATTAAGTGCAGCATCTTTGTTAAGTTCAATATCACCAATTAAACCAGTATCTTTAAAAGATTCATTACCAAAACTCGTGATATTAGTAAAATCAAATGTTTTTAAATTCGTACAACCATTGAAAGCTCCAACATAAACCGATTTTAAATTCGTATATCCTTCAGAAACTTCAACGCTTTCTAAATTTTTACATTCATAAAAAGCATATTGTGGAATTGAGTCGATTCCATCATATTTTTCTCCTTCAATAATTAAATGTTTTAAATCGTCTTTAATTGATTTTGCAAAACTACTATCAGGAAGAGGTGCAGGTTTTATTTGAAACATTGTTCCATTAATTCTTTTTGGAATAACTAAAGTTCCATCTCATTCTTTATATTCTTCACTCCCAACTCAATCAGGGTTAATCATTGCGAAATCACTTTCATCAAGAATTAACATAATTGGTGCAACATAACTAGGGTTCGTTTTTATAGCGAATTCTTCTTCCACGTTGTTAGCAGTTTCACCGTCGTCATCATATACTTCAGAAGCGATTAATTTAAATCCGTAATTTCCATCATTCGTTTCAACCATATCTTTTATGCTATACGTCGCACCATCAACGCCGTTATCAATATCAAAGAATTTTTCTAATTTTTCAATTTTGATTTCTGTCGGTGTTGAAACGTTTTCTAAATTCGGAACACCTAAATCAAATGAAAAGTCAGCGATTGTTTTCTTATATTCAGTAATTTTCATAGTGATTTTTGTCGATGAAACAACAAGTTCTTGTGTATTGAATTTGATTTCAAAAGTTTTTTCTTCAGTGATATCTTCACCCTCTTCATCAACTTCACCAGTAAAACTTTTATCAACTTTAATTTTAATTGTAGCTTCTTTAGTTTCGTATTCTTCGTTTCTTTTTGAAGTTTGAGAGAAATCTTCAACAATGTAAGTAGCACCATCAACAGCGTTAGTGATTGTAAAATATTCTTCTAATTTTTCTAATGAAACTTCACCAGTCATAACATCTATTTCTAAACCATTTTTAATTGTTTTGAAAGAAAGTGCTTCTGTTGAAGCCTTAACTTTGATTGTTGTTTCTTTTGTTACTGGATCTGGAACATCAGGAGTATCTGGATTAGTTGGAACATTTTCAGTTCCATTAAAAACACCAGAAATTCCACTTGCAGCAATACTAATACCAGCAAATATAAGTAATATTAAACAAATTCATAATATTTCTTTCTTTTTTTCTTCTTTAGAATTTTGTGCGATCTCTTGAGTTTGATCTCCACTATTTTCAGCTTCTACCTTTACATCAGTAGATTCATTTTTATCGATATTATCTTCTATTTTAATATCTTCGTTATCTTTTTTCATATTTCCCTCACAATAATAATAATTGTATTATAAATTAAAAACGATATCACAAATAATAAAATGCTATTTTTTATCGTTTTTATATAAAAACCCATTAAAAAATAATGTTCTTATTGGTTATTAATAACATTTTGAAAGATATGAGTATGTTTTTTATTTATATAATTACTATTAGATCGGCAACGTAAACAGTTTTGTGGAAACTCACAATAGGATGTAAGTCCATCTATATATTTATAACATATAATCTTGTAGGTTTTCACTCTCCGGAAACAATATAGCTAATTGATTTATGATCGTGCATCAATTGCGAACTGTCTTTGTTCAATTACGCATTGTATTCTGGATTGATATATAAACTATCTTACTCAATGAATCTTCATTATTAAAATTTCCTTTATTTTTAGTGAATTTCCTTATCTTCTGATTTAAATTTTCAATAATATTCGTTGTATAAATCATTTTCTTTAGTTCTGGTGGGAATTCAAAAAATGTGGTTAATTCTTGAAAGTTTTTTCTTCATGATTTAATTGCATATGGATATTTAGCTCCTCAATTCTTTTCAAAATTATCTAATTCTTTTTCAGCTTCTACAACATTTTTTGAAGAATAAATTTTTTTCATATCTTTGGTAAATTGAGTTAGATCATTGTAATTTACAAATTTACAAGAATTACGAATTTGGTGCACTACACATTTTTGGATTAAAGCTTTTGGAAATGCTGCTTTAATTGCCTCTGAAATGCCTTTTAAGTTATCAGAACATACTAAATTAATTTCTTCAACTCCCCTAGTTTTAATATCGTTAAATATAGATAATCAATATTTAGATGATTCCGATTCAGAGATTCAAAAGCCTAAAACGTCCTTTTT
>JBOFTB010000066.1:0-1552 GCA_051651845.1 Mycoplasma sp. | reverse complement strand
ATTGGAATATGAAAAAGAATAGTATTAACTTTGATCCAATAAAAGAACAAGCACTTAATGGTAATGATTTATTATATGGTTGAGTACACACAATTCAAAAGCCAACAGCTTATAACTTCTTAATTCTTGATATACCAAGTAACATTAAAGATTATATAACTATTGAACCAAGTGATCATAACATACAAACTGCACCTCAATTTTTCGATTTTGATAACATTAACGTAGTATCCATTAACGATGGATTTGAAGGAAATTATTTTTATAAAGTAAAAGTAAAAAGCACTTTCCCAGCTAGTCTACAAGGAAAACTTCACGCTATTTCTGTAAGAATTGATCCTCAATACTTTGATTATCTTCCAGGACCATCTGATCCTACTAATGGATATCATGATTATACTCTTTCTATTCCACCATTTAAATTTGGAGTACCATATCAAAGTGGACCACACCAAGGAAAAGTGTTTTATACATTCGGAAGAGCTCATGATTTAATTCTTTATGGTTACTTTAAAAAGGATGTAACAATTGAAAATATAAAATATATAACAGATGAAGAAATAGGTAAATTAAGAGATGCAGTTGGTGATCAAGAAAATGCAAGAGAAAAACTAGCAATAGTTTGGAATAATATACCCGACGCTAATATTCCATTCACTAACTCTATGACTTCTACATCGAGGTTATTAGAAGTATATTTTAATTCAACAGAATTTAGAGAATTCCCAAAAGAAAATGTAGGAGCACCAGATACAACAAAAATACAAATTATTGCTTATTTAACTGCTCCTCAAATTGAATATTCACTTCAACAAATTTTATTTAATACATATTGAAGATATTTTGATGAAAGAAATAAATACCTTGAAGCAGAAATAGATAATCCTACTTATAGAACAGCAAATGCAGAAGGAGCATGGTTAAGGTTATCGTATGCATATCAAGTTGTTATAGAAAATGAGAAATATGAAGGAGAAGGTGAATCAGATGATGAATATGTAATTGAATTTATTCCAGCTCTTGATCAATCGATCTATCCGACAGATTATGCGATTATTCAAGTTAATGTTACTGCAAAAAACACTGGTTCAAAGCAAAGTTATAATACTGGAATCGAAATTCATTATCCTAAGAATGTAAACTTTATGCGTCAAATATTTAGACCGAATTATACTTATAGACTTAATGAAAAGGGAGCAACTATTAATATACTAACATTAAAAACAGGAAGAACAATCGCTCCAAATGAACTTTTTACTGAAGTTCTTTATTTTAAATTAAGCCCTATTCAAGCAAGACGTCTTCTTTCTGATGAAACTGGACGAATTATAGTAAATAAAGTTGAAGCTGCTATAGATTTAACTTCAAAGGAGGGCGAAGTGCCAGTTACACAAGTAATAGATACTCCATTTATGGTTTATTACCCAGAAGGAGGAAGAGAAGAAAGGGAAAATACAGTCATAATGACTTTAGCAAATAGTGGTACATATGCAGTACCAATAATTACAATAAATGCAACACCAAAGCCTGATAAGACACCCTCAGGAAATAG
>JBOFTB010000065.1:0-2056 GCA_051651845.1 Mycoplasma sp. | reverse complement strand
GCAAAGAAATTAATACCTAGTTTTTCGTCTTGTCAGAAATCTTTAGGGAATTCGACAATATGCCCGATAATTTCATTTTTTCGAATTTCGTATTTTTGCTGCAATTCTATTATTTCTTTTGATGTTGATTGAGTTTTTCTTTGTTGTCAAGATTTAAAGTTATTATAAGTATCATCTGGATAACATCCAAATAAGTCTCTATATATTAATGTATTATTTCTAGCACGCTCTTGTATTAATGAAAGAAATTTGTCATTTAACGGATCTATCAGTATTGGATCTTTTGGAGATAATCCCATATGTTCAGCCATTAAAGCTATTCTAAAAGTAGCTGCAAACTTAGCACATTCATAATTTTGATCATTCATCTTTGATGGATAATTTCTTTCCTCTTTTACTATCACTGCATATTCACTGTCTCTTGTACCAAGCATAGATCGATCATTTATATTAGCACTACCTATCAATACTTTATTATCATCTATAATCATTAATTTACTATGAATATATATTAATTCTGTTATGGGTACGTTATCAATACGTGTATGTCCTCTCAATGAATAAAAAGAAATATAATTTGATATTTCATCCTCGCTCATTATTTCTTTTAATTTTTCAAAAAGGCTTAAACCTTTATTATGACTTATTGATTCATAGGTATGCTTTCATATAATTTGTCAAGTTCCACTTTCATTTGGTTCTCCTGCAAATCCTGGTAAAAGAGGAATAAAAACGAAAACATGAAACTTTTCCTTTTCTTTATAAGCCTTTTCAATACGTAATCTAAGCCTTAATGCAATTTCATTTTGAACTACTTTTGATGTTTCATATTTGCATTCCTTTCTTTCTTCCTCTGTAAATGATTTACTAATACAAAATTGATTTTCGATATAAATATAATGTTTTGATTTTTCAATTAAATGATAATATGCTTGTCAAATACTATTTTCTGTTTTATTAATCCCTATTGACCATCTCGAAGCACTACGAAGAACTTGAACTTTAGATCTTGTTCCCTTTTTAAACAAACCATGATATACTTTTGGAACCAATAATTTCATTTCTTCTTTCTTTTCTTTAGTTTGAGGTTTTTTTGATGAAGTGATTTTGTTCAATAACGCAGAATAAGCATCCTTTTTTTGAGTTGATTCTTTATTTTCATATTCTGTTCAACGCATTAAATGATCTTCATCTATAATAGTTTTATTAAGTAGAAAATTCTTTTGGAGATTGTTCAATATATCAGATTCGGCATTATTATTATCTTTAAAGATAATCTCTTGAGTATTGTTCTCATTTTCATTTTCATTAAAAAGCTGGTTTTCTTTTTTATCTGGATTTATTTTTAAAAACTCATCTTGAATAGTTTTAGATTTAGCTAAGTATTTATGTTCTTCGTTTTTATTATTATCTCTTTCTTTTAACTCTATGATTTGATTATCTTGATTTGATTTTTTATCTTCTTCATTTTCAACCTTTTCTACAAATTTATTTAACCATCCTTCTTTTTTCTTGTTTACAACTTTATTTGCAGATGCTAGAGTCTTTACATTTGTAATTGATTCTGTTTTATCTTCAAATCTCTCAAAATTCCATCTTTCAACAAAATGCCTTGCAATATCAACACAAACAGGTCCCTCAAGGCGAATATGTACATCATGCCAAGGCATACGGCAATGCTTTTTTCTACTCACGCTTTCGACTCAATATTTATTAACATTTATAAAATCACATATCCTTGCATTAGAATAATCTATACCAGGGAAGAAATATGAATTAAATTGATTTTCAGGTTCATAAAGTGGATGCTTGTTCGTATCATATCTCCCCCAACACAAATCTAATCCCCCAACGTAACTTAATTTTTGATCTATTACTACAAGTTTTTCATGATGAGACCATAATCAATCAAATGCATCCACACATATAAGTTTTACATTCAGAACAGTAACCAACTGATGGGGAAACATTAATGTGATCATCATCATTAGTGCAATATTGTGGTTTCTTTTTTTTTGGTAAGGAAGTGTTGAATTTTTGTTTGTATTCGTCATAT
>JBOFTB010000064.1:0-2234 GCA_051651845.1 Mycoplasma sp. | reverse complement strand
TTTTTTATACCCTTTCGTCGCTGCTGTAAATGCTCAGTCTAGTCTTGCGATATTTGTGTCAGATTGTTGTCTCCACGCGAATTGTTGCTTGGATATCAGTGGTTCGGTTATATCTTTGATGTAAGGAGATATTAACTTGTCAAAAACCATTACAATCACTGGCATAATTGCAATTCCCCTCAGGTCTTCATATGAGTTTATTATTGATGTTTTTTTCTTTAAAATTAATTTTGATGTTTGATGAATTATCATGCTAATGTTGGGATTTTTTATAATATTTGTTATTCACTTATAGAGGTTGCTCAGAGTTTTCACAGAATTGTCGTCGCGTATCATTGTAATTATTTCTTTTTGAGATAGTCCCATTATATCTTTCGCATTGCTTCTTGGTATGTTGGGTGTTTGTTGATTACCCCAGGGATAGTTTTGTTTTGATATTAGATTGAGAGTCTCTATCATCTTGTTCCCAATTCAGGCTGGTTGTGGCTTGCTTTCTTGTACTTGCTTATATAGTTTCTGAAACCCACTTATTATTTCTTTAAAATCAATCTCTGATGTTGGGAACCAGTAACCAGATTTTTTCGATGTCTGTAACATACTTGTGATTTTGTTAAAAGATTGCTTGTTTAATGTTTCTGAGTTTAAGAGATATTTCAGTTTTGCGATATCTTCTCCTCGTTGTATTCTAAATTTATTCATATTTTCTTCTTTAATTGTTTTGTATTCCTCAATAAGTTCAGGTGTTGTTGGTAGTTCGCTACCATTATTAATTTCAATAGTTCTATTTGGGTTGATGATAACTGCATTTTCAGATTTTGATATGTAAATTTGCTTTAACGCGTTACTATTTTGTTCAACTATTTTTTTATCGGTGATTATTATTTTTAATTGGTTCTTTTCTATTTCAACATTCATTTTTGTTTTAAATAATATTATTGGATGGTCTGAGATGTTATTTGGGAGTTTTATAGATTTGAGTTCCTCGGCCTTAGCTTTTAAGTGGTAAATTTTATCCACTATTAATAGATTTGTTTTTGCCTTGTTCATATCTCCACATATTATATCTGAGTTGAAAATGCTATCCGGTATTATTTCCAAATGATGCTCATTGTCTGGTTCGAGATATATTGAAGTCAGTGTGATTTCTTGATTGTTGTTGATCCCTTTTATTTTTACTTTAACATATCTTCCATTAATATCTTCCTCAATTTTGTATATTTTCCCTTTACTTTATTCGAAACTAGGATGCCCACCCCTTTCCTTCCATTGCAGCTGTGGGCTCGAAATATTTTATAGTTTTTAAAATAAATCTTTTTAGTTTGCGACCACATTGTTTCTTGGAGAAAGGCGAGATGTATTTCGTTTTCATATAGAGTTTGTGTCAAAAGTAATCGTTTCGTGTAATCATTTAAACTCCTCGCATTCCACAGCAGGCAATTTAGTTTCGATATTCCTATTTCTAATTCACTTATTTTTGTTTGCTCAGTGCTGTGCGTTTTTTTCTTTTTGATTTCTGTTATTTGTTGTGGGGCTGTTTGGTCTACGTCTTTTTTAATTAGGGCGGTAAAATGTCCTTCAAAGTTTTTTCCTCCGTGAAACTTCCCTTGGCGGAGTTTTAGATGGTAGGTTTGTCATTTGCTGCTATATTTCTGCCCAGGATATATGCATTGCCATTTGTCTTTTCCTTTATATCTCTCATCTTCTCAGTATATTGCAAGATTAATTTGTAATGCTTTTACAAGTGATGCTATAACTTCATATCCTACAAAATTCCCTTCTGTTTTTATTTCGTTTATTAAATGTTCTTTTTCTTGGTATCCAAGGGCGGCTCATACGCCTTCATCTATGCTGATATTTTGGAGTTGTTCCGCAGCATATTCCCTAATTATTCAATGATATTCTGTTCTTAGATTCATTGTATGAAGTAGCGATGTGAAAAAGCAGTTTCCATCAGCCTTTACTTGAATTTGTTAGAAATCACTTATTTCGAAGTTAAGGTTTTCTGTATATTCCTCGCGATTTACTTTGAATTGTTGACTTTCTCCTTTTAGGTCCTCTAGATTCGGTCCTTTCGTCTTTTCCTCAATATCCTTATTTTGTTCCGGTGGTGGAAAATAATAATTGAAAACTAGTTTGTCGTTTATTCTTTCTTGATTCTTAAGGCAGTATTTGCAATGGTTGTTACAATATTTTAGTCTCGGCGGTCTTGTGTTACTTTTTGTTTTGGCTTTTAT
>JBOFTB010000063.1:0-1356 GCA_051651845.1 Mycoplasma sp. | reverse complement strand
TCTTATAATAAAAATAATTTAAAATAATCAAATACCCATAATAATTATTATACTTTGAGATAAGAAACCAAAACTAGCACTTTTCGTTGGTTCATCTTCTTTGCTTATTACTTTTCATTTGAACTTAGCATCATTTGCACTTTCATCACATTTATTAAATACCTTAACAGTGTATCCATTTTCTGAGATTGGTACATCTTCTTTATTGAATATACATTTAACTTTTAATGTACTTCCATCTCTAGTACATTGAGTATCCTTTGAATTATCACCTACTTGTATTTTAACTACAGGTAGAACTGCTTCTAGATGGGTATAAGTAATTACAACTGTATTCTCGTCCTTTGCATAATTCACTACTTGTTCAGCTGTAATTGAGTTATCTCAAATAGATTTTAGTGTAATAGTATGACCTGCTGCATCTGTATTTGGAGTATAAGAATAATCTACTCCATCTGTTTTTTTTCCGTTAATTTCCTTCAAATAGTAAGTTCCAGGTTTGCTTAATGTGAGTGTTGCAGTTTTCGCTTTTGATGGACCAATGTCAGAGGCTTCTAGTATATTTGAAACTACACATCCACCATTATCAGTATCATCTTTTAGTCCACATGCTCCAGTTGTTTCTGAAGCAATTACTGCATATGAATGAGGTACATATCAAATTGTTATTGCTTGTGCACCTAAAGCATCAATACATTTAGTATTCCCATTGTTATCATATTTTACAGCAGTAATACCACCTTCTTTTATCCCATCATCTTTGTCTATTACTTTTCATCAGAAACTAGCATTATTTGCACTTTCATCACATTTATTATATACCTTAACAGTGTATCCATTTTCTGAGATTGGTACATCTTCTTTATTGAATATACATTTAACTTTTAATGTACTTCCATCTCTAGTACATTGAGTATCCTTTAAATTACCATCGACTAGTATTTTAACTACAGGTAGAATTGCATCATCTAGATGGGTATAAGTAATTACAACTGTATTCTCGTCCTTTGCATAATTCACTACTTGTGCAGCTGTAATTGAGTTATCTCAAATAGATTTTAGTGTAATAGTATGACCTGCTGCATCTTTATTTGGAGTATAAATATAATCGGTATCATCATTGTCTTTTCCTTCGATTTCCTTTATTTTATAAGTTCCTGATTTAGTTCAGAATCATTTAGCGGTTCTTGTGGATTTATTCCCATTTGTACTTGAATTTCCTAGATTATTCATTGTACATCCTAGATTATCTGAGCCAGTAGCTAATTCGCAAGTTCCTGTGTCATTAGATTCAGTATTATTTTCCACATTAACATATTCTATTGTAATATCTTGACCATTTACAGGAATTGCCTC
>JBOFTB010000062.1:0-1827 GCA_051651845.1 Mycoplasma sp. | reverse complement strand
ATCTTCTTTATTGAATGTACATTTAACTTTTAATGTACTTCCATCTCTAGTACATTGAGTATCCTTTGAATTATCACCTACTTGTATTTTAACTACAGGTAGAACTGCTTCTAGATGGGTATAAGTAATTACAAATGAACTCTCATTCTTTGCATAATTCACCTCTTGTGTAGTTGTAATTGAGTTATCTCAAATAGATTTTAGTGTAATAGTATGACCTGCTGCATCTGCATTTGGAGTATAAGAATAATCTGATCCTTCTTTTTCACCAGTAAATTGACCTTTGATTTCCTTTATTTTATAAATTCCTGATTGAGATAAAACTCATTTAGCGGATCTTCTGTATGAAGTTCCTGTGATTTGCGTTCCAGTAGATATTGACTGAAATGTACATCCAGCATTATCTGGTCCATCACCGACTAATACACATGTTCCAGTGTCATTAACTTCATCATTATCTTCCACATTCTCATATCCTATTGTAATATCTTGGCCACCTACGGGAATTGCATCAAGGCATATACTTGTATTATCTGTAAGTGCTGAACCATATGCAACTTTAGTGATATCTTTTTTAATTGTATCTATTACTTTTAGTTTAAATGAAGCAGGTGTTGATATTGTAGAATCACATTTATTAAATACAAGAATATTATATCCTACTGAAATAGGTACTTCTCCAGGAATAAATGTGCATTCAAGCACTGAAGTTTTCCCTCCTGATATTGAACATGATGTATTTTTATTATTGCCTTTAACCACTATTTTTACATCAGGTTTATCCTTAGGATCAAGACTAGTAAAAGGGACTGTAAAAGATTTTTTAGTTTTTCTGTAATCAACTACTTGAGCAGTTGAATCATTTGAATCAAGAATTGATTTAACTTGTATAGTATGATCTAGAGCTGGTGCAACTGTATTATAAGAATAAGGTGCTCCTTCTTTTGCTCCATTAATTTTCTCCAAATAATAAGTTCCAGCTTCACTTAATGTAAGTGTTACAGATCTTGACAATTTAGCTCAAGAATTTTGTGGTCTACCAACATCAGAAACTGTACATCCATTATTCTTATTACTAGTTTCTTTTAGTTTACACGAACCAGTTGTTTCAGAAGTAGAATCAGCCCCTGTAATAGCAAGATATTCAATTGTTATTGTTTCATCACCTAAAGTAGTTTTACATTTAGTAGTCTTGTTGTTATCGTTATCATATATCACTTTAGTAATGTCATTTTTCTCTATTACTTTTCATTTGAACTTAGCATCATTTGCATTTTGATCACATTTATTAAATACCTTAACAGTATATCAATCATCTGAGGTTGGCACATCTCCTTTATTGAATGTACAGTTAACTTTTAATGTACTTCCATCTCTAGTACATTGAGTATCCTTTAAATTACCACCTACTTGTATTTTAACTACAGGTAGAACTGCTTCTAGATGGGTATAAGTAATTACAAATGAACTCTCATTCTTTGCATAATTCACCTCTTGTGTAGTTGTAATTGTGTCATCTCAAATAGATTTTAGTGTAATAGTATGACCTGCTGCATCTGTATTTGGAGTATAAATATAATCGGTATCATCATTGTCTTTTCCTTCGATTTCCTTTATTTTATAAGTTCCTGATTTAGTTCAGAATCATTTAGCGGCTCTTGTGGATTTATTCCCATTTATACTTGAAGTTCCTAGATTATTCATTGTACATCCTAGATTATCTGAGCCAGTAGCTAATTCGCAAGTTCCTGTGTCATTAGATTCAGTATTATTTTCCACATTAACATATTCTATTGTAATATCTTGACCATTTACAGGAATTGCCTC
>JBOFTB010000061.1:0-3933 GCA_051651845.1 Mycoplasma sp. | reverse complement strand
TAAATGATGACAGTTGGAGAACTAATAGAAAAATTGCAAAAGATTGATAATAAGAATCTTGAAGTTTATGCTGAAAAAATATTTTGGGATTGGGATAAGGAATATTATGCAACTGAAAATGTATTTTTTGATGTTGTTCGAATTGACAGTGATGGCAATGTAGTCTTACTTAAAGACGAATATTAAAAACGGGAGTGATTTTATGAAAAAAAATATGAACTTTACGCACTTAGAAATTATTTTTGAAAACTGTGAATATTGGGAAGTTCCAGTTGAATATATTTGTATATCTACGAAAGACAAATATTTACATAAAGTGAGCATAAATATGGCTAAACTATTAAAAGATAATAAATTAAGTAAATGGTGTTATGAAACACTTGAAAAAAGAATAGGCAGACTTACAAATAATGCAAATGATATAACTCATGTTCATTTTTTACAAATAAACAATAACTTGGAATATTTTGAATTTCCAAGAAAAAATATTCCAATCAAATCGTATTTAGAGTCAAATTTATACTTATGCTATCAGGATAATCTTTTACAAACAACTACTTATAAGAATGGAATACTATATTATGAGTGGATAGTTGATTCTAATATTTTAATTGACTATAATCTCAATACAATAACGATTCCTTCGAAATATAAAGAGATTATTTCGAAATTAGACACTGAAGTATGGGGTGTTAACTAATGAATAGGAAACAAAAGATAGGAAGTTATTATTATGAAGATATTAAATATGACATTATATGGCATATGACTTCCTATGAAATCATTGGAAACGACATATCAATACAATTCAAGCATTCATGGGATATGCTTGACTATTTTGAAGAAATGGGAATTGATGAAGTAAACTATAAAGATAAAGATGGGTTCTAAGGAGGAGTTTTATGAATAAAAAAGAAATGGCAAAAAGAGCAATATTAGGATTTATATATGGAGATTGTCTTGGAGTTCCGTATGAATTTGAATCAAGAGATAGAAGAAAGTTAGACCCATGCATTGGGCTAACATTTGGCGGATGTCATGACAAACCACTTGGAACTTGGAGTGATGACACATCTATGACACTCGCAGTTATGGATGCGTTTAATTCTTGCATGGATACTTTCTATGAAGGAAATGTTGAAAAATTATGTTGCTCTAATTTTGTAAGATGGTATACAAGAGGTGCATATACTACAGATGGAGATGTGTTTGATGCAGGTGTAACTACAATTAAATCTATTAAAAAGATAATGCAAGGATATGAATGGTACGAATCAGGAGATTATGATTATGAAACAAATGGAAATGGTGCATTAATGAGAACACTTCCAGCTGCACTAAAGTTTGCAAACAGAGAAGCCTATCCAGAAACAATTCTAAACATTGGAGCAATAACACATGGACATGATTTATCTAAAATAATTTGCATGTTTTATACTATGATTGTAGATGAAATAATGAGTGGAACTACCGACAAATATGAGATAATTACAAATGCATTAACTGATGTCGTAAAATTAACTGAAACTTTTAGGCAATTAGATGAAAGATTCGCAGATATGCTTTCAAGTGGAATAAATAATGTATTATCGTCAATGTCAGATAAAAATATTAAGTCCACAGGATTTGTACTTGACACAATAATGGCTGTTGTTTATTGTTTTTTATATACAGACAACTACATGGACTCAGTATTAATGGCAGTAAATTTAGGTGATGACACTGATACAATAGCGGCGATAACTGGTTCAATCTCAGGGATGTATTACAATGATAATATTGATTTCTCAAAGATATTAATGACTGAGAATGCGTCAAATATAATTGAAACATTCGTTAACAGTTTTATTTGATAAGTTTTGTATGAAAAGAAGACTAATGGTTAACTAGTCTTCTTTTTTTACTTTTATTACTTTTGTAATAGAAATTTTTTTTGGAGTTGAAGAAGAAAATGAGTTGTAATAACAGTGAAGAAAACAAGGAAAGTGTTGCTATTTCCACGACAACCAATATAGCAACTGGATATGCAGTTAATTCAATTGGCACATCACTTATGTCAGCATTAGGAAAAGCAAAGGTTGCTATGGTGGCTCATCCATATGTGGCCGCGGTTGCTGCAGTTGCAATTATTGCTACAAGTACGGCTGTTACTTTGGCAAATATTGCAAGTACTACTAAAAAAAATACGAGGCATCACGATAGGAGAAATGCTTAAAATGTTTAAAAATGCAATAATTGTTCTATTTTTACTATTCTCAACAATAATCTCATCATCAGGATGGACTGTTGGTTATATAGAAGATGAATTCGGTGACCCAATGATGAATATTCCATATATTGCGTTGTCTGCAATTGGGAATGATCAAATTAATTCGCTAATAATATATGTGTTAAATAATAATAGAGTTATTCTTGCTAATGAAACAAAAGGAAAAACACTGAATAAGTCAGACACACATGTAAAAATGAAAACAGATTCTGGTGAAAAATATGAATTCGAAATCGAAGAAAGAAATTCAGAAAAATATGCTCTTACAGTTGAATCAAGTATCGAATTTATAGAAGCAATGAGTGAAAATAAGAAAAGTATGTTAGCAATTAGATACAATGAGACAAGTGATGTATCTTTAGTAAATATACATAATATAGGTTTTTTTGAAGCGCAATTAGCTGCAGATATTAAATGATCCATGAAATAAAGATTTACAAGAAGTCTTTTAATCTTATTGTGCATGGAACGGTGATTTTAATTGAGTGAAAATAATTTTATTACAAATAAAGTTTGGGCAACCATCCTTTTTATTTTTGCATTATTCTTACTTTCATGTTTAATACTTGGTACCATTTACATACTTAATAGTTATAGTAGACAACAACCTTTATTAGACATAGAGAGAGGTGCTACTGTAAAGGGTGTATATATTACAAACACGATATATTACGGAGAAGAATTTATTAAAGGTAGGGCTAATACTTCAGATAAGGCACTTGAAGTTGCTGAGAATAAAATACCAGCATTAAAGAGTACTGCTTTAAAAGACATGAATGTGTTATAAAAAATAACTGCACACAAAACGATAATCTTAATCAGATTGTCGTTTTTCCATTTTACGGAGGTTTTTATGAATATAATTATTAATGCTGATGATTTTGGAATTAGTCATGGTGCAAATATTGCAATAGTAGATGCATTTCAGAACAAATACATTACATCAACATCAATCATGATGAAGCAACAATTTACGAATGAAGCTATTGAATTATGGCGTAATAATAAAGAGATAATGAGTGTTGGGTTACATTTTGAAATAGAAGACTATGAAAACTTGTCAGAATTGAGCGTTGAACATGAACTTGAATATCAGTTAAAAAAGGCGATGAATTCATTCTCTGGAGCAGAGATAACTCATATAAATGTTCATCATGATATAAATCTATGGAACGATAAAGTAAGAAATGCAGTTAATAATATATCTAAAAAATACAATATTCCATGTAGAAATTTCGAGAACTATACAGGTAAATTATGGTATATGAGAGATTGTAATAGATACGAGATAATTAAATATATTCTTGACGCAAAAGCGAATGATTTAAAATACTTTGAAATAGGCGTACATATTTTGGCTGATAATTATAATGTAGAAGATGAAATATGGGACGATTTAGAGTCACGTATTTCTGAAAGAATATTTTTAGAAAAAAATCTGAACATTAATGATATAATATATATGGGAATGAATGCGTGTAATTTTTCCAATATTTAAAAATAGTAAAAAAATTTACACAATGTCGCAAATTGACTTATAAAGAGGTATAGGAGATATTTTTAAAAATAAGAAAATAGGAGGAGATATATTGAAAAGCAATTTAACATACAATGAACATTCATGGTCTGACAAAAACATAGCTAAAAATACTGGTACTGAAATT
>JBOFTB010000060.1:0-1273 GCA_051651845.1 Mycoplasma sp. | reverse complement strand
AATATCAATTTGCGTTTCTTTTATATTGTTCCATATTAAATTTGGACGGGCTGGAGCTTGGTTAGGTAGTAATAAGATTCTGTTCCATTGAAGAGTTTTTACTTTTGTTGGTAATGTTATCTTTTGTTTAGTTGGTTGTGCTCTTAATGGAATATTCAAACCTATTGGCATTCCTGGAATACTGGGGACTCCAGGAACACCAGGGACACCAGGTACTGAAGGTATACCAGGTACAGAAGGAACACCAGGAATTGAGGGTATGCCAAGTACAGTTGGAATAGAAGGAACTGAAGGTATACCAGGTACAGAAGGAACACCAGGAACTGAGGGTATGCCAAGTACAGTTGGAATAGAAGGAACTGAAGGTATACCAGGTACAGTAGGAACAGAAGGAACTGAAGGTATACCAGGTACAGTAGGAACAGAAGAAATACCAGGAACTGAAGCTATACCAGTTACAGTAGGAATACCTTGAATATCATTTATTGACTTAACATTCCGAACAACATGAACTGTGGGAACACCGGGTATATTAATAACTATGGATAAAACTTCTGAAAGTTCTTCTACTTTTGAAAATTTATCTTCTTTAATGAATGCTTTAGTGTCTTCCTTCTTAGTTATTCAAATATAATTAATATTTATATTTTTTGAAATAATTAAATTATCATAATTACTCTTTTTCTTTTTATTGTCATTTATAACATTTTGCAAGTTTACAACCAATTCTTCAATCTTTCAATTTAATTGTTCTATCTCTCTATCCTTAGCAATAATTTTTTCATTCTTTTTATTTCAATCATTTCTTAGCATTTTAGCTTTAATATCTAATATTTCCCTTTCCTTTATCAAATTACTTTTATCATTCTTAACGTCTTTTCAATCATTATTTCATTCTTTGATATCATGACTATTGATTCGCAATGTATTTTCCATAGTCATAATATCATTTTTATATCCATCAATTAAATTCTTCAAATCCTTATTAAAAGAGCATATCCCTTCATAATCAATAGTCAATTGTTCATATTTTTTCTTTAAATTTTCTCAATCATTTAGTAATTCTTCTTTTTTTTGTTTCTCAGATATGACTGCTTGCTTAACATTCACTTTTCCATTATTGTCTAATAAGATATTTCTTTGTAAATTAGTATCATATCTCTCACTTGGTGAATCTATAATATATTTTTTATATAAATGTATTATTACTTGGATCATAAAAGCCTCCTCAATCAACACAGCAATCAGCCATTCTCTTATAAAATATAAAGTC
>JBOFTB010000059.1:0-2061 GCA_051651845.1 Mycoplasma sp. | reverse complement strand
CACCAGATTTAGATATATATTCTACACCACCTACTGGATATACTTTGGATAATAAAAGAGGGTATATGACTAAAGGTAGCAAATCACAAGGTAATTATACTATTGCATTACCTGACTCATTTCTTAAATCTACTGATGGTGTTACTGGTATGGAATGTACAGACGCAAAGAGTTTAAATCATAAACATAGGTTCTCTGGCCATTATCATTCATTTGTACAACAACCACATGGCCATAATGCTCAAGGTAAGGTAACATTTGGTGACCACTATCATCGATTATTAGAAGAGGTACAAATAAGTAAAACATCACCTATTGGTATGAAAGTATTCTGCAATGATACAGAAGTTCCTATAAATATATCAAACAAATCCCCTGCAGTTAATAACGTAGATATCACTTCATTTATTAAAATAGGTCAATGGAATAAAATTAAAATCACAACATCCCCAGTTGATAGAATGACTTGTTATGGTACTGTGGAAACAATAATATAATTTTAGAGGTGAAACATAAGTAAATTTTATCATCAAGCACAAAAACAATATGATACTGGTTATAATCAAAAAGTTCAATCACTCAAAATCCAAATAGCACAAAATACACAAACATTAGATCAATCAAAAGGTGGTATAAATCAAAACTTTGATAAGCAAGTATCTAATCAAAACTTAGCTTCTAAGAAAGCTTCAAACAACTTATCTAATTCAGCAATATGTAGAGGATTAAGTAATTCATCTATAGTTACTTCTTCTTTAGCAGAACAAGATAATATTAATAACAAAATGGCGGGAGATATCAATACTAGCAGAACAAATGAATTAAATAATATTTAACAGCAAAAACTATTACTATATCTAAATATGGGTAACACATTAGCTAAAATGGATGCAGATAGATTAAATGAAATACAAACATTAGCATACCAATTAGAAGATAGAGATTTTGATAAGTCATATAAAAATCAACAATTAGCTATGCAACAAAAAGCACAAAGAGGTTATCAAAATGCTCAATTAGGATTATCTCGTGAACAATTTAATGCACAACAATCTTGATATGATAAAGAGAATTCTGTTAATGCGAACCAAGCTATGGCAGATTGTTATTATGTTTATAATGACCCTAATAAGTCACTAAAGCAAAAAGCTAAAGATTATCTATGGAAACTGCAATGGGTAATGATGCTAACTTAGCTAAGACAAAAGAAGGAACTATGCATTGAAAAAATGAAATAAGAAGGCAAATGAATGCACATAAAAAAAAACACATCAGCAATCTAATACAACTACAATAAAAAGAAAACAACTGGTTCACACAAAGGAATAGCTGATGTCATTTTTAGAAAGATACATGAAGAATGCAAGCAAAATAGGTAGTGATAAAATACAAAACCAATATGATACCTCTTCAAACTGTACCCAAATGGAAGAGGAAGATGAATTAGTTAAATCAATGTATAAGAGTAGTTCTCCACTTAGTAAATATATTGGTAGTTCAACTCCTAGACAACCTAGTATAGATAATCTACAAGCTCCAAGAAATCAAATGCAATATTATACTAATCAACTAAATAAACTTGGTGTAGAGCCCGAAAAGCCATCTGCATTAGCTAAAGCAGGCAGCGCTGTATTGAAAGGTGTAGAAGCTGTTTCTGCTATACCTAATTCTATTGAAAACGCAATAGCTAGTTTTGTAGATAAATATAATCAAATAAATGACCCAGTTAAGGTTAAACAATAAAAAGAAAGAGCCTCAAGGGTTTTAGTTTTGGAGGTAAAACTGAAATTGAAAAGCAAGAAGAAGATAATAGTTGGAAAGGTAAATTATTTAAAACTTCAATATTTATAACCTGAATACTTGGTAACACATCTGCATCACATATAAAAGCAGAGAAACAGATATAAAAGGAGAAATTACACCTAGTGTTTCTACAATTTACTTAATCAAGCTAAATCAAAAGAAAATCAAGATATAGGTAAAGCCATAACAAAAGATTTTAAACTAGGATATAATATATCTAAAAACTAGAGAATTGGGGTATTGTAGTTGCTGATTTAA
>JBOFTB010000058.1:0-1261 GCA_051651845.1 Mycoplasma sp. | reverse complement strand
TATTATAGATGCTCGTTATTATTTATTCCTGTTAAATGTGTTTAGTATAATTAATTGCACTTCTTTATATAATGTTAATGCTATTTAAATGTTTGTTAAAAACTAAAGTAATATACAATTAAATATGAATATACTATGATGTATTCATTAATAGTTTACTACTATCTGGATCTAATTCTATTTCTTCTTTGGTAAATTGATATAATTCATTAGGTAAGTCTTCTCCATTTGGTAGTTTAGTAGTCTTTCATTTTAGTTCATCAAAAAAGGGATGACACAATGCTTTCATTGGAGTTAGTCGTTTATTTGGTTCATACACTAGTAGTTTATCAATTAAATCAATGTACTCATCAGCAACTAACTTATTCTTAAATACTTTAGTCCATGAATAAGGTTTAATCATGGGAAACTTATGCTCTTGATACTGTGGATTCATTTCTAGTATCTGCTCTTTAGTTGGTGTCCCTAAGATCTTAATTATCTCAACTCATTGATCACTTGCTGAGTCTCCAGGAAAGATAGGCTGTCCTCAGATTAATTCCGCTATCACACATCCAATAGACCAAACATCGATTTGATTTGAATACTCTGTTGCTCCGAATATTCACTCAGGTGCACGGTAATATCTCGAACATATATAAGCAATGTTAGGCTGTCCTTTAATTAGCTTCTTGGCACTCCCGAAATCACATCACTTAACAACATGAGTGGAAGTATTAATTCATATATTTTGTGGTTTAATATCACGATGACATATCCCTATTGCATGTATATAGGCTAGACTTTTAAGCATCTGAAAAGAGTATAGTTTGATTAGCAACATGTTTATCTGTTGATGAGCTTTAAAATAATTCCGAATTATTTTAGAACATGATTCAGGCACATAGTCCATCACACAATTCAAATATATTTCATCTGGCTTATCTCCAGGAGTGTAAAAGTAATTCTTTCACTTTATAATATTAGGATGGTTTCACTCTTTCATTATCTGTAGTTCACGATTCTTATATCGACGATCTTGAAATACCTTTTTAATTGCTACTACTTCTCCTGTTTCAACAATTGTTGCCTGGTACACAACTCCAAAAGATCCAGAACCAATTATAGATGTTGCCGTATATGTTAATCCTGCTTTATTATTTTCAGTATTACTCTTTAACTCTATATTAATCTCTTCTAGGCTTTTAGTTGGAGGAGGATTGTCTTTATTTTTTTCCATTTTAGTAATAATAATTAAGTTAATTATATTATAAAGATTTTT
>JBOFTB010000057.1:0-1015 GCA_051651845.1 Mycoplasma sp. | reverse complement strand
AGAAATTGGATTATTATTTGTATTATTTTGAGTATTTACTTCGTTGTTTTGATCGGGTTCTTTTGGTTTTCCACGTGATTCAACAATTCTTTTAAGCAGACTATTGAAATCTTCTTTTGGGGCGACTGCAATTGTTTTTTTTGGAGCTTTTTCAATTTTAGGTGGTAATTTTGTAGGGTCGAAAACGGGAATTTTAAGAAAATCTGAAGGTACTCCAGGTATTGTTGGTACTGCTGGAGCTCCTTTCCCACTGACTATTACAGGTTCTTGCACCGGAGAAGTGATGGGAACAGAGGGAATTAAAGGTATCATAGGAATACTTGTTTTTTGAGGTTCGGCACTAGGAATGGCAGTAATTGTAGGAACAGTTGCAAATGTATTATTGACTTGAGTTGAATTTGCAATGGGATTTTTCTTTTCTTCCTCTTCAGTTCCTTTTATAATTCCAGATACTTTTATAGGAATATATTCAGTTTCATTTTGATTTTGTAAATTAGTTTGTAAGAGACCTCCTTCTTCAAAATCATTGGCAATTCCATTTGCCATTGCTGCAACACCTACACAAGGGTCTTTCATAAATTCATTAGTACCGATGATCAAAGGTAATTTCATTTTTTTAATTTCTCTTTCTCAAGTTAATTTTGATCCACCCACAGATGATGTATCATCATTATTATCATTTTGATTAGAATTAATTGGTCAGGAGGCTCAACTTCTATTAATAATATTTTGCATGCGATCAATTTCATTAGCTTGCACATTTGCATTATTTCCTATTTGCTCAATATTTTCTTCAATTGCTTCACCAATATCTACTTTATGTTCAACAAAGAAATTCAAAGATAATGTTTTTCACATATTTATTGCTTTTCAATGATCAATTTCTATAATATTGATATTTTTTGAAAAATTATCAATATTTTTTGATAACTCATTATACTGATTTGTATAATCATTACTAAATGCCTTTATTTTTTGAATTAACTAAAGATAAATAATAAATATATTTAGTAAA
>JBOFTB010000056.1:0-42849 GCA_051651845.1 Mycoplasma sp. | reverse complement strand
TTTGTAATTTGGTTGTATAACATTATTGTGCTCCCTTGTACGATAAGGGGGCACTTTTTTTACGCCTTTGGCAATTAAAAAGTGCTCCACTTATATTTTACAATAAGTGTTGCACTTAATAATTCAATTTGGGAAAATGCTCTTGCGGGCATTTTTTTATATACATTAATCTTTTTTATTGATTTAAGTATTTCTTTAAATAAGTTGCGGTGTGAGAAGCATCTTTATTTACAATTTGTTCTGGTGTGCCAGTGGCTACAACTATCCCACCATTATTCCCACCATCAGGACCTATATCTATGATATGGTCCGCTACTTTGATTAAATCTAGATTATGTTCAATTGTTATAACGGTATCACCATTGTCAACAATTTTATTTAGAATTTTAATTAAATGACTAATATCATGAGTATGTAAACCTGTTGTTGGTTCATCTAAAACATAAATCGTTTTACCAGTTGGCTTTCTTTGTAAGAATTTAGCTAATTTAACTCTTTGAGCTTCACCACCACTTAAAGCGACTCCGCTAGTTCCAAGTTTTAAATAACCAAGTCCAACATCATCGAGTAATTTTAGTTTGTGATGAATATTGTGATTATTAATAAAGAATTCTTTAGCCTCGCTAATTGACATTTCTAAAATATCATAAATTGATTTAGAACGGAATTTAACTTGAAGTGTTTCATCATTATATTTATGCCCTAAACATTCTGGACATTGAATATAAACATCTGGTAAGAAATGCATTTCAATTTTAATTGAACCATCGCCTTGACAGTGTTCACATCTTCCGCCTTTAACATTGAATGAGAAACGCCCTTTTAAATACCCTCTTTCCTTTGAAAGTGGCACCATTGCAAAGATATCTCTGATATCATCAAAAACCCCTACATATGTAGCTGGATTTGATCTTGGAGTTCTTCCGATAGGTTCTTGATTTACAATAACTAATTTATCAACATGATTACAACCGATAATATCTCTATATGGTAATGGTTCTACAAATGGGTCAAAATTATTCTTTTGAATTGCCTTAACAAAAGTTTCTAAAACTAATGTAGATTTCCCACTTCCACTAACTCCAGTTACAGCGATGAATTTATTCAATGGGAATGTAACATCAATATTTTTTAGATTATTTCCTTTACAACCTTTTAAAATAATTTTTTGACCATTTCCACCACGTCTAGTTTTTGGAACATCAATTTTTAATTTACCCGAAAGGTATTGACCGGTAATTGAGTTTTCATTAGCAAGTACTTCTTGTGGAGTTCCACAAGCAACAACTTCACCACCGAAAGCTCCAGCTCCTGGACCGATATCGACTAAATAATCACTAGCTAACATCGTATCTTCATCATGTTCAATTACTAACACAGTATTACCTAAATCTCTAATTGATTTTAATGCGTCTATTAGTTTTTCATTATCTTTTTGATGTAATCCGATTGAGGGTTCATCTAAAACATATAATATACCAGTTAAATGAGAACCGATTTGATTAGCCAATCTAATTCTTTGAGATTCACCACCGCTTAATGTTAACGCTCTTCTTGAAAGAGTTAAATAATCTAACCCAACATTTTTTAAGAAACTTAATCTATTGATTATTTCTTTTAATAATAAATTAGAAATCATTGATTGTTCAGGAGTTAATTCTAAACCTAAGAAATAATCAATTAAATCCATAATACTCATGTTAGTGCAATCGATGATATCCTTACCAGCCACTTTAACACATAATGCTGCATCATTTAATTTTTTGCCACTACAAGTTTTACAAGGAGTTTCAGCCATATATTTACTGTAGTACTCACGAGCAAATTCACTAGTAGTTTCGTAATGTCTACGTTTAATAAGACTAGCAATACCTTCAATGTATTCGTTCTTAACATAAGTATTTGCAGTTGATGATAAAGAGAATTGAATGGCTTCATCACTTCCGTATAGGATGTGTCTAATATCTTCTTCGGATAAATCTTTAATTTTTACATTTGTTGGTATATTGTAATGTTTTAAAAGTATTTTAAATCTTTGTCATTCTAAGTTTGTAGTATCAACTAAATTTTTAAAATAATCAACACCACCATTATCAATAGTTAAGTTTTCATCTGGAAGAATTCTTTTAATTGAAGGTTCAAAAGTGTAACCTAGTCCTTTACAGTATTCACAAGCACCTATTGGGGAATTAAAAGAAAATAATCTTGGTTCAAGTTCAGGAATTGAGAAATTACATATATTACAAGTATAGTTCTCATTATATAGAATGTCATTATCATTAATGTTACAAATAACAACTCCATTAGAATTTTTTGTCGCTATTTCTACAGCAGAAACAATTCTCGATCTTGTTTGACTATCATGATTCAATACAATTCTATCAATAACAATTTCAATATTGTGTTTTTCGTTTTTGTTAATATTGATTTCTTCATCTAAATCATAAATTTGACCGTCAATTCTAACTCTTAAATATCCATCTCTTTTGATGTTGTTAATTTCATTTACAAAACTTCCTTTTTGAGATTTTGCAATTGGAGATAATATAAGTAATTTTGATTTTTGTTCATATTGCATCACTGAATCTACAATTTGTTTAACGGTTTGAGTTAAAATTGGCCCATGACCTTTCGGACATAAAGGGGTTCCAACTCTTGCAAAAAATACTCTTAAATAATCATAAATTTCAGTGGCTGTACCAACTGTTGACCTAGGATTATGATTAACAGATTTTTGATCAATAGAAATTGTTGGACTTAAACCTTCTATGGAATCTACATCTGGTTTTTCATTTCCACCTAGAAATTGTCTTGCATATGAACTTAGAGATTCTAAATATCTTCTTTGACCCTCTGCATAAATAGTATCAAAAGCTAGTGAAGACTTTCCAGATCCTGATAATCCAGTCATCACTATTAATTTATCTTTAGGTAAGTCGATATTAATATTTTTTAAATTATTTTCTCTAGCTCCACGAACCTTTATTAATTGATTTTTTTCCATATAAACCTACTTTGTATTTTGGGTTTTAAGCTTAAAAGTTAAGGCATTGATTAAGTTGCTTGTTATATCATCTATAATCAATTGAACCTTTCCTAAATTACTATTAAATTGATCTTCATTCTTATTTGGTGAATACAATTTATCTATTCCTATTTTAACTGATAGTAATGGAACTTTAAATAATAAACAAGTCTGTGCAATTGCTGCACATTCCATGTCAATTACAGTTGGGGTAGAAGTTTTTTCAATATTATATTTTGATATATTACCCATGTTAATGAATGAATCAGAAGTTAAACAATTACCAAGAAAAATTTTATAATCTGAAACATTTAATAATTCAGTAGCTAATTGATTTAAGTTATTATTAGTTTCATATTTTTTAGGCATTTTCGGAACTTGCCCCATTTCATAACCAAAAGCAGTCACATCAACATCAGAATAATAAGTTTTATCAACTATTAAAACATCTAATACATCAATTCCATCAACAATGCCAGCACTCCCAATATTTAAACAAGAAGAAATATTAAAACTATTTATCATTAATGATGTGATGGCAGCAGCATTAACTTTTCCAATTCCACAGAAAGTTATAACTGCAGTTTCCCCACTTACAGTTTTAACTACATAAAATTTATTTCCTTGAATTGAATGGATAAAAGTGTCCTTGAAACAAGTTTTAACTAAATTTAAACATTCAGTCTCCATAGCGATAATAATTCCTAACATATACATTCTCCTTAATTGTTATATTGTTCTTTTAATGCTTTGTATAATTGTGTAAAGCATTCATCAATATCTTTTAATAGTAATTGTCTAAAATAATCAATATTATTGATATCTTCTTCACTTCTATTATATTCTAGTTTATCACAACAAAATAAAACTTTATCTAATATTGTAAGTGGCCCAGTCCCAAACTCAAAAGGCATAGTGTGTCTAGATATAGCATTTAATCCCAATTCATTATTGTATCCTATTACTTCTTTTAAAAAATTAGCCCCACTAACTCCATGTAAAACGGGTTTAGGAAATGACTTCAAACTATCATTTTTTAAATATTTATAGAGTTTTTCATCATCAAACTCTTTTGCAATATCATGATAAACACCAATCGTATATCCGATACTTTTTAAATCAGCATAACCATTTAATTTAAGTGCTTGCTTGATTAATGAACCAACTCTTAAACTATGCTCATAACGCTTTTTAGAAATGTATTTAGTTAATCAAAAACGTGAATATAAAGCATGATCAATTATGTATTGATAAACTTTTTTATCTAAATTATCATTATTCACTAAATCATTTTTAATATCTGTTGATGAAATATCTATTTGATCAAAAGGCAAGAAAACTATCTTTGGATCTTTTATAATTTTTTGACTCACTTCATTTCTTGAATAAACTAGTAGTGTTACTTTAGATAAAATTAATTCTCAATCCTTTCATTGGTTAAATAATTTATATTGGTCATTTCCAATTAAAAAGAATATTTCATCATTCGGATAAAGTTCTTGATAATGATTGATAGTATCGATACTATATGAAGGTTCATCAATATCTTTTTCAAGTTCATAAGTTGAAAAATGAATATTTTCTATACCTTCATAAGCTAATTTCAACATATTAAATCTATCGTTTGATGTAGTGTCAAGTGCTTTTCAATGACTTACTTTTGTTGGTATGATAAAAATTTTATCAATTTTTAGGTGATTTACAACTTTATTAACTATTGATACATGTCCTTTATGAACTGGGTCAAAGCTTCCGCCAAATAATAATATCTTCATAGTAAAAATAATACAACTAAATCAGTTTTTTTAAAAAATATCATTAAAAATAAAGGAAATATATGTCTTAAAATATATAAATAAGAATATTTTTACTAAATCTTTAGATATTAAAAAAAACCAAGTAAACTTGGTTTCTGGTATTAATTATCATTTTTTCTAAATAAGTTTTTTCTTGCTTGAGTAAAAGCTCATCATCTTCTTTGGCCTTTATCAATTGTCACTTCTTTATGAATTGCTAATTTTTGACTGTAATCATTCGGTTGAACATCTCCAAAAATATTATCTGTTGATTTTTGTTTATATCTGTTATTGTATGTGTTAGCATCTCTTATACCATTTTGTTCAACTCTATTTATATAGTCGTGCATATTATTTCTTCATCAATCATCTTGTACTCTTCTTTCACGAGTAACTTCAGGTTGGTGGTATGAATGTTTTGGTAGTTTTCTTGAACCTGGCATTCTCATAGTTCTAGCTATTTCATTATCAGGAGCATTTTCATCATGTTTAATATTTTCAATGATTCTTTGAATTTTATCATTTCTCAGATAAACTTCATTGTGAAATTTATATTTTTCTTGATAATTTTTAAAAACTTTTGGTTTATGTTTTCTAGTCATATTTTGCTCCTGTCGCTTTATATTATTATATATTGAAAAAACATATTATGCATTGTTTTGATGTATAATATAGAATATTATTTTCTGGAGAAATTATGAAATTATACAATTCTTTATCGCAATCAATGGTAGATGTTAATGAACAAACTATCAATATTTATAACTGTGGCCCAACTGTTTATAATCATATTCATATTGGTAATGCAAGACCTTTAATTGTATTTGATGTATTGTTCAGAGTTTTATTAGCTGACCAGAAAGAAGTTAACTACTTACACAACATCACTGATATTGATGACAAAATTATCAATGCAGCAATTGCTAGAAATATATCTGAAAGTGAAGTTAGTAATGAGTTTGCTGATGCATATAATGATATTCGAAAATCTTTAAATACTAAACAAATGAATATTCAAAAAGTAACTGACAACATTGATGGTATTATTGATTATATCGACCGTATGGTAAAAGAAAACGTTGCATATGAAGTAAATGGTAATGTTTACTTCGATACTAGTAGTGTTGCTTGTTATGGTGAATTAAGTAACCGAGAACTTGATAAACAAATTGTCGGCGAAAGAGTAGCAGCTAATGATCAAAAGAAAAATGAAACTGATTTTGTTTTATGAAAAAATACGGATATTGGAATTAAATGACAAAGCCCTTGATGCAATGGAAGACCTGGATGACACTCAGAGTGTTCATATTTAATTGAGAAATACTTTGGCAACAACTTAACTATTCACGGAGGAGGGATTGATTTAAAATTCCCTCACCATGAAAATGAGAATGCGCAACATCATGGACTTCACAAATGCGGAATCGCTAAAGTTTGAATGCATGTTGGTCATATTAATGTTAATCATGAAAAGATGTCTAAATCTCTAAATAACTTCATTTTGGTCAAGGACTTACTCAACAAATATCAATATCAATCATTGAGATGGTTTATGTATAAAACAAATTATCGTAACCCGCTTGATTTCAATAATGAAATTATGGTTGATTGTGAAAATGAAATTAATAAAATCAAAAATACAATCAATGGTATTAAAACAACTCTTATAATGCATAACATGCTTAATTTAGAAGTTGTCGTAGATCAAGAATTTTTAGATATTTTAAATAATGATTTAGATATTGCTAATGGTGTTACATATATCCAAAAACTTATAAAAGATATTAATATTGCTACTAGATCAAAAGATTGAAATGTCGCTAACGAAACACTAAACAGATTACTTTGATGTTTAGATATTTTAGGTATCAATTTTGAACACATTCACACTGATGAAATAGTTAGTGAGATTATGAAATATAAAGTATTTATTGATGCGAAAGACTATGAATCATCAGATATTATTCGTAAGAATTTAATCGGAAATGGTGTTCTTTAATGGCTAAAAATTTTTTATTTGGTAAAAACGCTATATTAGATGCCTTAAAAAACAATATTAAAATTGGCACTGTGTATGCAATGAATAATGAACTAAAGAAAATTGATCAAAGTATTGAAATTGAAATAGTTACTAAGAACTTCTTTCAAAAATTTCAAAATGTTAATCATCAATTTGTGGCAGCTGAAATTAAACAAGAAATTTCATACTTAAATATTGATATATTAATTGAAAGAATGCAAAAAAAAGAAAAAGGTACAATCCTAATTCTTGATGAAATTGAGGATGGTGGTAACTTTGGAGCCATCATAAGGAGTGCAACTGCTTTTGGAGTTGATGCTATTATTTATAAAAATACTCATCAAGTTCAAATAAATGATTATGTAATCAAAACTTCACTGGGTGGAGTTTATCAAATAGATTTTGTTAAAGTTGCTAACTTGACAAATACTATTGAGAGACTAAAAAAAGCAAACTGATGAGTTTATGCAACCGCCTTAGATGATAAATCAGTTGATATAAATAAGGTTGAGTTTGATAATAAAGCGGTTTTAATTATTGGTAATGAACAAAAAGGGATTAGTAAAATCGTTCTTTCAAATGCTGATTTTTTAGTAAAAATACCAATGACAAATAAAATGCAATCATTGAATGCTTCGGTTGCGACTGGGATTATTCTATCCAAAAACTTCCAAAAACTTAATTAGTATTATATATATTTGTTTTAAAATGCATTCTTTGATATAATATACTCATTATGAAAATATCTAAATCTAAGAAAAAAATATTATTATTTGGTGCACTACTAATTGGTGTTACTGCAATGTCTTCAACATTAGTTGTTGCTTGTTCGAATTCTTCGAGTCCAACAATTGCTATTGCTACAGAATTTAAAATTACAGATGGAACTGTAATTGATGAAGAAACAAAACAAGAAATTCCTTTTGTTTACACTTTAACCAGATCTTCAGCTACAAGTATCAAAATTGACAAAGAAATCACTTTTAGTAATGAATTACCAGATGATTATGATGGTGAATTGAAACCAACCGAATCATTTAACACAGTTCCAGCGATGAGTAATGATTTCACTAAAAATAGTTTAGCTAAACAAAAAGCATATAATTATTTTTCTCATATTAATAACTTTAGTATGTGATTACAATCTATGTCTAATTACATTCAAGATTTTTTAACAGCAACTCCTACATTATTAACTGATATCGATGTTCGTTTTGAAGAAAAGTTAGATGCGAATGCAGACATTAAGATTAAAGATTTATCAGCTGGTTTATCTACAACTTTAAATGAAGGTGCTAACACTGCGCGTTTAGGCTTACATTCTGTTGAGGCGAAATTAAATTTACATGATGAAATTGATAACCAAACAGAAGAATCTGAATTTATTGGATATGATAAAAAACAATGAATTTCAGAAGATGTTTTATTTGATTATGATGAAGAGAAAAAAACATATTCTATACTTAAAGACGAATATAAATTTAATTCTGAAATTACTGATATTAAAATGAATTATAATTGATGAACAACTGATAGTTCTAATAATGTATATTGAAAAGATTCTAAATGAAACGTTGAAGACCAAAATCAAGATTTTTGATCAGTCTTAATTAGTAAAGGTTTTGCAAAACCACAATCTGAATATGTTTTAGGTTTGAATAATATGAGTTTTAAATGAAACAATCTTTATGCAGTTAATGAAGATAAAAAACCTGAAGAAGAAAAACCAGAATCTTTGAATTTATTAACTGAAGAAGAAGAAAAACCAGCGGCAACTAAAAATTACTATCCAATGGGAATAACTGATTTTGTTACAGAACATGGTAATGCATTCCAAGTTGGTGATAAAGGTGAAGAGGTTCTAATTAATTTAGAAAGCATGAAAAACTTTTCTGATTTCTTAATTGAAGCAAATAAAATTAAGAAAGGCGATGAATTAAATAAACATTTTATTGACTTTGTTAAAAGTGATACAAATAAACCTCATATAGATAATATTTTTAAATTCATTAAACATGTACAATAATCACTATGTTCCTTGTAAATAATTTAAGAACAAATTGATTTAAATTTATTGAAGAAGAGCTATCTAAACCATATTTAATTAAAATTGATAATTTTTTAAAAAATTCCGATAAAGTATTTTTCCCTCAAAAGGAAGATATTTTTAATGCTTTCAATTTTTTCAATATAGAAGATACAAAAGTTGTTATCTTAGGTCAAGATCCGTATCATGGTCCAAAGCAAGCTCATGGACTAGCGTTTAGTATTAGTAAAGAATCGAAAGTGAAAAATCCACCATCTCTTAATAATATATTCAAAGAAATTCAAAATGAATTTGGGTATTTAAGAATAAATGGTGACTTAACGGATTGAGCAGAACAAGGCATATTACTGTTGAATAGTTGTTTGACAGTGTACGAAGGTCAAGCTAACTCCCATCAAAAATGAGGGTGAAATAATTTATTGATTAATGCAATTGAATTAATCAATAAAGAGTGTAATAATATTTGTTTTTTATTACTTGGCAATGATTCGAAAAAATATGCGAAATATATTGATGTTTCAAAACATGAAATAATCGAGCGTTCGCACCCATCTCCTCTATCTGCCAACCAAAAAAATGCCTTATTCTTTAATAGCGATATTTTTACCGGTATAGATAAATATCTAATTAAAAATAAAGGAATTAAAATAAAATGATAATATCAACATATATTATAAGGGGTAAATAATGGATATCAGTTTAGTTTTATTGGTAATTTTTAGCTTTATTGGCTTAATATTTGCTTTCTTATTAAGTAAGAAATTGTACTTTAGATATATCAAGAAAAAAAGGTATTTTATATTTCCGAAAGTATCGACTAGAGGTATTGCTAACATTGGGATGATATTAGCGCTGAGTATTTCTGTAATTTTACTACTAATTTTAGTTACTGCCAATATGGCCTCAATGGTATTTAGGTTATGAGCTGGTACTAGAATAATTATTGAGGGTATATTAATTAAAATTGGCGGATTATTATTCGGGCCAATTATTGGTATGTGTCTTGGTGCTGCTGTTGATTTACTTACAATTACCTATTCTGGTGGATTATTCCACTTTGGATATTTTTTATCAGCGATCTTATTTGGTATGATGGGTGGTTTGATCCGGATGCTAATGGTTTCAAATAAAGATAAACAATTTAGATTTGTTTTAATGGCGAATATCGTAACGGCGTTTGCAATTGCAATAAGTCTTGTTCCTATACTTTTAAACCCATTGGATTCGTATTCCTTTACATTGATGAACTTTACAATCAAAATGACGCGAGACTTAGTTCTTGGTTTACTAGTTATATTTCCCGCAGTTGGAATGGGCATTATATGAGGTTGTTATTTTTTGCAAAAATATCAACTCAAGAAAAAACCAGATTCCAAACCTTGATTTAAAAGTTTTGCACCAGTCTTTATTACTATATTAATAACTGAAATTGTTATAAATGTTGTTATTATGCCATTCTTTGATGCACAGGTATCTACACTTGGTTATGAAGCTTGAGTTGCAATAAGATTAGCATTACTAATCCCGATGGTGTTATTAAATTGTATTGTAATAATTCCAGTATTTAAAATAGTGAATCCAATATTAACTTATAGATATGATGAAGATTTGGTGGAAGATTTATCAGAACCATTATTCATAGAATAGGAGATAAAATGAAAAATATTTATGACAAATTACAAAATTTAGCAAATTCTCTTGAATTTGAACTTGATAATGTAGAGATTGAAAAAATCCATGATGAATATAATGCCATTATTAAGAAATTAAATTTAATCAAAGAATTTGATACTAAAAACATTGAACCAACTAATTTTATTCATGAAATTAGTTTAGAAAAAAATTGAAGAGAAGATATGGTTGAAGAGTTTTGTAGGGAAGATGTATTTTCTAACACTACTTTAAACGATGATAAATATGTGGTGATCAAAGATGAAAAATAATAAATACTTAGAAACATATAATAGTTCAATTGAAAAACTAAATGAAATAAATAAATTGAACCCAATCAGTTTAGAAACTGTACCATTTAATCATATTGAAAATACAACAAATCCACTGAATGGTATTGTGTATTCATTAAAAGATAATATAGCTACAAAAGATATAAAAACCACTGGTGGTTCTTTATTTTTAAAAAACTATATCCCTAAATATAATGCAACTCTAAAAACTCTTCTAGATGAATCTGGAGCTATTTGTATTTCAAAAGATAATCTTGATGAATTTGGTCTTGGTGGTACTGGGACATTTTCTGGATTTGGAATTGTTAAAAATGCATTTGATGATACAAGAATCGCTGGTGGTTCAAGTAGTGGTTCAAGTGTTATTGTTGCTAAAGATGTTGTTTCATTCTCGATTGCAACAGATACTGGTGACTCAATTAGAAGACCAGCATCTTTCCAAGGGATTTATGGATTCAAACCAACTTATGGAAGAATTTCAAGATATGGCGTTTTCCCATACTCACCAAGTTTTGATCACGTTGGAATTTTAGCGAATGATATTTCTACTATTTCTAATGTAATGAATGTTATTTCTAAGAAAGATAAAAATGATATGACATCAATTGAATCAAATGAAAAATTTGATGTAAATGCAATAGATGTTAAACAATTAAAATTTGCAATTATTACAGAAGCTGTTGATCACATGCTTGATGGTGAAAAATATGAATTTATCAAATATATTGATGATTTAAAATCAAAAGGAATTAACATTGAAGAAATTTCGTTCCCAATTAAATTATTGGAGTTAATAGATCCAGTTTATAAAACAATTACTTATGGTGAAGCAACTACTTGTTGAGCTAACTTAAGTGGAATCTTATTTGGTGAGCAAATTGAAGGTAAAAACTTTGTTGAAACTTTAAGAAATTCAAGAACTCAAAACTTCGGTAGACAATTAAAAAGAAGATTTGTAATTGGTGCATACTCTACATCATCTGAGAACTATTTAGAAATCTTCCAAGAATCTAAAAAAATTAGAACAATGATTATTAATGAATGTAATAAGATATTCTCATCATATGATGCAATATTATTACCTGGTGCAAGCTCAATTGCTCCACTTATTCAAGATGAACTAGACCATAAGAATACCTCAAGTATTTCTGATGATGCATTACAAATGGCTAACTTTGGTGGTTATCCATCAATTACAATTCCAGCAATTAAATTTAATGATGCTTTCTTAGGTTTAAACATCACATGTAAACTATTTGAAGATACAAAAACTTTATCTATTGCAAAAATATTGAGTGAGGTTAAATAATGAAGAATTTTATCGTTACAATTGGAATTGAAGTACATACAGTTTTAAAAACTAAAACTAAGATGTTCTCAAGTTCTGCTAATAAATATGCAAATGAAATAAATACTAATGTTTCTTTTATGGATTTAGCTTTACCTGGTGTGTTGCCTTTAATCAATAAAGTGGCTGTTCAAAAATCAATTACTTTAGCTGATGCACTTGATATGCAAATCAATTATAAAAATATTGCCTTTGACCGTAAAAACTATTTCTATCCAGATTTACCAAAAGGTTTCCAAATAACTCAACAATATAACCCTATTGGAACTGAAGGTACAATTCAAATTACAGATGCAGCTGGAAATTTAAAGAATATTGAAATCGAAAGAATTCATATGGAAGAAGATACTGCAAAACAAATCATGAACAACGGACAAAGATTCATGGATTACAATCGTGCTGGTGTTCCATTAGTTGAGATTGTTACAAAGCCATGTATTAATGATGCACATGAAGCTATGGCATTCTTGAATGCACTTAGAACTATTCTAATCTTTAAAGATATTTCAGATGCTAAAATGGAAAATGGTTCATTACGTGCTGATGTTAATATCTCAGTTAGACTTCAAGGTGAAACTGAATATGGTACTAAAGTTGAAATCAAAAATATTAACTCTATTAACAATGTTGGTAAAGCTATTGAATTCGAAATCAAAAGACAAACTAATGCAATTTTAAATGGAGTTGAAATTAAACAAGAAACAAGAAGATTCAATGATACTACTATGACAACTGAATTCTTAAGAGAAAAAACGAATGCAGTTGATTATAGATATATGACAGATCCAAATGTTTTCCATTTTAAATTATCTGATGAAGAAGTTAAAGAAATTATTAAGAATAGTCCTTTATCTCCAAAACAAGTTTCTGAAAAATTATCATCTCTTGGACTTGATGCAAATCAAATTAGTTCATTATTAGATAATTATGATTTATGTAGTTTTATTATTAACGGCTTAAATCAAAATGTTGATGCTCAATTATTATTTAACTGAGTTAATAGTGAATTAGTTGGACAATTGAATAAAAACAACTTAACACTTAATGATATGACTGAAGCTAAAGTTAATGAGTTCTTTAAATTACTTTCACTTTTAAGTGTTGGTGATTTAAATAACAAACAAGCAAAAACTCTTTTAGAAAATATCTTAACAACTTCAAAAACAGTTCAAGAATTAATAACTGAACTTGGGTTTGAACAAATTAAAGATGAAAAAGTGCTTCAAGAACTTTTAAATAAATTCATTGAAGCTAACGCTGAATTAGTTTCTCAATATGAAGAAAGACCAGAAAGAGTTGAAAAATTCTTAGTTGGAATGATTATGAAAGAAACAAAATCACAAGCGCATCCAGTAATTACAATGGAACTTGTTAAAAAAACACTAAATTCTAAATAATTACTTAAATATTGCCTTAATTCACACAATTGACCTTAAATTAACGGTTAATTGTGTGTTTTATATAATATATAAATAAAAAGAATACCATTCCAACAGTATATGGTATAATAGAAATTGCAGTGTTTATCGCTGCTTCAACCGCACTTATATGGTAACAAGTATCTAACGATACACCATAGAAGGCGAGTCTAAGTTTAAGGAGGATTTTATATGTTTGCTATATTCCAAACGGGTGGAAAACAATATAAAGTTCAACAAGGTGAAAACATTTATGTTGAGAAACTAGACATTGAACCAGGTCAAAAAATTACATTCGATCAAATCATGATGGTAGATTCTAAAATTGGAACTCCATATGTTGATGGAGCTAATGTAGTTGCTACAGTTGTAAAGCATGGTAAAGGTGAAAAGATTAAAATTATCAAATTTAAATCTAAAAAACACCACATGAAAAGACAAGGTCACAGACAACCATATACTCAGTTATTAATTGAATCAATTAAAGCGTAGTTAATTATGATTAAGATTGATTTTTATAAAAACGGTCTAGTAATAAAAGGACATGCAAATTTTGCTGAAAGTGGAAAAGATATAATCTGTTCTGCTGTAAGTGCCATAAGTCAATCAGCATTGAATTGATTTGATCAATCAGACATCTATTATGAAATAAATGATGGACATCTAGAATTGATTATCAATAACCAATCTGATAAAAACTTATATTTATTAGATTTAATAAAAATTCAATTAAATTCATTTGATGATGAAGCTCATGCTAAGTACATCAAAATAATCAATCATAATAATAAGGAAGTAAAAAATGAAAACAACATTAATAAAAATTAATCTTCAATTATTTGCCTCTAAAAAAGGGGTTGGTTCTACTAAAAATGGTAGAGATTCTAACCCTAAATTTTTAGGTGCAAAATTAGCTGATGGTCAAGCGGCCCTACCTGGTCAAATAATTTATCGTCAAAGAGGTAATAGAATTTACCCTGGCAAAAATGTAGGTCAAGGAAAAGATCATACATTATTTGCTAAGGCTGAAGGTATCGTAAGATACACTAAGTTCAAAGACAATAAAACTAAAGTTTCAGTTCTTGTTGAAAATAATTAATTAATAATTTAATTAATAAAAAAGCAGATTACATTATGTAGTCTGCTTTTTTTGTACACTAAAAATTAATTGCTATCAATCTACATAAAACTTTGCTAAACATCAAATCTCATATATAATAAGATATATGAAATCTGACAATTTACAATTCAAGATAGGTAATCGTGTTTCTGTACATGCTTATAAATTTAATGGGTGATTATATAGAACTTGGGATTTACCCATGATAATAGAAGAAAATGATGATTATATTGTTCTTGCAAACGATAAAACTTTTGTAATAACTTCGGAATATAAAACTAAAAGATATTTCCATTCAGAAAACTTAAATCAAATATATTGAATATTCTTCAAAAAGGAATGATTCAATATTTTAATTTCTGTCAAGAAAAATAAGAAAATTCAATACTATGTAAACGTTGCTAGTAGATATCTTATCGAAGAAGAAGCTATTAAATATGTTGATTTTGAAATTGACTTTAAAATCTTTTCAAACTTAAGTTGAATTGAAGTTGATAAAAAAGAATTTATCCAAGCACAATCACTATATAACTATCCAGATTCATTAATTAAGAAAGTTGATATAACAACTGCTGAATTAACTAAAATATGCAATGAGAGAAAGATATCAGATCATTTCTCAAAAGAGAAAATTGCAGAATTTGAAAAAAAATTCTTAGAACTTAAAGAAGGAGAAATTTAATGAGTAAAGAACAAGTTAAAGACTTAACAAAAGAACAATCGGAATTAGATCAATACTATTCAAATCTAATTATTGAAATCTTAGGGCTTTATCAAAGTAAAAATTTTGAAAAAGCATTAGCAATTATTGAGGAAGAATTAAATCAACCATATATACCTGGTGACATCTTAACTCAATTATTAGAACTTAGAAACGATATTGAAAAAATTGTTTCTAATGATAGATTTGAACAAAAGTTCTCTGATATGAATAAATTAGAAATTTGAAATAATATTTATAATGAAGATGATTCAACATTTGATATTAGTTTCTTTAATTTATTACTTGAAAAATTTCAAAATGAATTAGATGAAGTTGATTTATCGATCATCCAAAAAATATTCTTAAATAAAAATATTTCAAACCTTGATAAATGAACTATCATTCACACTTTAAATGAGTTGGGTATTTCGCATGAATTTAAGTTATATAATGACCATTTCAAGAAGGTTATTAGCTTTTCAATAGAAAAGTATAACAATGAACCTAAAGAGCAATTAAAAGAAATTATGAAGAGTTTAGAGAATGAATTCATTCAAGACCCTTCAAAATTCCAGATTGCTATCGACCTTTTGATGGTTATTCATATAAAATTCATTCCAGATTGTATTGAATTTAGCAATCATGATATAATAATTACATTGAAAAATATAGTGAATTCGTTCTTTGGTGAAGAAGCTATAGAAGAAAATCAGATTTCTGAAATGTTATCTGAATTTATTAAGATGGAAGATGATGAATAAAAGCAAAGAAGTAATAGATATTACAAACTCGAAAAGAAAATCTTTAATATTAAGATTATCAACATCAGTAGTTGTTGTGTTTATTATTGTGATATTAAGCATTATTATCCCATCGTTTACAATATAAGGAGTATTATGAAAATTAGTAAAGTTGAAAAACAAGCAGGCAAAGTTGTTTGCACAGTGACGTTAGAGTCAAACGAATGATCTGAAATAATCAGAAAAGAACGTGAATCAGTAGCTAAAAAAGTTAAAATCGACGGATTTAGACCTGGAAAAGTTCCAATGGATAAAGCGTTAGCTGTTGTTTCGGCTGAAAGTGTTTTAGTTGACGCTGCTAATAAAGCGATTAATAAATCAATTAAATTAGTTGATGAAAATGAAGAAGTTAAAAATTTAGATGTTGAAGTATTCCCAAGTCCTTCAGTTGAAATCGGAGAAAAATTCTCAGCAACTGAATTAGAATTTAGTTTAATTTACTGAGTAATGCCAGAAGTTACAATTGAAAACTATAAAAAACTTGATGTTGAAATCATTGAACCAAAAGTTGAAGACGCAGAAGTTGAAAATGAAATCAATAACTTATTAGCTCGTGAAAAAATGTTAGCTAAAAAAGAAAGTGGAATCATTGCTAAAGGTGACCAAGCTAAATTTGACTTTACTGGATCAGTTGATGGCGTTGAATTTGCTGGGGGAAAAGCTGAAAACTTTGAATTAGAAATCGGTTCAGGACAATTCATCCCAGGATTTGAAGACCAAATGGTTGGTATTAAAGTTGGAGAAGAAAAAGACATTACTGTTACTTTCCCTGAAGAATACCACTCAAAAGACTTAGCTGGTAAAGAAGCTGTTTTCAAAATTAAATTACATGAAGTTAGTGAAATTTCTAAACCTAAATTAGATGAAGAATTCATTAAAAACTTAAAATTACCTAATGAAGAAGTTAAAACTCCTGCTCAATTTAAAGATTTCATTAAAGATGCAATCCTTAAAAACAAACAACAAGAAAACACTCAACAAATTGCTCCATTATTAAACGAAGCGATTGTTAAAAATTGTAAACATGATGAAATTCCAGAAGTTGCAATTGAAGAAGAAAAGAAAATGATTAGAGATAACTTCATCGAAAGAATTACTCAAATGAATTTCAAATTTAAAGACTTCTTAAAAATGACTGGTCAATCAGAAGAAGATTTTGAAAAAGAATTATCTAACCAAGCTAAAAATAGCATTGTTATTCAATGTGCTATTGAAGATATAGCTAAAAAAGAAAAAATTGAAGTTTCAGAAGCTGAACTTAATGAACAATATGATTTAATAGCTAAATCACATGGTAAATCAATCGAAGAAATTAAAACTGTAGTTAATGAAGAACTTTTAAAAACAGCCATCTTAAAAGAAGTTGTGACTAAAAAAATCATTGAATGAAATACTAAAAAAGCTAAATAATCACGCTTAATTAATAATATTTTAAAAAAATTAGCAAAGTACCAATCTTTTTGCTAATTTTTTATTTTTTATATTAAAATATATGCATATATTACATGGAGGTTATCATGGAAAAAGAAATCAAGCATGAAAGAGCAAGAGTAATTATTACAAGGGGAATTATTATCCTTCCTTCAGTTACTAAAGAGATAGAAATAGGTCGTGAAAAGTCTATTTTAACTATTAAAGAAGCAAAAATTGGGGATAAAATAATTGTAACTAGTCAATTAAATCCAGAGGAAGATGATCCGTCATTTGTTGATGTTTATCTTGTTGGTACTCTTTGTCGTGTAAAAGCAGTTGAAATAACTAAAGATGGAGAATATATTATTACATTAAAAGGTCTTCAAAGAGTTAATCTTGTTGATCCAGTTTTTGTTGACAAAAAAGGATACGAATCAGGTTATTTAGAATTAAAAACTAAAAAAGGTAACACTAAAAGAAATAAAGAGTTAATTGAATTCATTATTGAGTTAATTGAAGAAAATACAACTCCACAAAATAAAAAAGAATTTAAAAAACTAACTGATTATGTAAATAAAAATATTGATGATTATGAATTAGTGTGTGATTTTATTGTGAATAATATGCAATATGACAACGCTTCTTTAGGTAACTTTATAAAAATTCAAGAATATTTACAATATGAAACTTTAACAAATAGACTAGAAGCTGCATTTGGTTTCTTGGTTGAATATTTTGATGACAACGGAAAAATAAAAGGTGAAGTTGATGCTCAAGTTAATAAAAAAATGAATGATAACATGGCAAAACAACAAAAAGAATACTATTTAAGAGAAAAACTAAAAATAGTTAAAGAAGAACTTGGTGAAATCTCAAATCGTGATGACGATGCTGAAAAAATGAGAAAAAGATTAAATGAAAATCCATATCCTCAACATATTAAAGAAAAATTACTTGGCGAAATTTCTAAATATGAATCTGGAATGAGTTCAAATGAAGCTTCAATGATCAAAACATATATTGATTGAGTTTTAGACATCCCATGATGACAATTAGAAGAAGATAATAAAGATATTCAAAAAGTCGAAGAAGTTTTAAATAATAGTCACTATGGAATTGATAAAGTAAAAGAAAGAATCTTAGAATACTTAGCATTAAGATCTAAAAATCCAAATGTTAAAAGTCCAATTTTATGTTTAGTTGGTCCTCCTGGTGTTGGTAAAACATCATTAGCATTATCAATTGCAGAAGCTTTGAATAAAAAATATATTAAAGCATCTCTTGGTGGTATTAGCGATGAAGCTGAAATTCGTGGACATAGAAAAACATATATAGGTGCTATGCCTGGTAGAATTATTAAGGGTATGAAAAAAGCTGGAGTTCTAAATCCATTATTCCTTTTGGATGAAATTGATAAATTAGGAAAAGATCACAAAGGTGATCCTAGTGCAGCTTTACTTGAAGTATTAGATCCAGAACAAAACTCTAGATTTAGTGATAATTATATTGAAGAAGAATATGATCTATCGAAAGTTCTATTCTTAGCGACCGCTAATTACTATAGACAAATTCCAGAGGCTTTAATTGATCGTTTAGAAATCATTGAATTAAGTTCATATACATTACCTGAAAAATTAGAAATTGCAAAAAGGCATTTAATTCCATCTGCTATGAAACAAACTCTTGTTGAAGAAGATAAATTAAAATGAACTGATGAAGGTATTAACTTTTTAATTAATCATTATACATATGAAGCTGGAGTTAGAGAACTTCAAAGACAAGTTCAAAACGTTATGCGTAAATATGTTGTGGCTGAACTTAAATCCCAAGAATTACCAACAGAGATTACTTCAAAAGAAATTTTGAAATATTTAGGAAAAATAAAATTTGATGTTAATCAAAAAGATGAAATCGCTATCCCTGGGATTGTAAATGGTATGGCTTATACTTCGACTGGTGGAGACTTATTGCCAATTGAATGTACATTTGCACCAGGAAAAGGTAAGATTACAATCACTGGTAACTTAGAAAAAACTATGAACGAATCTGTGGCTGTAGCTCTTGGTTATGTAAAATCAAACGTTGAAGAATTTGGAATAAAAGATTTTGACTTCTCAAATAATGATATTCATATCCATGTTCCAGCTGGTGGAATTCCAAAAGATGGACCAAGTGCTGGTGTTGCAATAACAACTGCTTTAATTTCAAAATTATCTAATTTCCCAGTTAGAACAAATATCTCAATGACAGGAGAAATAACTCTAAGAGGTAAAGTTGGTATTATTGGTGGAGTTAAGGAAAAAGTAATTTCAGCACATAGAGCTGGAGTTAGAGAAATATTCTTACCAAAAGAAGATGAAAGATTCTTAGAAGATATCCCGAGTTACATTCTTGATGATATCAAAATCCATTTAGTTGGTCACTATTCAGAAATTTATAAAGAAATCTTTAAAGCATAGGTGTTATATGTATAATCACAACTTAATTGAAAAAAAATGACAAGCATATTGAGAAAAGAATAATACTAATAAGTTTGTTGATAAAAATAGAGAAAAATTCTATGTACTAGATATGTTTCCTTATCCTTCTGGAAAAGGATTACATGTTGGTCACCCAAAAGGATATACTGCTACTGATGTTATTAGTAGATTTAAAAAATTAAATAATTTTGATGTTCTTCACCCAATTGGATGAGATGCATTTGGATTACCAGCTGAGCAATATGCAATTGAGACAAATAACCATCCTAAAGATTTTACTGACGAGAATATTAATATATTCAGAGCTCAATTAAAAACTTTAGGTTTTGACTATGATTACAACAAAGAAGTAAACACAACAGATAAGAACTACTATAGATGAACCCAATGAATATTTACTAAATTATATGAAAAAGGTTTAGCTGAAATTAAAGATGTTGATGTTAATTGATGTGAGGCATTAGGAACAACTTTAAGTAATGAAGAAATTTTAACAAATAAAGATGGGATCCACGTTTCTGAACGTGGTGGACATCCAGTTATTAAAAAACCAATGCGTCAATGAGTTTTAAAAATTACTGAATATGCAGATCGTTTAATTGATGATTTAGAATTAGTTGATTGACCAGAATCTTTAAAGTCACTTCAAAAAAATTGAATCGGAAGAACTATCGGACATGAATTAGTTTTTAAAACTGAATCAGGTGAAAATATTAGTGTATTTACTTCGAGAATAGAAACTATTCAAGGTGCAACTGCGATTATCTTAAGTCCTAAACATGAATTAATTCCTTCATTAATAACAAATATTAATGTTGAAGAATATGAAAACTTTAAAAAACACATTGAAAACTTAACTGATTTCGATTTAAAAATTAATAAAGATAAAGTCGGAATATTTACAGGTAGTTATGCAATTAATCCCATTAATGGAAACAAGATGCCAATTTGAATTGGTGACTATATCCTTGATAACGTTGGAACTGGGGCAATTATGTTTGTACCAGCTGAAGATGAAAGAGATTTTGATTTTGCTAAAAAATATAATATTAATATTATTGACTCTGAACACTTTATGCAAGAATATAATGCTGCTAATGAAAAAGAAAAAACTAGCATCATTTCTAAAATCGCAAGTGAACTTAATGCTAAATCAAAAGTTAACTTTAAACTAAAAGATTGAGTTTTTAGTAGACAAAGATATTGGGGTGAACCATTCCCAGTTATGTTTGATAAAAATAATCAAATAAAAATTATTAAAGATTTACCACTTGTTTTACCAGAATGTAGTGACTTCAAACCAAACTCAGAAGGTCAAAGTCCTTTATCTAAGATTGACAATTTTATAAATGTACAAATCGATGGCGAAAACTATAAATTAGATTCTAATACAATGCCGCAATGAGCTGGATCATGTTGATATTACTTAGGATACTTATTAAAACAAGAAGATGGATCATATATAGATTTAGATAGTTCAGATGCATTTGAAATATTTAAAAAATGATTACCAGTTGACATTTATATAGGTGGTCAAGAACATGCGGTGTTGCATTTGCTATATTCAAGATTCTGACATAAATTCTTATATGATATTAAAGTGGTTCCAACCCCTGAACCTTTTTATAAAATTATTAATCAAGGTTTAATTTTAGGTTCTGATGGAAACAAAATGTCTAAATCAAAAGGGAACGTTATTAATCCTGATGATATTATCAAATCTCATGGTGCTGATGCACTTAGAATGTATGAATGTTTTATGGGGCCTGTTACCGCTTCTTTCAAATGAACAGATGAAGGTTTAGATAGTTCAAGGAAATGATTAGACCGTTGTCATAGATATTTCTTTGAAATTGAAAAAAATATTATTGAAGAAAAAGATGTAGACACTGATTTGAGATTTATATACCATAATTTTATTAAGAAATTTACAAGATATACCAATGAACAACAATTAAATTTAGCGATTAGTGAGATGATGGTTTGTTTAAATGGGTTCTATAAATATAAAAGTGTACCATTAAGTTATTTAGAAACATTTGTTATGGCATTATCTTGTTTTGCTCCACATTTAGCTGAAGAAATAAATGATATACAATTCAAAAATAAAGGTAGTATTACACTTAAATTGTGACCTGAATTTAATGAAAAATATTTAATTCAAGACACATTGAATATACCTTTCCAATTAAATGGTAAGGTTAAAAAAGTTCTTACTTTAAATAAAGACCTTTCAGAAGAAGAAATAATCAATCATATTGAAAGTGATTTTGATATTTCCAATATGTTAAAAGGCAAAATGATAATTAAAAAAATTATTGTAAAAAATAAAATAATTAACTACTTAATTAAATAGGAGAAAACATGTCATCATATAATGAAACCACAAAATTCTGTACCTCTGAAGATGTACTAGCTGGTGATTGATACGAAATATTAGGTTGCAACACCCGTTCAACTCAAAATGATATCAATGAAGCATATAAAACATTGGCAAAAAAATATCACCCAGATAAAAACGGTAACTCTGAAGCTGTTAAAAAGTTTTATCAAATAAATAGTGCATATCAAATTCTAGGTGATCGTGAACTTAGAGCTTATTATGACTATGAATCAGGTAATGCTAACCCAAATGATATTTTTAGATTTAGAGCTAATAATGATATTGAAACTTTTAAAGAATATATTGATAGAATAACTGACTATAGAATTAGTTCTTCAAGGTCTGAAGATAATATATGAAAAGCAATTCATACTAAATATATAGATAATAAAAACGAGTTTAACCGTCAAATAAATATTGTTGGGACATTAGATGTTAATCGTAAAAGTCTTCAAGAAGGCATTAGAACTGCATTTCCAGTATTTCATTATAAAACTTGTGGAGTTTGTCGTGGTTTTGGTAAAATCGGGGTGAACGAAAGAGAAACCTGTTATAACTGTGATGGTTATGGTATAGAAGCTGAAAAAATATTTGTATATGTTGAAATACCAAAAAATTATAAACCTGAAAAATTATTTAAAGTACCAGGTAGAGGGCATAAAATACCTGATGCAATCGGAGATTTAATAATTAGAATCAATCCAGTTTCTAAAATGGGCATGAAGAGTAGAATTATTCATTCTTCATTAAAAAATAAGAAGATTAAAGGAGATTACTAATGGCACAATCAAAACGTGATTATTATGAAGTTTTAGGTGTTTCTAAAAGTGCTTCAATAGATGAAATAAAAAAAGCTTTTAGAAAATTGGCAATGCAATATCACCCAGATAAAAATAAAGATGCTGATGCTGAAACAAAATTTAAAGAAATTAATGAAGCTTATGAAGTTCTTGGTGACGATTCTAAAAGAAAAACATATGATCGTTTTGGACACCAAGGATTAAATAATAATGGATTTAGCGGTGAGAATATCGATCCAATGGATATTTTCAATCAATTCTTTGGTGGAATGGGCGGAGGATTCTCTAGTGGCTTTGATCAATCAGCTGAAGATATTTTCGGGATGTTTGGCAACTTTGATGGTGGGTCTGCGAATTTCTCATTCAATGGTGGAAGACCAAGAAGAACGAATGAAAATGATCCAAATGTATATGTAAAAACAACTTTGGATTTTAGTCTAGCAGTTCTTGGTGGTGAAAAACCAATTTCTTTTGAAAGAAAAATAGATTGTAAAACATGTAATGGTTCAGGCGCTAAAAGTGCAAGTGATATCAAAAAATGTTCTTCATGTAATGGCCAAGGTAAAAAAATTATTCAAAGACAAAGCATATTCGGAGTTACAAGGCAAGCAATTGTTTGTGATGCTTGTAATGGTAGTGGGCAACAAATTGAAAACAAATGTCAAACATGTGTTGGAAAAGGTTTTGAAGTTAAGAAAATTGATGTTAAAGCGAAAATTAAACCAGGAATTAAGAATAATGAATCATTAAGAGTTCCTCAAAAAGGACATCAAATTAAGGGTGTTACAGGTGACTTGATAATTAATGTTGCAGTAAGGCCATCAAAATATTTTGAAATGGATGGAAATGATATATATACTATACTATATGTAGATCCAATCTCTGCGATAGTTGGTGGCACAGTAAGTGTCGCAACACCTTATGGAACAATTTCACACAAACTAAGTCCTAATACATTGCCTGATGATAAAATTAAAATTGTTAATTATGGAGTAAGAACTGGAAATTCAAAGGAAAACAAAATATTTGGTAAAAAAGATGGAAATCTTATTTGTATCATCAAATATAAATCACCTAAATATTCTAAGAAAGAAATTGAAGAACTAGAATCGTACACTAGATCAGATGATCCTGAAATTATTAAACAAGTGAAAGCTGCACAAAAGGAGTTTTAATCATGAATGATAAAAAAAATAAAAATGTAAAACCTTCAAAAGTTAAAAATTCAAATGAAAATAAAAAACAAACTGAAAATTTAAAAAATCTTAATCAAGATATTAATGTAGATTTTAAAAATGATAATCTTAATTTAAATATTCAAGATGTAGTTGATCACAATTCTAATGAGATTGATTCAGAAAGTTTTGTTGAACAAGTTAAAAATGCTACTAAAAAACTTGACCTTGAAAACGAAGATAATGTTGAAGAAATAGTCACACCAGAAAGTGTTGAAGAAAATAAAGAGCAAAAAGTAGCTCCAGAAATTCCAACTATACAAGTTTGTGAGAAAACAACTAAAATTGATGAACTTGAATCAAAAATAAAACATTTAAGTTTTGAAATGGAAAAATTAAACGTTAAATATAGTAATTTATTTGATGAAAATTTAAAGTTAAAAAAAGTTTTAGACGAAGAAAGAAATCAATTAAAGCAAAAACTTGAGCAAAAAGCAATTCAAGCACAAGAAATTGTTGATGCTAAATTATTGAAGATTGAATCTGATAAATCAGAAGATATTAAAAAGGCTAAAAATTCATTTGCTGAAGATCTTATAAATGAATTCTTAGATCCAATTTTATTGTTTGAATCAACTATTACAAATGGGTCTAATAATCCAAATCCCGCTGTTGTTTCATATTTACAAGGTTATATAATGATCATTAATATGTTTAATGAAAAGTTAGATTCCCTTGGAGTGACTCAAATTAATGTTAATGTTGGCGATGAATTTAACGAAAATTTTATGACTGCGTTCGATGTAGAAGAAAACCCAGCATTCAAACCAAATAAAGTGGTTAAAGTTGTTAAAAAAGGATTTGTATATAATGAGAAGATTATTAAATATGTTTCTGTAGTTGTATCAAAATAATATACTAAGAAATGAAAAACGAATGTCTTAGACACTCGTTTTTTTTAATAAAATTTTGAACTAAATGTATTTGTGAATACTGAATTTACATTTAATGGTTCTTTTGGTTTTTGCTCATTTGCTTGTCTAGTGGCATCAGAAATATTCATTGCGCCAGCTGTTATTGCACCAATTAAGTTAATTCCTCCAAAAATAACTCCCATTAAAGTAATTAGAGTTGAACCAAATATACCACCAACAATCTCTTGCTTTTCTAAGTGATCAATTTTTTGCATTATCACCCACCTAATACTGAAAATGAAGATTTATTGGCATTTGGTGTAAATCTAAAATTTGAACCGTTCCAATTATATTGATTCGCCCTATACTTAGCTGGGTTAGGGTTTTCATCATGGATACCTTGAGCTATGTTTGAAGTGACGTTACTAACGAGATTACTCATTAAATTTAAACCTAAACCAACAGCAAAACCTTTAGTGTTATTTAATTTAAAACCACCGGTTATATTATTTTTTATATAATTTTCTATTTTTTGCATATTTTACCTCCATATAGTATTTCAATTTTTTAAAAGTTTTTTGATAGAATAAATACTCTTTTTCATGTATTAGAACCTAAAAACTTGAATTAGTTTTATTTTGGTATATAATAAATGTATTATGAAAAAACAAGATCAATCAAAAGAAAATCTTCTAGCAAGTACTTCAGGTTACAATAAAGTTCCTGGAATTTTTGTTTATGAAGAAGCAAGAGAAAAATTAAACATTAGTAAAAGGGGTAAAATATACCGTCAAAAATTTAGTGCATACTTACCAGTTGTTGGACCTTTGTGTTCAATGGTTTATGCAAATGCTGTAATTGGCAAAACTAAATGTCTTAGAAAGGAAGATGCTAAAATCTTCAAAGGACTAAATAAATGAATTAATTTATTTGGATTTTTATTTTGACCAATTATATTCTTTGGAATGTGAGCGCTATTAACTGTTCTCATAATGCAATTTTATAATGGAGCACCTGTAACTGAGTTTGGTAAGAATTATGCTGATTTATGAACTGCAATACTTGCAGAAATAAATGTAACTGGATTTAACGAGACTATCTTAAGTGCAATAAGTATAATAATTGCAGGTGTTGCAGAAATCGCTTTTGTTCCATTTGGTGAATTTATTGGTGGCGTACAAGCTAATTTCAACATTGGAGGATTCTTAATTCAAACTAATATAGTATTTTTAGTTAGCATGTTATTATTTACAATGATTAATCCAGTTAATATTTATAATACAATTGCTTTTGCTGGCCAAAGAAAAGAATTTATTGTTGTATTAGAAGAAGATACAGTTTATCAATTTAGATCTGAAAGAGTTAATTAATTTTTATTACTTACTATTAAAAAATACTGAGCAATCAGTATTTTTTTTATATTAATAATACTTTATAGAATATAATATTTAATATGCTGGAGTGGCGGAATGGCAGACGCAGTGGATTCAAAATCCACCGATAGCAATATCATAAGGGTTCGAGTCCCTTTTCCAGCACCATTAATTTAAATAAAAACCAATTAACATTTCATTGTTAATTGGTTTTTTTTGATTAATTTTTGATATGTGTTTTTTTTAGATATAATATAAGCATATATAATATATATTACAGAGGTTTAATAGATGAGAAAATTAGGGAAAATTATACTAAGTTTAACTACTGTCACAACATTAGTTGGAGCAGGTGTAGCTATTCCGTTTATTATAGCTGCCACGAAACCTCAAGAAGATATATCTACAACATCATTATTTGAAATTGATGAAGATGGTTATGTAGTTAAATTTACTGAAGATTATAGAAATGAGCCTGATTACAATGATGGGCATATAATTTTACCTTCAATAATCAATAAAGTTACAATTGTCGGAATTAGAGCTGGTGCTTTTAAGGATCAAGATGATATCCAAAGTTTTACTTTTCCTGAAACTTTAACGGAAATTGGTGATGAAGCATTCAGTGGTTGTAGAAGTTTAAATGGTAATATCTATATTCCGGATAGAGTTAATGTTGTTGGTCATTCTGTGTTTAGTGGTATTGATCATTCTGATAAAACTTTAATCAATGTACCTTATGAATGAGGAGAAGGTAATGCTAGTAGAACTGGTGGACCATCAAAACAAAATACATGAAAAACTGGTTATTCTGGAAGTATTAATGTAAGGTTTCATAATCAATCAAAATTATTTAATTTCAACGAAACTACAGGAGCGATAACATCTTTAGTTGATAATTTTCAAAATCTAATTGAATTCAAATATGCAAATAATAAAATTTCTATCCCTGATATGATAGCCAATAGAAATGTAACTTCAATTGCTAGTTCTGTTTTTAGTACTACTAATGAAACGTATACTAGTGAAGCTAAGTCTGCAATTGAAAAAATTACTGAAATCAGCATTTCAAATAAAATGGTAACTATTGGAAATGGGGCATTTGATGGTGCTAAAAATTTGAAGTCAGTAAAATTGAATTCTTCTTTATTAACTATCGGGGCTAATGCTTTTATAAACACAAGTTTAAGTGGCAGATTAATCTTACCATCTTCACTATTAAATATTGGTAACTCTGCTTTTAAAGGACTAACAGAAATAACTGGTTCAATAATTATTGCTGGTAGAACAGCTATTGGGAATAATGCTTTTGAAGGATGTACTGGGATTACTGAAGTTAATTTGAGTGGTGCTACTAGTATTGGTGAATTTTCTTTTAATAATTGTACATCATTGCTTAATATCCCAACTTTTGGAAATATTGAGACAATTCCTCAAAGTGCTTTTAGAGGTTGTGAAAAGTTAAAATCAATAAACTTGAATTCTTCAAATATTACATCAATTGGAAACAATGCATTTAATGGTTGTAAATCAATTGAAGGGACACTTTTTATTAGTGATAAGATTACATCAATTGGAAATGCCGCTTTCTCAGGTTTAGAAAAAATTACCTTAATAGAAATTTTACCAACCTCAAAATTAACTAGTATAGGTACAAATGCTTTTGCTAATTGTACTAATGTTACTGGTGAGGTATTCATCCCTGATGCACCACCACCAGTTAAAGGGGTTTTCTCAAAAACAGGAACTAGTAATATAAAAATTAATGTACCTCAAACATGACATTACAATAAATCGGAATGATCTTTTGAATATACAGGAAATAAAGTTGTACGTCTAAAAGATCAAACTGAAATATTTGTTTTTGATAACGGTATAATAAGAGGTTTCAAAACTGGTTATAAAGATTCTCCAGAATGAAGACAATTAGGGACTAATATCATAATACCTGAGTCAATTGGCGATATTCCAGTTACTTCGATTTCAAATGGTGCTTTTAAGGGTACTGAAATAACTACTATTAAATTTCCAAATTCTTTAAATTCCATTGGAGATGAAGCATTTTTAAATTGTGATTCATTAAAAGGGGATTTAATAATTCCGAATGAAGTTGTTAAAATTGGTGAAAGAGCATTCCAAAAAATTAATTTTGGTGGAGAGTTAATTTTAGGGGAAAAAGTTTCAGAGATAGGAAATGGCGCTTTTGAAGGGACAAATTTTATTGATACTTTAATTCTGCCAAATTCTTTAAAAACAATTGGGGATTCAACTTTTAAATCATCTTCTTTCGATGACTTTGGAATGCAATACAACGATAGTGCCCTTGAGTCCATTGGGGCTAATGCATTTAATGGGGTTAAATTTTTAGGTGATTTCCACTTCCCAAATTCACTTAAAACAATAGGTGAAGCTGCCTTTAAAGGAACAAACGTTCAAGGTTTATACTTTGATATTGATAATTCTCTGTTGCAAAGTATTGGCAATGAAGCATTTGCTAATTGTACAAATATCAATACTGACATCGTAATACCTAATAGGGTTAATATAACTGGTCTAAATATTTTTTCTGGAAGTGGTGATATTAATAGTTTTAATGATAAAGAAATGCCATGAAATTTTAGTGTTCCTCAATCTTGAAATAAGAGTGACTATAAATGAGATGGTGGGATAGGTATAAAAGTTGAAGAAGAACTACCAGAACCAGAAGAACCAGAGATATTTAAAAGGAACAACAAAGAAGAAGAGTCTATTTACTACCGAGTGAACACAAGAATAACTGATCAAATTGATCTATTTGTAATAGATGAAGAAACTGCCACAATTAAAGGATTGGTGGATGATGCTGAAGAAAGAGATAATTGAAATAATGGAGCAGTTATTTTCCCATCATTAACTGCTAATTCAAAAACTATTAAAAAAATTGAACGTGGAACAAATGGTTATGGTGCAATCTCGACTATGTATTACCCATTAAACCTTGAGGAAATTGGGGATTCTGCATTTGAAGGTGTCACAATAAATAACTTATATGATTTACCATACGACGTTAAAACAATTGGTAAAAACGCTTTCAAAGATTCCAATTCATCTGGTGGTAAATTATCATTATCTGATTCTGTAGAAGTTATTAAAGAGGGGGCATTTGAAAATAGTAATTTAACTGATATTGACTTTGAGTCGGAATCACCATTGAAAAATTTACATACAATTGGAAATAAAGCATTTGCAAATATTGCAACTTTAGATCCAGAAATTGAAATTTATATTCCAGATTCTATTAATAGCATTGGTAATGATGTGTTTAATAACTCGGGGAATTACGATGTTACAATATCTTCTCCATTAAGTATTTATGTTGACGAATCAGTTACACCTTCTTGACGTAGTGGGTGAAAAGGTGTTGTTGCACCAAGGGAAGAAATTGGAATATTTAAATTTAACAGTAAAAAAGAGGAAATTACTGGACTTGTCAAAAATTACGACACTCATAAAGATTGAAACAATGGAAATATTACTATACCTAATGAATTGAGTGCCGTTGGTAAAAAGTATGCAATAAAAGGCGTTGCTGATAGTGCATTCAAAGAAATTGAATTAAATAGCGTTAAAATATCTAATGGCATTGAGTCAATCGGTAATAATTCATTTGATGGATGTCAATTGAATGGTGGAATAGAGTTACCATCCAGTATTGAAAAAATTGGTGATGAAGCATTTGCAAATAATTCATTTGATGGAATGTTAGATTTAAGTGAATTCTTTAATTCTTTAGATAGTGAAATAGGTTCTAGAATATTTGAAAACAGTGTCAATATTAAAATAATAACTGGAATTGATGTTCAATTTGATATTGAAGATGATACAAGTTGAGCTTTTGGTATGAAAAGACAAAACATCATCAATTATTCTTATCTAACTTCAAATGGAAAGAAATCTATTCACCAAGATGCAGCTGCATTTGAAAAAGAATTACTTTCAAATGAAAGTCCTGGCGGGATGAAAATTATTAATACTGAAATCCTAAAAAGTTATGCCCATGTTATTAACTTCCCAGAAGATGTAGAATTTGTGTTGGTTGAAATTATAGAAGATGATAATGAATTCATTGTAAAAATAATTGCTTCTAATGCATTTGATATGAATGGTGATGAAGTTTCTAATTTAGATATTTCATTAGTTGTTCCAAGACCTTCTAAAAAATAATTAAAAATATGCTTAGGCATATTTTTTTGTATTTAACTTTTTGCTAAAGATTAGATATAATATAAAATATGAAAAATAATAAAAAGAAAATAATAATCGGAGCTGGTGTTACTGGATGTAGTCTAGCAAATATATTTGCGAAAAAAGGTTATGTTGTTGAAATCTATGAAAGAAATAGTCATATTGGTGGTATATGCTATGATAGCTGTAACGATAAAGGTATTCTAATCCATAACTATGGTCCGCATATCTTTCATACAGATAAAAAAGAAATATGAGATTTTTTAAATCAATTCGGAGAATTTAATGGGTACATTAATAAAGTCTTAGTTGAAATAGATAATAAACTTGTGCAAATGCCAATCAACTTTAATTCAATCAAAGATTTAAATTCAGAAGAAGACTTTGAAATTTTTAAAAATGAAGTAACTTCAATTTTTAATGAAGAAGCTGTTTCAATATTTGATTTAAGAACTCAATTATCAAATCCTATTTCAATTAGAATAGTAAATCATATATATAAAAATATTTATGAAAATTATACTATTAAAATGTGGGGTATTGAAGCTAATGATATTGATCCTAACGTTTTAAAAAGAGTTAAAATAAATTTAAACTATAATTGGAACTACTTTCCTTATGATCCATATCAAGGTTTACCAGTTGATGGTTACACAGTTTTATTACAAAATATGATAAATCATAGCAACATTAAATTAAACTTGAACTATGATGCCTTAAAATCACTTACATTCAATGATGATCATATATTATTTAATGGAGAAGAAGTAGATATAATATTTACCGGTCCAATTGATAGTTTGTTCAACTTTAAATTTGGCTCATTATCTTATCGTTCATTAGATATTAAATTTGAAACAATTAATAAGACTCATTTCCAAGAAATTGCTGTTATTAATTATCCAGCACACCCTTCAATCACTAGAATTTGTGAATATAAATATTTAACTAAACAAAATATTAATGATTGAACAACTATTTCGTATGAAACACCAGGAGCGTATGATCCTAATAGTGCAAAATTCAACATTCCATACTACCCTATAAATAATGAAATAAATAATAAAATGTTAAAGTTATACAATGCTGAGGTTGATAAACTAACTAACTTACATTTAATTGGTAGATTAGCTCACTTCAAATATTATGATATGGATGATGCCATTGAACAGGCATTATTATTTGCAAATAAATACTAATTATAATTAATAAAAAATATCCCGGCTCATAGAGTTAGGATATTTTTTTTAGTTTAGATTAGAATTTAATTAAGATTAAATTATTGGATATTATTCAAGACTTTTAGCAACTGCAGCTCTAGCTAACTTTTTGCTTTCTTTTTCTTTTTTTAATTTTCTTTTAATTGCTTTATTTTCTCTGATTTTATTAGTTTTATTTTTAGCTTTCATTTTAATTGCATCCTTTTCACTTTTTTGAAATATATAATATTTTATTATAAAAAGATAGTTATGTAACTATTTATTGTAAATAACCAAAAAAGATATATTGAATTTATTTAATTAGGAAGTTTTGAAATACTTTTTAATAAAGTCATTAACTTTCATTTTAGTTTCATGATCAGTTAACGTACCTCAATTTGATTTCCAATTAATGTCAATTGCTTTCACAAAGAAAATTTTTGTCATATCTATATAAGTATCTTTATTTGAATTGATATAATTAGAATTAATTTTGATAAGGTGATTATTATTCGCATTAAACTTACTAGTGCAATAGAAACAAATTACTTTACCATTTAAGCTCATAGCATTATTTCAAATCAAAACAGGTCTTTCTTTTGTTAATGAAACATCTTTATATGGATTATATTTATGTTCTGAAATAGAAACAATTTGTCACTTTCGTGATTTTCACTTTTTTTTATTCATATTTTAGTTAAAAATAGGAAGTAAACTTCCTTGGAGAGATAATGATATCTCATAATATATATACAATTTTTTTATTATAATTTGCTAAAAAATTTATAAATATATATAAAAATATTCGTAAGTTTAAAAGTCTATTTAAATTTATTTTTTAAATATAAGTATGATTTATAGTTGAATCAAGAATTATCATTCCATTTATATGAATCATTAAGGTCTTCTATATCTAAACATTGAGTTAATACAAAATTAGGATTGAATAGTAATTCTCTTCCAAGTGCAACAGCATCAATTCCTTGTTCTAAAGCATATTCTACATCTTCTTTTGAATGAAATAAACCAACAACTATAATATTCTTATTAGTTCACTTTTTAACTTCACTAGCCATTTCAACTCTAAACAATTTATGATCTTTAATCATTTCAGCTGTTTTGATATTTTTAAATGTCCCTGAAGAAACGTGAATATAGTCAACATATTGATTAATCGCTTCTATTAGAGGTTTATACTCATTTAATTCCATCCCATCTTCTACGTGGTCACTAAATGATATTCTAATGCCTATTGGGATGGATACTTCATTAGTTATTCTATTTAAAATATCAATTAATGGTTGAGATCTAGTTACAATATCTTTATCTTTAAATATATGATTAGTATGACGTGATATTAAACTTGATAAGAAATATCCATGAGCAGCATGAATTTCAATAAAATCAAAACCTGCTAATTTAGCTCTTTTAGCCGCTTGTACATAAGCTTCTACAATTTCATCTAATATTTCTTGATCAGCTACAACCATATTTGATTGATCAATTTCTTGGAAGTATTCAGTTGATGTCCCATATTTTTTAATGTCACTCAATTCAGCTTTTGCACCAGCATGTGCTAATTGGATACCACTAACAGCTCCACCCATCTTAATGATAGATGAAACTCTTTTTAAGTTTTCAATGTGTTCATCTTTTCAAATTCCTAAATCAGCTGGTCTGATTCTTCCATTTTCAAGTACTGATGTACACTCTACAATTATAGTACCAACTCCACCATAGGATCTAGCGCCATAGTGTTGAATGTGGAAATCATTAGCAAAACCATCAGTACTCATTAAAGTATCCATTGGTGGCATTACTATTCTATTTCTTGATGTTTTAGTATTTATTAAATTTATGTTGTCGATTATTTTCATATATCCTCTTTATAAGAATTATACATTTTTGTATAAAAAGGGTATAAAAAAATACTCGAATGAGTATTTACTTGTTTTAATTAGCATCATTGCTTGCGTAAACTTTAATGGTGCTTGTAGCAGGACTCGAACCTGCAACCTACCGATTATGAGTCGGGGGCTCTAACCAATTGAGCTATACAAGCAACTGGTGGCTGGACAGAGACTCGAACTCTGGACCTACCGGGTATGAACCGATCGCTCTAACCAACTGAGCTATCCAGCCAAAATGGTCGGGAAGACAGGATTCGAACCTGCGACCCCCTGGTCCCAAACCAGGTGCACTACCAAGCTGTGCTACTTCCCGTTAAAAATGGCGCACCCTAGAGGACTCGAACCTCTAGCCTCCTGGTTCGTAGCCAGACGCTCTATCCAATTGAGCTAAGGATGCATTGGAGGTGCCAGTCAGATTCGAACTGACGGTAGCAGAGTTGCAGTCTACGGCCTTACCACTTGGCGATGGCACCACTTTTTAACACTAATATATTATAACAAAAAAATATAATTAATCAAAGGAAATAAAAAATAAATTAAAAACATTGGCATAAGTAAAGAAAAACACCCAATATTGAGTGCTTTTCTAACTATATTAAATAATATATGGTTTTTGTATTATGAACGTCTTCCAAAGATTAACATGAATCTTAAAACATAAATGAATAAGATTGTACATGTTGACATAATTTGATATCCACAAAGTCAAGCTGTCATTGAAATTTGTTTTTTCATTTCATCACTAGTTTCTCCACCTTGAACAAACTCAGAAGTTTTTTTGAGTCCATAGAAAACAGAGATAGAACATCCCATGATTATTACCGCTAATAATACAGAAATAATAACATCTCACATATTGAATGCAACTGGAATTGAAGATCATGGTCTAAAGAACATCATTATAAATCCTACTAAGAATAAAACGAAATATATCATAGAAGCTAATCCAACAACTCTATTAATAGTCATCATAGCAGAATCTTTAATTAAGAAACCGATAAATCCAATTACTATTAAAGAACCAGCTGTAATTGCAAAAGTGAATAACATTGTTTCAGTCGGTAAAACAAGGAAGTATAATCCAAATGATAAACCGAATGAAAGAATAAATAATACAAATGCTATTCCGATTTTTCCGTAAGATGGTTTCCCCTTTAGTAAAATCATATTTGTAATCATTGAAAAAATCAATAACACACTTGCAATGATCATTATCATGTCAAAGTCACGCATTGTATCAATGTGTGTTGCCATGATTGTAGCAAATCCATAACCAACCCCAAAAATCATTGCGAATCCAATTCCACCAATTAGACAAGCTTTAACAATGAACATTATTTGTGCTTTGTTTAGTTTTTGACTAGCAGAAAAATTAAGATCAGAATTTTGTTTTTGTTGTAATCCTAAAATCATATTTTTTTCCTTTCTATATAAAAATATATATAATATATTGTAATACCAAATATGCAAAAACTATCATTTATTCAAAATATCCAAGAAAAGATACTTCTTGAAAATAAAATTTCTAAAATCAAATCAGAAAGCTTAAAAAACTACTTAAATGATTTCTTTAAACTTAAAGTGATTTTATTAAAGTTATTAACCATATTTCTAACTACATTAATATGTGCAACTTTATTCTTTGTTTTAAGGAGTAACTCATTAGAACAAAATTGAGATAACGTTGAATTCAATAAAGGTGTTGCCTTTGGAATTGGAAATGATTGAGATCTTTGAATAGTTTATGCTTTAAAGATTGTTCCATTCATTTTAATGATTAACTGTTTCATCTTCTTTAATCAATGATATATCTTTATGCCATTTTGTGTAATGGCTATGAATTCATTATTTAACATTATTGATAAAGCGTTAGTTGATGAATATAGAGGGGTTATTCACTACGATGCTGTAGTTGATAACATAAGATGAACAGCATTTGGATTTACGAATAATGTTGCTGACATATTCATTGTCATATCACTATTCTTTACTATTTCTGGAATTTTATATCATGTTTATAAAATTTTTAAAAATGATAAAGAAGAATCACAAAAAACAAATATTGAAGAAGACAATAAAGAACGAGGTCAAAATGTTTAAACCAATTAAAGTAAATGCAAAAATAGAACGTATAGATAAATTCCTAGTGGATGAATTAAAACTTTCAAGATCAAAAATAACTACAATGATTAGTAATAAAAATATCATGATAAATGATGAAATAGTTAGAAAACCAGGAGTTGAATTATCAGCTGGTGATATCATTTCGTACAATCATGTTGATGTAGTTGTGAATGACTCCAAACCATTTGATGCACCTTTAGCTGTTCATTATGAAGACGAAGACTTATTAGTTGTTTATAAAGAAAGTGGGATATTAACTCACCCAACTCAATTCAATGAACAAGATACATTAATTAATATCCTATTAAATTATGCTAATGGAAAATTTAAACCATTTCTAATTCATAGATTAGATAAAGATACTTCAGGATTATTAATATTTGCTAAGAATGAAAAGACTCAAGCTAAATTATTAAAGATGATGGAACAAAGAGAAATAGTTAAAAAGTATTATGCAATTGTAAACACTAAAATGACTAAGAACCATTTATTAATTAATGTACCAATTTGTCGTGCGAATGATAACAGATTAAAAATGGTAGCTGGAGAAGGTAAAAATCCTAAAGAAGCCTTAACTGAAGTATTCTTATTAAAAACATGAGATCACTATAGTTTAGTTGATATTATTTTACACACTGGTAGAACTCATCAAATTAGAGTTCATTTAAAGTACATCAATAACCCTATTTTAAATGACCCATTATATTCTTTCAACAATAGTAAAGAACCATATAACCAATACTTAATGGCATATAACATTAAGTTCACTCATCCTAATACTAAGAAAGTAATTGATGTAAAAATTGATTATGATAAAGAATTTAAAAGTCTTCTTGAGAGATTAGAAGTAGAAAAAAATCCTAAAACTTAGGATTGTGTGGTTCGTCTAAACTTAATTCTTCAAAATCATTTTGTTTAGAAACTTCATATAATGCAATAGCAACAGTATTTGATAAATTTAAACTTCTAATAAGTGGAGTAGTTGGTACTCTCACTAAGTAATTTAGATATTTTTCTAATATCTCATTCGGAACTCCGCTAGATTCTTTGCCAAACATAATAAATACTTCTTGATCTTTTTCAAGTTTAATATTACTTGGATTTTGTTTTCCATATCTTGAATAGATAATAATTCTTTCTGGATTATTATTCATTTCTAAGAATTGATCAAATGAATCATATTCATGGTAATTTAAGTTTTCTCAATAATTAACACCAGAACGTTTTAGTTTTGATGAATTTAAAATAAAACCATATGGTCTAATAAGATGAAGTGTAGCCCCAAAGCCAACACATGATCTTGCAATATTACCAGTGTTCTCAGGGATTTCTGGTTCAAATAAAATAACATTAATTTTCATGTAATTATTTTAATACATTTCACTCACGATAGTATAAATTTTATCTATTATTGAATCTGGAGTTGAAGCTGCTGCAATTATTCCACAACATTTATATTTATTAAAATTGATTTCTTTTAAATCTTTAACATCTGAAATAAAGAAAGTATCGACCATTTCTTTACCAATATTATATAGTTCGTTTGCATTAGAAGATTTTTTATCACCAATAATCAAACACAAGTCAATTGATTTATCCATATTTTTAATTGCCATTTGTCTAGTTCTAGTAGCGCTACAAATATCATCTTCAAATTCAACATTAGGATATTTTACTTTAAATGCACTTGATATATTATCAAGTTCTACAATGCTTAAAGTAGTTTGGTTTGTACAAAAGATTTTATTTGATGCGATGTTAAGGTCATTAATATCTTTAATCGATGTAACTAGTTTAATATTACTATCAATAGCTAAAATGGCATTTGTTTCTGGGTGCAATTGTTTGCCAATAAAAACTATCTCATAACCTGAGTTAATTTTATTTTTGATAATATCATGTGTCTTATATACAAACCTACAGGTTAGATCAACAACCTCAAAACCTTTTGACTTAGCTAAGTCAATAATTCTATAATCAGTTCCATGAGCTGATAGTATTAAAATAGAATCTGTTTGATTATTAAACTTTTCAATTATAGAGTATCTAGATTCTTTTGAATCATCTAATATTGTCACACCTAAATCAATTAATTCATTAATGACAATTTCATTATGAACTAATCAACCTAACATATAGATCTTTTTAGTGGGGTTGTTTTTAATAGTTTCTTTTGTTTTGTTGTAACTTAAAGAAACCCCATAACAAAATCCAACTGGAAATATTTTTTTAACTAACATTTTATTTTTTTAATAATTGATTTAATGAATCTTGAGCGGATGCTAACTGTTCATTATATTTTTTCAATTTATCTTTTTCTTCATTTATTTTAGAGTTCGAAGCCTTTGTAATGAAGTTAGGGTTATTTAAAATATTATTTGAACGAGCAACTTCACCAGTTAATTTTTTAATTAAAGCTTCAATTTTAATAATTTCATCTTTATTATCTTTTTGGAATGGAATTTCAATAATGAAGTTATTAGCAATTTCAGTAATCTTATTACCAACTAAAGAAATAGTAGAAACATTTTTAATTTCAGCATTTAAGCTAATTAAATACATATTTAAGAATTCAACAGATTTAGTCATTTTCTTGATATTTTCTTTTACTAAAATATTAAGTTCTAATTTTTCTTTGTTAGAGATTTTATTTTCAAGACGAACTTTACGAACGATGTAAATAATTTGAACTAATGTTTGAACTTTAGATTCTTTTGGTAAGTTTGTAATTTTTTCAGGTCAAACTTCTTTCATAATAGTTTTTTTAGAACTTGGAATTAATGAATAAATTTCTTCAGTAATAAATGGACATTGAGGATGTAAAAGGATTAAGATATTTTTTAATAAGAATAACATCGTATTAATTACATCTTCTTTATGTTGAGGGTTATTGATGATTGATTTTGATAATTCAATGAATACACTACAGAAATCATTTCAAATAAAGTCTGTTAAATATCTTGTAGCAACAACGAAATTGAAATCGTCCATATGTTTAGTCATACTTTGTAACATCTTGTTATATTTATTTAAAATTCATAAACAAATCTCATTTGTTTGTTTGTTGATTTTTAATTTTCCATCTTGAGTAGTAACATGTGAAAGAATGAAACGAGCAGAGTTTCATAATTTATTCAATGATCCTCAGTTAGCTTTTAGTTTATCGAAAGAGAAGTTTAAGTCTTCGCCAATAGTAGAAGAACTAGTTAGGAATAACCTTAATGTATCAGCTCCATATTGTTCAATAACTTGCATTGGTTCAATTCCATTCCCGAGAGATTTTGACATCTTTCGACCTTTTTCATCTCTAATTAATCCATGGATATAGATTTTATGGAACGGAGTTTTATCAGTGAAGTAAGTTGAAAGCATCATCATTCTAGAAACTCAGAAAGTTAAAATATCATACCCAGTAACTAAAACACTATTTGGGAAGAAGTCTTTAAACATTTTATTTTGTTTAGGTCACCCTAAAACAACCATAGGTCATAAACCACTTGAGAATCACGTATCTAATACATCTTCGTCACGTGTTCATTCTTTTAAGTTTTTTGGTGCAGTTTCACTAACTAAAATTTCACCAGTTTCATTATGGTATCAAATTGGTAATTGATGCCCTCATCATAATTGTCTAGATAAACATCAATCTTGAATGTTGTCTAATCAGAAATTTAATTGTTTTTCAAAAGTTTTAGGGATGAACTTAGTAGTTAAATCTTGTTTTTTAGCTTTTTGGTTTGATAAAACTTTTTGAGCTAATGGCTGCATTTTTAAGAATCATTGATTTGACATGAATGGTTCTACGATTTCATTAGTTCTTTCGCTATAACCAATCTTAGTTTCATATTTATCATCAATTTTAGATATGAAATCATTCTCAGAAAGGTATTTAACAAACTTACTTCTACAAACAAGTCTATCCATCCCTTGATATTCACCAGCTATTTCATTCATAGTACCATCTGGATTCATTATATTGATGATTGGTAGGTTATGCTTCATTCCAAGGTCATAATCGTTAAAATCATGAGCTGGAGTACATTTCATTACACCCGTTCCAAATTCAATATCAATATATTTATCAGCTAAAATTTCAATTCATTCATTGTTAGCTGGATTTAAAACTTTTTTACCAATCATTTTTTGGTATTTTTTATCATTAGGATTAACAAATAAACAAACATCACCAAACATTGTTTCTGGACGAGATGTTGCAACTTCTAAGAATTTAGTTTTTGATTCATCAAAGTAGTATTTAATGTAATACATTTTAGAAATGATTTGTTTATAGATAACTTCAATATCACTAATTGCAGTTTGTAATTTAATATCTCAGTTAACTAGTTTTTTACCACGGTAAATTAATTTGTTGTTATATAGGTCAACAAAAACTTTGTTAACAGCTGCATTAACATCCTTATCCATTGTAAATTTTTCTTGACTATAATCTAAACTTAATCCAAGTTTAGCTCATTGGTCATGAATAGTATTTGATTGGATTTGTTTTCAATCCATTATTTGATTTAAAAATTCTTTTCTTCCAAGAGTTTTTCTATCAGGTAAATTATTATCTTTTAAGTAAGCTTCAAATTTAGTTTGAGTAGCAATACCTGCATGATCAGTCCCAGGTACAAAGATAGTTCTAAAACCTTGAAGTCTTTTATATCTCACCATTACATCTTGTAATGCAGTATCAAAGGCATGTCCAACATGTAATACTCCAGTTACATTAGGTGGAGGTAAAACTATACAAAAAGGTTCGCCAGTAGCTTTTGGTTTAAAGCATCCAGTTTCAACTCATGTTTTATATTTGTTTTCTTCCACATTTAAGTGGTTATAAATTTTTTCAAGTTCTTTCTTCATTTGTTCCCTATTTTATTGTAGCGGTATATAGTAATTGTTCTAAGTCTTTGATATTAGTCCTATCTCTAGCACTAACTAATATCATATTCTCTTTATCAACTTTTAAAAATTGTGAAATTTTATCTAATTGACTTTTGTAACGATACATTTTTTGTTTATCGATTTTATTTAAAACAATAAAATGTTTAATATCTTCAAATGATTGAAAATATTCAGACATTTCTTGATCTAAATCTGTCACAACATTAATGTCACATAATTGAAAAACGGCAACCAAGTTTTTTGAATCCAATAAATATGTTTCAATCATTCTTGAAATATCAAGTTGTTGACCTTTTGAAAGTTTAGCAAAACCATATCCAGGTAAGTCAACGATTCTATATTTATCACATTGGAAAAAGTTTATTAATTGAGTTCTACCAGGAGTATTTGATGTTTTTGCAACTTTTGAGTTGGCCAAAGCGTTAATCAAAGATGATTTCCCAACGTTTGAACGTCCAATAAAACAAACCTCTGGCATTCCATCGATAATATATTCAGATGGTTTTGTTGCTGATTTAATAAATTTCATAATTAATTGTTTTTAACAACTTTGTTAAATATTTCATTAACTTGTTTTTCACTTGGTTGACGACCTACTTGACGGTAGATTGATCTAATTGTATCTTTTGAAATTGGAGGGTTTTTCTTTAATTGTTTTTTGAATATTTTCATTGCAATTAAATACCCACCAATAGCCCCAGCTATTAAAGCTAATGGAACGCCAACTGCAAGACCAATAATTAAACTAGTGTCATCTCCTGATGTTTCAGCTACTGCTGCTACTTGTCTAGCAACTTCTAAAATTGTTTCTATCACTTTATACCTCTTTAATGTTATTTATATTAATATACTAATTTATTATATAATAAAATAGAATATTTAGGAGGTTAAACAATGAGTAAGGTCGTTGATCACCCATTAATTAAAGATAAATTAACAAGAATGAGGAACGAAGAAACAGTTTCAACTGTTTTTAGAAGTAACTTAGAAGAATTGACTAATTTACTAGTTTATGAGGCAACAAAAGGAATGGAAGTTACTTCTAAACCAATTAAAACTCCAATCTGTGAAACAGTTGGATATAAATTAGCTAATAAGATATGCTTAGTACCTATTTTAAGAGCTGGTTTAGGGATGGTAGATCCAATTAAGAATTTAATTCCAACAGCTTCAATTGGGCATATTGGTTTATATCGTGATGAAAAAACATTAGAGGCAGTAGAATACTATTCTAAAATGCCACCACATATTTCAGAATGTGATGTTTTACTTTTAGATCCAATGTTAGCTACTGGTCACTCATGTGCTAAAGCAATTGAGATGATTAAAAAATATAATCCAAAATCAATTACATTTATTGCAATCTTAGGTTCGCCAGAAGGTATTGAGTATTTAGAAAAAGCTCATAGTGATGTTGAAATATACTTAGCTGCAATTGATGAAAAACTAAATGATAACGGATATATCGTACCAGGTCTTGGTGATGCTGGCGATAGATTATTCGGAACCAAATAATTTAAATCTTAATTAAATAAAAAATCAGATTCCATTAGGTTTCTGATCCTAAACTGAAATCTAAAGTGCAACACTTAACTAAAGTATAACACTTAAGATAAATAAGGATAGAAAATATCCAGGCTTTTTAACGAGCTTGGGTATTTTTTTATAATTTTCTAATATTTAAAGTGTAGTTTTATATTCTTGACTA
>JBOFTB010000055.1:0-2920 GCA_051651845.1 Mycoplasma sp. | reverse complement strand
TTATAAAGAGAATTACTGAAAATACAATAACAATTATCTTTCAATTATCAAAGAAGAAATTTTTGGATACTTTCAATGGATATAAGTTCTTTCTTGGACTTAATATTACTGCATATATACCTTCACTATTAATTGCTCCTTGTAATTGTCAATTTGATAAACTTTCAGTTTTTGAACCTAATTGAAGGCATTTCCATTCATTGTTTTCTAATTTTCCTCAGCAAGTATCCTTTAAGCTATCCAAAGTCATGAAATTCAATAAGGTTTCATTTGATGTATTTGAATTAATATTGGATAAATCATTTAATATTGATTCATGTTTATGGGGGAAATCGTAAATAAGAGTCAGGAGTATAAAATTTCTAAAAGAAATTGAAGGATCATCCAATGAAATAGACACTGCAGAGGACAATACCCCGTATTCATATGAAAGTTTTCATTCATTTAATGGATCAGCATAAGGGAAAACTTTTAATATATCTTCTGTTCTAGTTTGATTATAAGATACGAAAGTTGATTGAATTTGTTCTCTTGGAATACTTTTGATTTTTAAAGTAGCACTTGTACTTGTATCATTTTTAAATAAAGAATCTGCAGGTAAATATATTGAACCTAAAATCATATTATTATCTCCAATTAAAATATCAGCCTTAATATCTAGTTGAGGATATGCGCTTATTTTAATATTTGTTGTTCCGAAATTTCTAAAATTTGATTTACAAGCACTTAATCTCGAAGCACAACTTCCATCAATGCATCTAAATGGAGTGTCTACGTTTGGACAATTTCCTTCACCAACACATTCTGAATGAGTTTTTACACATATTCCAGTAGAACACATTAAAGGTTTAGCATTTGGACATCCATTATAACTTGGACATTTCTTTCTACAAATACCATCTTCACATAAGCTCATTCCAGGATTACATTTAATTTCCAATGATGAACATTCATTTTCTGATTGTACACATGTTCCATCAGGGCATTTATAAGGTAATAAGGAAGTTATGCATCCAGGATAAAGAGGACATTCACTTTCATTTCTTCCGCAAGAACCATCATAGCAAATAGTTTCATCATTAGTACAAACTGTAACACTTTTGCCTAAAACTTGTAAACAATCACTTGGACTTGACTTACAAAGACCACTAAAACATTTATAAGGTTTCCAACTAGGACAATTCCTTTCTTCACAGTCGAAAATGTCAGAAACACAATTACTATTTGCGCATAATATTGGACTTTTACCTGGGCATTTTAAACCTTGAATTAAACATTCATTTTCATTTGCTGCGCAGGTTCTATCAAAGCAACGAAAAGGTCTTTCTTGAGGGCATTCACTTAGACTCTTACAAAATGTACTCTTTTCTGCACATTGGCCATCAGCACAAATAAAAGGTTTATATTCAGGACATTTAATTCCAATGCTACAGCCATCAGCATCATTTGGATTACTTTTAAAAGAATATCTTTTACATTCTCCATTCATACAACGAAAGGGAGTTTCAAATTTACATTTGGAGGTATTTCAACATTCATTATAACTTGAGCGACATATTGAATCATTGGGACAAGAAACATAGTCTTGTATACAATTAAAAGTTGTAGTACTACAATCTCGTCACGTTTCTCTACATTCCCCGTTAACACATTTTACTCAACCTTGTAATGTACACTCATCTTCTTCCTTACAATCTGATAAAGTAGATGCACATTTTCCACTTTGACATTTAAGAGGTCTTGACTGAGTACATCCATTTGATAAATCGAATTGTTGCTCATAATTGATGCAATCTTCAAAATTATTGACACATAAACCACTATTAGGGCATTTATTTGGAGTTTTCAAATTGCATCCATTTAAATTAAAGCACAAATCAATTGAATCTGCGCAAGATCCGTTGGCACATCTAATTTGATTATTGGGGCATGTCTTTGCTTTAGGGCAATATTCCAAAAATGGGCGACAAGATCCATCATCACATCTTACTTGGTCTGGTAAACAATTTAAAATAGGTTTGCATTCTTCTGAATATTTCATTTCCGTACCATCAGCACAAACTATTCAACCATTTATTGTTGAACTTTTCACAGAATTTGGACAATTTGAATTAGTTATTGCACATGAACCATCTATGCATCTAATGGGAGTTTCTTCAGGACAAATAGGAATTGGGCAAACCGCTTTTTTGGGATCGATACATGTACCATTAGCGCATTTTCTAGGAGTATCAATTGAGCAGCCATTTTGTAAAGGACAAATAATTGAAAAAGGTAAACATGAACCATCAGGACATAATCTTGTATTGGTATCACAATTCACTTCTTTCACACAATTCTCTTTGTCATCAACACATTTTCCATCAAGGCATTTAAATGGTTTATTAAAGGGGCATCCATTATCAAGATCGCAATTTTTTTCATTGGAAACACAAACACCGTTATCACATTTAAATGGGAAATTAAAAGCGCATTCTTGTGCTCTACAATCAGATCATTTTCTAGCACATACTCCATTTGGACATCTAATAAATTCATTTGGGCAATTCATAATAGCTTTGCAATCATCAACTGTTTTCCTACACCTATTATCTGGGCATTTTACTGGAGTATTAATTGGGCATTTAGTTGGTGCAAAACAATCTCCTCTATTAGCTAAGCATCGACCATCCCAACAAAGAATTGGACTCTCACTTGGGCAATTAGGAGCCGTAGGGCAATCTAATGGATCTCTTCTGCAAGTATTATCATAACATTTAAATGGTGCATTTACAGAGCAAGTAATATGAGTACCACAAGTAGTAGCTGTACAACTTCCATCAGCACATTGTGTAGTTCCTAATGGGCAATTTTGATATCTTGGACAAGCACTAATTAATTCTTTACAAGACATATCCCAACATTTCACAGGCTTATCAAC
>JBOFTB010000054.1:0-5735 GCA_051651845.1 Mycoplasma sp. | reverse complement strand
AGGTCCATCATCTCTTGAACTTTTGCCAATTTTTCTTTTTCAGCAATTTTCTTTAATTTCTTTTCTGCTTGTGTCATTTCTAGCCTCTCTTTAATTTTAATTGCTATCGAGAGTTTCCACAAAATAATTTACGGTGCCTTTTTTAAATCTTCATTAGAATTATTCCCATTTCCCATATATACCTCACAACAATATTAATATTATATATCATTGATAATAAGAAAAATAAATAATACATTTTGTATTAATTGAGTAGAAATGAATATTATAAATTAAGTTTTATTATGTAATCAATGATTCAAAAAACAAAAATGTTATCTTTAAAAGAATATAAAAATAATCAAATAATTTTATACATCAGTTTATATTATTTAGAAAATTCAAATTAAAATTAACATCAGAATTTAGAGGGTGTTGATAAATGCCTACTAATTATATATTTTATTAAGCAATATTGACTGACTTGGACTATCAAGATTTTTTACTTCACCTTGATAATTTAGTTGTCATGTAAGTTCATTTATTCATTTTTGTCTAACTCAAATTACAGGGACTGAGCAATTATCAAAGATAAATTGACCCATTGATTCAACAGAATCAGGGATTATTAATTCATTTTTAAAATTTGAACAATACGCAAAAGCCCATTCACCAATTGTTTGAACAGAATTACCAATTATTAAATTACCATCAAAGCCATTGCAACCTTGGAAGGCTAAATTACCTATTGTTTCAACTGAATCAGGAATAATTAAATCACCTTTAAGGTTCTTACAAGCAGAAAAGGCACTATCTCCAATTCTGAAAACTTCATTACCAATTGTTAAAGTTCCATTTAAATTTTCAGCTCCCACAAAAGCTGAATCGCCAATTTTTTTAACTGAATTTGGTATTTTTAAAGAACCTGTTAACTTTCCTGAGTGAGAAAATGCAAATGGACTAATTGCTTCTAATTCACTATCTTCCTCGAAGGTTAAAGAGGATAATTTATCCCTAATTTTCATTCCAAAATTATCTTGATCAGGTTCGTTGATATCATAAGCTAATCGCTTAACTTTAATTTCATTAAATTCAGTTGGTATTACTAATTTGCCACCTCAATTTGCATAATCTCATGTAGTTGTATCATTGATTGAAAGAACACCATCATCAGTGATGTTAAACATATTTTTAATTACAACGTCTTCATCAGTTGTTGTTAATTCAACTGGGAAGTTTTTATTTAACTCAATTTCGCCATTGTTATAAGCTTGCGAAGCTATAATATTAACAGTTGTTTTTAACTCTTTTAAATTTGATTCTATGGTTATGAAATATTCTGAATTTTCTACTTCATCATTAATTTCAAAATAAGAATGAATATCATCAAATTTCATTGATCCAGAGTCATATCCTATTGCATTTTTAAATTGTTCTAATGTTCCATCATAATTACTATCAAGAATTGTTGTAGTTTTTATAACTGGTGGGGGAACATCAGTTGTTGTTAATTCAACTGGGAAGTTTTTTTCTTGCACATGATTACCACTTTCATCTAGCACATCAGAAACCCTAATGTTCAAAATGGTCTCTAATTTTTTACTATCAAAATTGGTGATAAAATATTCTGCTCCCACAACTTCATTTATAACTTCAAAATGGGTTGTAAAATCTTTGATTGCTGTTGTTGAATTTTCATAACCAATGGCTGTTTTGAACTCTTGCAAAGTTTTATCAAAGTTTTTATTTTTAATCATTGTTCCCTTCATTGGAGGTACTGGTGTATTTTCAGTTTGATTAAAGGCTCCAGTGGCAGCTGCAATTCCAACTCCACCACCAATAAATAATAATAAAAGTAAAATTAAAAGTATTCAGGATTTATTTTTGTGTTCCTCTCACTTTTGTCTTCAAGGACTTAATTCTTCTGCTAATACTTCATCAGTAGCTTCAGGCTGTTCAATAGATTCAATTTTTTCCGAATTGCCTTCTATTTTGATATCTTCGTTATCTTTTTTCATTTTGCACCTCTTTGATACATTGAAAGCATTATAAAATATATTGTTATTTTATATAAAAATTTACATAACATTATTATAAATATAATTATATTATCCCAATTACAAATGATGAATGAAAAGTTATAGATTATCTTTGAAATAAACAAAAAAAGCACTTCTTTTATCGCAAGAGAATTGAATAGAAACCAAACTATCTACTACGAAATACAATTAATTGCATGTCAAGGAATATAAAACTACACTTTAAATATTGGAAATTATAAAAAATACCCAAACTTATTAAAAAGCTTAGGTATTTTCTGTCATTATTTATCTTAAGTGTTATCTTTAGTTAAGTGATGCGCTTAAGATTTTATTTTAGGATCTTCAAACTTATTGAATTTGAAGGTTTTTAATACTATAAATTAAGTTTTATTATATTGTTATTTATATTGAATAACAATAACACGGCTTTAGAAACCTGTTACCACTTTTTCTACTTGATCTCCCGCTCAAGTCTGTCGAGTATCTCACTGTTCTTGTGTTGTTACTATAATTTCCTCTAACGCAGCGCAACCATTAAAAACATTTTCACCTAATTTAGTAATTGAACTAGGAAGTGTTATTTTCCCACTTAATTCAGTACACCCGGCAAATGCTTCATCTGAAATCTCAACAAGAGAATCAGGGAATTGCACATTGCTACCTCATGGGAAATTTTCAATTATTTGAAGTGCTGTATCCTTAAATGCACGCTTCCCAATAACAGCTAGTTGAGAATTTTCTCAAATTTGTATTGATTGAAGTCTATCTTTTATCCCTTCTGAAAAGTCATCAGCAATTTCTTTAATGACTGAGAATTTAATGTCAGCTGGTATAGCCATTCCACCACTTCAAGATGTACCTTCTCAAGAATTTAATCATTCTTGACTAATGGAAAGGGTTGATAGTGTTAAAACAAATCTTTCTTCAACTTTTGAAACTATCATTTCAAATTCAAAAGAACCATAATCAGTTGTTGTGTCTATCATTTCACCATTTGTATCATATGATTTATCACTACTTATTTTTAATAAAACTGTTACACCTTCTAGCCCAGGATTAGGGGGTGTAACTATTTCAGTTAAATAGTATTTAGCTCCTTTTACACCATTTGAAATCATAAAAAAATTTCCAATTGATGCTAAAGGAGTCGAAGCATCAACATATCCAATATTTTCACAAAAACCTCAATAATTAGGTATTCATGATTGTTCTTTTTTAATTAACTTTGTTGAAGCATCAACATTGTATTCTAAATTAAAGTTAATTTCAAAATCTTTAGTAACTGGTTCTTTATTTAAGACTTGTTTATCAGAAATAACTTTTACTTCAACTGTACCAGGTTTTAAATCGAAATCAACTCTTGAAACAGTAAACATTGCATCAGCTGGGAAGTTTTCAAGAATTAAAAATTTTTCTAATTCTGTTTTTTGGATTTGACCATCTGTTAAATCAACAAATATTTCACTAATTTGTTTTTTACTTAACTGTTTGTTGTAATCTGTTTTAACCTTAAATGATGAGCTGTCTTTACTAGGGATAGCATCTTCTGTTCCATTAGGTTTAAATGCCCCAGTGGCAGCTGCGATTCCAACTCCACCACCAATAAATAATAATAAAAGTAAAATTAAAAGTATTCAGGATTTATTTTTGTGTTCCTCTCACTTTTGTCTTCAAGGACTTAATTCTTCTGCTAATACTTCATCAGTAGTTTCAGGTTGTTCAATAGACTCATCTGATTCAATAACTGTCTCTTCAGTAGATTCTACAGTTTCTTCAATAGATTCAATTTCTTCTGAATTGTCTTCTATTTTGATATCTTCGTTATCTTTTTTCATTTTGTACCTCTTTATTACATTTGAAGTATTATAAAGTATATTGTTGTTTTATATAAAAAAATATTATAATATTATTATAAATATAATTATGTTATAAATGAACTTTGCAATATTTTATATTTATTGCAAAGAAAATTATTATAACTAATTCAACGAAAGGTAAATATGTATAAATTTTTTAGAGTGTTTTATAAGACTGGTATGATTATCTGTACATCAATTGGAGCTATCTTAATGGCTGCTGTTGGTGGGTTAATTGCATTTGTTAAATTCACTAACTTAATTCCAAGCTTAATAGAAGGTAATGAAGACCCTCAAACTGTTGATTTCCTTAAACAAGCAAACGATCTTCTTGAATCAATTGGTGTTCCTGTAATGGCAGTTATGTTCACAATTCTAGGTTTAATTATAGTTTGTGGAATATTCTCATTATTCTTCCGTAAATCACACAAAGCAAAAAAAGAAGCTGAAATCATCGCAAGAGCTAATAGATAATTTTTAATAAAAATTATTTTTAAAAGAAAAAGTCATGAGCAATCATGATTTTTTTATCCCCTAATTAAACAATTAGGCAAACTAGTCCCAATAATCTATTTCAACTATTATCTAACTTATGAAACATATAATCGAAATCATTATAAGATATACAAGGAATATAATAAATGAACAATATAGATAATAATCAAATCCAATTAGGTGAATGTTATGCTAATGGTGATAGTGTAGAACGAAATGATATAGAAGCTGCACGTTGATATCAATTAGCAGCTAAACAAGACAATGCAGATGCTCAAATGAATTTAGCATTATGTTATAAAAATGGTGATGTTGTTGAAATTGATTTGACTAGAACTCAATATTGATATGACCTTTCAACTGAAGTTGAGGTGGAGAAGAATTTAAAGAATAATATTAAACCTTATTAAAGGTGATGAATATTAATTGATACCTACTATTTTTCTTTTAATTTACTTTTTTCTCAAAAAAGGTAAATGTGATATAATTTTAACAAAGGGAATAAAAATGAAAACCACATTATATTACGCAGATAAACTATTATTAAATAAATCACACACAGAAAAAGATGTGATAGAAAAATTAAGTACACGTTATCCAGATTACACTAAAACGAATCTATCAATATTAAATAATGATATATATGTTTGTAGATCAATCATTGATTCAAAGATTAATGAGTACATAGCTCTTGTTGATAAAATCACCTCACTTAAACAACTAAATATAACGGATCATAATTCAAAAATGATAAGAGATGAAATATTCTATTCTTTATTTATTGAACATGAATCGTCATCAAGAAAAGACATTGCAAAGATATTATCTAACCAAGAACTAAAAGATAACCATTCACCAATGCGATTAGAAAAAAATTTATGGACTTCAATTCAATATGTTTCAATAAAGCCTGATATCAATGAATCTAATCTTTCTACTATTTATAGAATACTAACTACAAATATTGAAATGTTTGAAAATACATTACCCAATAATCTAATATATAGAGATGATGGGGTTAGTATTTCTAAGTATCACGGAATTGATCATTTAGAAATTAAAAAACATATGGATTACTTATTCCAATTTATGAATGATAATTGTGACTTAACAAAATCACAGCATTTATTTAATGTATTATTAGCGCATTACTATTTTGAAATTATTCATCCTTATTTTGATTTCAACGGGAGAACCGGAAGACTTCTTGTATATTGATATGGTGTGATTAATAATATAAAAGAATACACAAATTATTTTGCTTCATCATTAGGTCATTACAGAGAACAATATATAAGTGCTTTTAGCGAATCTCAAAAACTCTTAAGAGTAGATGCAACATATCCATTAGCTAAAATGTTAG
>JBOFTB010000053.1:0-1357 GCA_051651845.1 Mycoplasma sp. | reverse complement strand
CTAAATACTTCTTTTTCTTTTTAAACAATTGCTCTAATGTATTACCTGTAATAGCCAACACAAAATCATCATTTTCTTTAAAAGGCTTTTTATCTTCTTCTATATTTATTATTTCTGATTCTAAAATTATTTGATTTTTCGATTCTAAGTCATTTTGATAATTTTGTTGCAGATCATGATCTGCTCTTGTATTATCTGCATTGTTGTGGTATGTTTCAGGTGGGAATTTTTCATCAAAGCAACGACTCTCATTTACTTTTTGATTTAGTCATCATCATTTGTCATCTCCAGTACCTTTATTAGTTTCTGCTTTATCAATTTCAAAGTTTTCTACACCATTCCATATTAAATTTTGATTTTGACCTTCTTCCTTTAATAATTCACATGAATAGATGATAGCATTGTTAGGAATCAAATTACATTCTTTACTAACTGATATAGCAGTTAGTATATTATCTCCTGTAGCCATAACCATTCTTCAATGAGCTTTATCTAATGTTCTAATTGAGGAACTTGTTGCTTTTTTTAATTTATTCTGTACTATTCATAAGCCGAGGAAGATCATATTCTTTTCGATAAATTCTTGATTTACTTGCTGTGCTTGAGTAAAATCCATTTTAACAAACTTAGTAGCCATTGCAAGAACTCTTAAACCTTTTGACGTATAACCAGCTAGAATTTCATTAAAATCTTCAGGGACTGATTCAGGTTTACATAATTCTTTAACCTTTTCTGGGGATCCTTTACAAAAAGCTTTGAAATACTTTTCATTTGGATCTTTTACTATAGTTGCCATTCTCTGTCATTTAGATGTAAAGTCAAATCTGCGAACTATTCCTAATTCATAATGATCATTTAATATTTTTTCTTCATTTTTACTACTTTTGTCATTATCTTGAGTTAATTTAATATGTATATCTGTTTCGTTTTTAGGTCTGACATATGCAAGTACTAATGAATCGTAATTATTCTTATTTTCAACGTTTTCTTTTCAAGCCCATCCACATGCTTGGAACATTTTTACATCTATTGGATCACCAATCATTTTACCTTTAACAGTAGTTATTCCATGACATGTTGCTAAACATTCAATGAATAATTGTTTTAAATCCTTCACTTTATCCTTAGAGTTATTCTTAACTTTATCTTTATAATGATAGTAACATACACCAGCATATTCATCAGCTGACTTTTGAAAGTCGTCAAATATAAATTTGTTATCTTTTAATATAATCGGCTTATAGCCTGATATATCTCAATGATCTTCTGTTAATGTACCTGTTTTATCAAAGCATATCATATCGATTTTACCAACTATATTAACTCTTTCTCTATTAATACATATTATTTTTGACTC
>JBOFTB010000052.1:0-2585 GCA_051651845.1 Mycoplasma sp. | reverse complement strand
TTCGCAATTGATGCACGATCATAAATCAATTAGCTATATTGTTTCCGGAGAGTGAAAACCTACAAGATTATATGTTATAAATATATAGATGGACTTACATCCTATTGTGAGTTTCCACAAAACTGTTTACGTTGCCTTAGTAGAATGAGTACTCCATATAATTAAGTTATATAATTTATTTTTAATCTATACTTTTTAACTAACAAATTAATCATCAATACTATTTTATATATTTTATTGAATTAATAAATAATTAATATTATTTTTAGAAAGTTTAATTTCTCTTTATTTTTTATCAATAACGCAATATAAAATTGTTCTTATCTCCATTAATAATCAATTATTAAATTAATAGATTTATAATATTTAAACACATATATATTGTAAATAAGAGGGAAAATATGAATATTTTTAAAGATAGATTCAAGGATAAGGTTATTTTAATCACAGGAGCTAGTGATGGAATTGGTAAAGCAGTTGCAATAAGAGCATCTAAAGAGGGTGCTAAACTCATTCTCAATGATATTAAAGAAGAATTAGGGATCAAATTAGCTAATGAAATTAATGCAAGTGGCGGAGATGCCATTTATATTAATGCTGATTTATCAGTTGAAGAAAATGTTAAATTATTAATAGCAACTGGGATTGCGGAATTCAACAAAATTGATATTGCTATTAATAATGCAGGAGTGATGGGAAATCCATCTCCAGTTCATTTATTAGATAAATCTGAGATGGATTTTACAATGAATAATAATTTCTACTCTGTTTATTACTGTTGTAAATATGAATTACAACATTTTATAGATCATAAAATTGCTGGGGTGATTGTAAATAATGCTTCAATTGCTGGAATTACTGGTTTACCAGGGAATCCTGCATATGTTGCATCTAAACATGCAGTCAATGGATTAACTAAAAATTTAGCCCTTGATTATGCCCGTTTTAATATAAGGGTTAATTCAGTAAATCCAGCTGGTACTCAAACGCCTATGGTTGATGAGGCAATGAAATTTGTAATGAGTAAAAGACAAGAGGCAATTTCAAATGGAGTAGATCCATCAGTTGCACAATCAATGGCTGGTTCTAAAACAAAAAGTATCTTGAAAGAGGTTTCTAATAAAGATGCAACTGCTGATGAACAAGCAGCTTCAATTTTATTTTTAGCTTCTGATGATTCTTCCCATATGACTGGTGCAATCCTAACGACCGATGGTGGTTGAACTTCTTTTTAAGAATTAATAGTTTAAGCAAAGTAATAACAATATTAATAATCAACAAATAAAATTCTTTTATAAAAAATAACTCGAACTACAATAATGCATTTCGAGTTATTTTTATATACTTATATACTTGAATAAAAGTCTCACTCAAATTATTCATTACTTTGTCTTTATAAAAGAAGATATAGCGATTTGATTTATTCATTTTTTTAAATGAATTTAGAACACATGAACAAAAACTTTTTTAAGATTATCAAGTTATCATATATTCTTATGGTATTTTAAAAGAGTAAATTTACTTTGCTAATAATAGTTTTAATATAAATATTTGATACATTAATAACGTGATTATATTATTTTTTAAAGGTATCACTTTCAATTTATAGGACTTAAACATTTTTTATGATTTTTTAACTTTCACTAATAAATATCTAAACTTTTATAATGATATTTGAATTTGGAATAGTTTGTCCATTTCAGTATCCATAAGCTCAACTATTTGTACTATTATCTACCTTATTGAGAAGAATTTGACTCACTGCAATACTTTCTAAATTACAACCAGAAAATACACCTGCTCCCATATCTAAAATAGAATCTGGTAAGACTAATTTACCAATTAAACCAGAGTCTTTAAAAGCTCCTGTACCTATATAATTAATGTTATTTGATAAATTAATTGTTTCTAATTTTTTGCAATTTTCAAATGCATTATTTGAAATAACATCCGCGCTTGAAATGTCAATTTTACTCAATTCTACACAACCAAAGAAAGCTGCATCATTGATTATATTTGCTTGCAACGAAACTACTTCTTTAAGCATAACACAATCTTTAAAAGTTGACACACCAGTCTCCTCTACCATTGGACCAAATATTACTTTTTCAAGTTTTGCGGCACCTCAAAAAGCATTAGTCAAACCTCAGCTTTTAATAGTATTAGGTGCTTCTACATTTTCTTGAGAAAATCTAATTTCTTTCAATTTTTCTTTAATAGGGTAACAAAACGATTGCTCGATTGATGCTGCACTTGTAAATCCCCTTATATATTCATCTTCATATTTAGTAGGGATTGTTAAAATTCCATCCCAATTTTCATATTCTGTTTCAAGTCATTTTTCTGATATTGAGATCCAACCAAATTCATTCATTTTAAAAACTCCTGGCGGAGCAATTTCTGAAGTTTTAAAGTCGATATCAAAAGATTTGCCAGTTTCAATAACTGTACCATCTTTATCTTGAACTTTAGAAACGTTAATTGTGATGGTTGCATCTCTTTCTTCAGTGTTTGTTTTAGTTTTTAATTGTAAATTAGTTACAGAGTAAACTGCACCTTCAACCTTATTTTCAATTGTGAAAAAT
>JBOFTB010000051.1:0-6133 GCA_051651845.1 Mycoplasma sp. | reverse complement strand
AACAACATCCTTCACCAGAGCGGTGTCCGTCGGAACTCGAAGAAAAAATGAGCGACTTCCAATACGCACGGTTGATTATGAGCATCAACATTCGGAGAGCCAACTACGGTTGGCCTCCACTGAGTGACGAAGAACTTTTAGAACTTTGTCTACGCAGGACTTGACACAACAAATGGAGCTGGTATACTGGCTCCATCAAATCAGGAGAAAGGCAATGAAACAGAAACAGAAACAGAAACAGAAACTAATGGTAGTAGCACTCGTTATCCAACTCGTCGTTATCTGTGCTGGTGGTGTCTACGTGAACCAGTTGCGCAGTGACGTTATCGGCTACAAAGACTACGCTGGTATGGTTGGTCGCGACAATGACCGTCTGTCTGAGATGGTGATGGACTTCCGTCCTACCAAAGCTGCACTCGCTGCCTGCGAAGCAAAAGAGAACAGGCGTGAGCTTGATGCTATGGTCAAGAAAGCATTTAAATAATAGATCGGGCTTCACTCCGAAGCCCCTCTTTGGAGAATAACATGAAACTACATCACATCCGAGAATGCGTCTGGATAGCCCTGTGTGGCCTTCTGGCGGTAGCCCTATACGTAGAGTGCGGGAAGTCCCACGTATTCCTACACGAGGCTCTGATGGCCCGTAGCGAGGCTGTAGCACACCAGATGAAGAGTGTCGATGAGGTAATTTCCCTAATCGACCATGACTAAAACAAAACCAGCCTCATCGGCTGGTTTTTTCGTTTGTAGTGGTGACCTCAAGAACACGTAGGCGAGAATTCATCTCTCCAAGGATGTGGGTGATGGAGAGCTGGTTCTTGCTCAAGTCTTTGGTGATGTCAACCATAGTCTGCTGTTGAGCGTGGACTTGACTTTTTAAAACTTGAACGTCACTATGCAGTGTCCCGATGAAACCCAGTAGTGCTGTCATAGAGATGCCAGCACCTGCCAGTAGCTTTGAAATGTCTGTCATTGGTATTACCTGTTCGTTAGTGGCCCCTCCGGGATAGAGGGGCTCTTGTTGTTAGATACCGTATGTCTCAGCATCGTTAGGCTTGTATGTCGTCGGAGTAGCCTCGTAGATAGTGCCAGCTGGCGTGAACTGGTTTCTATCGATGTTGAACTTGATAAAGCCAGTAGCAGTCCCCAAGAAAATCAATCCACCCTCGGTAACCTCGGCATCCCAGATTACTGACGGAACATTAATCTTCGAGCCAGTGGCAGATACACGAGAACCATCACGAGAGGTGATAGCACGGTCTTGTGAACCACTCAGGTCTGCTTCAATTGCGCAGATTTCAGCACCAGCGATTGCGGATACCGCACGAGCACGAGCATTAGTCAAGATAGCACCACGAGCACTAATCATCGATCCTTCTCTCGCCTCAATGGTTCGACCACAACCAGACGCCTCACCCTTACCGAATGTGATACGACTACCATTAGTGGCAAGACAACCGAAGTCATAACAGTTATTTGCTTTACTTGTTCGTGAAATAGACTGCGCGGTGATAGTTGCGCCATTGTCTGCTACAAACCCCATCTTCGAGCCAGATACATCTACGCCATCACAATGAACAACAGAACCACCTTGAGACCAGACGCCACGAGTTTTACAGTCGAGCGCAGTCCCCAACTGGAATGACACGGTAGAGCTATCAGAGGCAGAACAACCAGCAGAACCAGTGCATCCAGACACATCAACTTCCGCAGCTTCTACACGAGAACTACCAGAAGCAAGAATACCGTATTGGCTACAGAACTTGGCACTGTCCTTGACCCACTTATCCTGCGACCCATCGGCCTTACTACGAGCATTAATGATACCAGCGTGGAGTGCGTGGAACCCTCGCTTGGAGTGTGAAGCAGAACTCTCTCGACAGTTCATAATAGAGCCATCTCGACAGTTGAATGCGGTGCCAGCAGCATGCGAAGCATCAGATTGGTATAGGTCTGCCCGTGAGTTCCAGATGCAATAAACACCATAATCACCACCAGAGTAGCTAAAGTTAGAGCGAGCAAGGTTAGCCATCGAGCCATGTGCTACGTGAAGGCCACGGTTTTTGGCGTAGCTGAAATCAACCCCAAGAACATCACCAGCACCAGTGCCACCGCCACCAGAGACAAGACCTTCCATGTAACAAACAGCAGTCGAACCATAGAGGACACGTAGGCCATTGAACGCCCGAACAACACCAGCACCCGGCAGCATTTGGACGTTAGAGTTCACAATGACAGCGATACCATCCTTCGCAGTGGTGTTGCTTGAGTATGCAAACTTGCAGCCGATAACTGGAAGAGTTGAACTGTTGCGAGCACCAAAGATAGGGAACATGGAACTTTCTTTATCACTCAGGGCGATAGTAATCTTGGTATGGTCTACGGGGACGACAGCATCCTCGGCAGTAATGCGAATCCAACTCAGGTCTTGACCATTGTCGAGAATGATTTGTTCAGCCATAGTGAAGCCAGATTTCAGGACGATTTCACTAAACCCACCACCAAGAACAACAGCAGGCTTGACTTTCGACAGAGCTATGATAGCATCATTGATAGTCTTGAATGGAGACCCACTTCCAACAAACACCTTGTATGGAGTGGTGGCATTAGCAATAGCAGCCTTGTTATTGACGGCGTAGGTGATTGCTTCTGCCTCTGTAGCAAAATCTCCAATCTGTAGGAACTCATCAGCGCGAGCTTTCAGGGTGCGACGAACTGTCGAACCAGTGACAGCAATAGTAGCAGTGTCGGCATTGAAGTCAGCGATAACAGTATCAGGGAAAACTTCCACGAACATGTTATTGGTGATAGGCACCTTGCGGTTAGCGGTGATAAAATCATTCTTGCGCACGATGCCAGTCATAGGAGCACGGTCGCCAATAGTGTTCTCACCCATAATGTGGATGAGGTCGTGTTCTAGGAGTTGCGCATTCCCTAAATCACGGATAGTATTAAAAATGAACATTTTTATTCCTTATAAAAGAGCCCTCCCACTATGAGAGGGCTCACCATTATTTAACCTTCGCGGTCAGCCACTCGATTTTGGACATAGCGAGCTTGGTCTGCTTCTCCATCTCGTCCATGCGCTTCCAACAATCTTGGATAGCCTTGGTCTGCTTCTCCATCTCGTCCATGCGCTTCCAACAATCTTGGATAGCCTTGGTCATCGGTGGAATGAACTCATCGTAACCAAGTGTCAGGACATCAGCACCGCCATTGACCTTGTGGTCTTGGTAACCACCAAACTCAACACCCATCTTGTCGCAGAGTGCTTTGACTTCTTGGGCAATAAACCAGTGGTGCTTACGCTTGCGAGCACGAGAGCCATCTTTGGCAACTGACTTGGTGACATCGCCATCAGTATCGCTGTATGCTTCACGCAAGTCCCAACGACCATCGACAGGGCGTAGGCCAAGAATGAAGTCGATACCAAGAGCAGTGTCTTCTACATCAATCTTGTCTCTGGCGTCAGAGCGGTTCTGGACAGTGCCAAAGCAATAGGTTGTAGTTTCCCAGTTCCCCAGCTGGACTTGGTTATCACCAGAGATACGGGAGCCAGCACCTACGCCAGTACAGTTATGGATAGGAGCGGTAGCCACCTGTCCGTCCATACCAACGCGCAGAGCATCATGACCGAGAGCAGTGCAGTATGTAGGCTTTACGGTGCCACTCAGTGCGCGGAACCCGATAGCACTATTCCTTGACACAGCACCATCAGTTGAGACAGCATCAATCATAGAAGCATAACCGATTACGGTGTTCTCAGAACCAATCTCAAAGTTGATAGCAACCTTGCCACCGATAGCGGTGTTGAACTCAGACTTCGGGCCGGACGCACCAGTAGAAATCCAGTATAACTTTGCTGTGCCTGTAGCTTGACGACTAACTGGGTGAGTAACTGTGAATGTATTCCCACTAACAGAAACTACGGTAGCCGGGCAGACATCACCTTGGAAGGTTTGTGAACCACCATCAAGCAACCGGATACCAACAATGTCACCAGTTTTGATAGAAGTTGCAGACACAAGAGAAATAGTCAGAGTAGTTCCGGCGTGATTGTATGTGCCATCTACCTCGACATTAGTTTGGATGCCACCGTTGAATGACAGGTTGTTCTCCATCTGTTGTAAAGTGTTTGGCCCCATCGCAACGTTGCCTCGACCTACAACCAGACGACGACACGCCTTGTTACCAATAGCAACGTTGTATCCAGTGATTACTCGCTGTAATGCCTCGGAGCCAACTGCGGTTGTCCCATCGGTATCGTTGAACGGTGCCCAGTTTTCAATAACACCAGACAACCCAATAGGAGCATTACCACCGACAGCGTTAGAACCGATTGCGGTGACATTCTTCCCATCAAGGACACACTGTCCAGCATTACGACCGATTGATACATTATGGGAACCCTCTCGAACAAAGCGACCGGAGTTGCCACCAATAGCAATGTTTCGTGTCCCTTGCTGTTGCTTCTGGTCGTAATCAGGAGTGCGAGCAGCTACAAATCTCAGAGTGTCTTCACCAATGGCAATGTTATCTCGGCTACATGGGGAGTTGCCTTGAGCGTTAGTGCCAATAGCAATAGTCTTTTTAACTCTGGTGCATTCAGACAGAGCACCAGCACCCATAGCCACAACAAGACCAAACTCGCCTACATCATAGTCGCGTGGCAGTGCTGCCAGAGCATCTTTACCCATCGCAATACGACCACCACCACACATAGGAGCACCATCAAATAGAGCGCGGTGGATCCTGTCGCCTATCTTAAAATGCCCGTTGGTGTATTTGTTCTTGATTGGTAGCTTCGTCACCCGATAGGTTTTATCTTCGAGAGAAATTGTCTTGTTAGTGAAACCTGCTTCCAGTGCGTCAAATACAGCTTGTTCATCGGTGACACCATCACCAACAGCACCAAAGTCTTTCATGCTTAGAGTATCAGCGAAACGATCCGCAAGCTTACGACTAGCGGTAGAGCCACGAGCAACAATCCCAGTTTCTTGGCTGATTGCTTCCGCAATAACACGAGAGAAGTCCTTGTCGCCCTTGTTAGTGTGGATACGGATAACACCATTGTCCAGCTTGACAGGCAACCCATTCAGCAATACAGGAGTAGAGCTATCGAACAGTGGCAGGTAGTGCTGGTCTTCAAAGCGCAGGCGTGGCTCTAAAGTGCGGTCACCATCTTTATACTGCGCGTAGGTGTTTCCAACAGTGGCATCGATAACACGACGGTTCCACACTGATGCAGTGCTGTCGGTGTCGTGCTTGATGTATTGCTCGGCAGAGATAAAGGTGTTAGGTGGGTAGCGACGAGCCAAAGTGATTTGGTTGATACCATCAATCTTGTAATCAACCTCTGGGTGCAGTCGGCCTTGATCCACATTCTTGCCGGAGACAAAGATGGTAGCCGCATTCACGAAGACTTTCTTGAATGTGATAACTGTCTTGTTGCCAATAGCAATGGTCTCAATAGCCTTCTGGTTTTCAGCAAGCTTGGAGAATGTGCTATAGACACTATCCACATACTCAGCAGAAGTTTTAGCCTCGGCAGCAGCTTTAGCAGCACGGTCAGCTTCAGCCTTCGCACGGTCAGCTTCTTCCTTACACTTGCGCAGGAACTCAAGTAACTCAGGATGCTGGGACAGGTCTACGTAGGTGAAAGCATCATTCGCTTCATTAACACAGATAACCGCATTAGCAAAAGCAGGTGGCAGCTGTGTAGTGAACTTGGAAATGTCAGTCGGGTGGATGTGAGCTGATGTAGTCAGATACATCTTGCTATCCTGAATCATCCGGATTTGACTGTCAAACTCGGCGTCAAGCAACTTCTCTTCAAAGTAGGCTGCGCGTTCAAAATCGGTGACACGGACTTCATCGGTGTTTCGAATGAAGAACAGTCGGGTACGAGCTGGGACGGTGACCACGAAGGTGACCACGGACTGACCCAACAGTGGGTTTCCAGAAATGGTGTATTCTGCACCAAGACCAAGTTTGCGAGTGCCTTGGTAGACGTCGAGGTCTTTATCTGTGCGATACGGGATGGTGACCGAAACCTGAGTGGTATCGACCGGGACAGTAATGTCCATCCAGTTGTTCTGATTTGTTAGTTTAATCATTATTGTCTCCAAAAATG
>JBOFTB010000050.1:0-1472 GCA_051651845.1 Mycoplasma sp. | reverse complement strand
TTTACTTATATACATATATACATACCTACGGGAAATTTTGAATTCAAAAGTATAATGAAACCGACAGTAAATGTTTGATTTTTCATATAGATTTTTAGAGCTATAAGTAGTAAGATATAAGTTTTAAGTTTTAAGATTTAAGTTTTAAGATTTAAGGTTTAAGGTTTAAGGTCGATGATTTGACAAAAATTATTTTTTGTAATATAATATTAATATAAAAAAAAAGAAAATTTTTTTAAAAAAAAGGATACATTTTAAATTTTTTTCCTTATAATAATAGTATACAAGAAAAATAAAGCATCATAAAAATAAAAAAATATTTTTTTAAAAAAAAGATATATTTTAAAATTTTTTGACTTATAATATAGTATAGATAAAAAAAATAGGAGTGATGAATATGAAAAAACCATTTATAACAGCTAATAAGAAACTAGCGTCAAAGCTTACTAGATTAGGTTATCAAGGATGGAGAATTGTAAATATGCTTGAAGGTTTTGAGATAATTACTTACGTGTTTGATGATACGAGAAAATTAAGAGCAGATGTTTACAGTAATAAAGATGAAGTGGAGTAAAGGGTAAAAGACAATAAATTATTGTTTTATCCTTTATGTTTTTAAGACTATAAGTAGTAAGCATTAAGATATAAGTTTTAAGATTTAAGTTTTAAGATTTAAGGTTTAAGGTTTAAGATTTAATAAAAAAATATAAGAGGAAAACGCACCTTCGAAAGCGTTAGGAGATAATTGATATGTATAAAATTTATGAAGAAAATATGGTAGCAATTTTAAAAGAGGAGTGCTTTGACAGTTCAAACGATATGTTTTGGGAATGTATAATGAGCAATACAGTTAATGACAATTTTAAAAATCACAATGGAAATAGATTTATCGTTATTCCTGAGGAATTAGCAGATAATATAGAGAACAAAAAGCAATTAAACACACTATTAATGTGTTCTCACCTATTTACAATAAAGAAATTAACTACGCTTGACATTCGTTTATTTATGATAAAATATATGGATTTAAAGCCTTTAAATCCCGTTAAATTTGCTCAGTATGTATCGACATATTTCGGAATTACAGAAATCAATAGTATGAGAGGAATCAGTCTTAATAAGAAAACAAAAATCAGCTGGCTTATTGAGCTTGACTTTGCTGAATTTGCAGGAGAAGAATTAAAGAAATCAACAGCAATAAGAAAAGGCTTAATAAGTGCAGATGATAAGAAAACGAAACTTATCAATATTCAAGGTGATGGAAATTTAGAGAAAATTAATGATGAACGTAATTTAATTAATGCATATGAGAGAGCCAGAAATACATCTATAACAACGAAAGAAGAAATGGATGATTTAAGACCTGTTAAAAGAATGAAGATAACGACAGACGCAAGTCAATTACCTTTTTAGTAAAGATGTGCCGTGTCTACGAGTGTGCCCCTATGGGGCACCTCTTCGCCACAAAAGAA
>JBOFTB010000049.1:0-116378 GCA_051651845.1 Mycoplasma sp. | reverse complement strand
CTTGAGTTTTAAAGTTAACTAATAAATCAATAACTTGATCTCTAGTATTTTTTTTATTATAATCAGGTTTTAATTCAAGTTCACCATTATCAAATGATTGGTTATTAAGAAGACCATAGTGAACGCCGACGCCGACGCCGATTCCAGTTAGTGAAATAGCAGCTGTTGAGGCACAAATTATTCATTTCAAACATCTTTTCATAGCAAATCCCTATTATATATTACTTATAAATTATATATTAATATAATATCCACTTCTAATAAATCAAAAATATAATTTTTGATTGTATTTTAAATTTTTTTTACTGAAATGCTGCATTAAAATCATTTTAATCATTTGTATAATATCTTCTTTTTGAAAATCTATTAACTATTTTTGATTTACCACTCAATAAAATTGTGGTATATTATATGTATTAATCATTGATAAGAATTCTTATCGTAGAAAGAGATTATGAACATATTGTTTATAGGGGATATTTTCGGAAATACAGGCATAGAAGCCATAAAGTCTGAACTTCCTAAAATTAGAGAAAAATATAAAATTGATTTAGTTATTGCTAATGCTGAAAATACTACTAATTGTAGAGGTCTTTGCAATGAAGATTACAACAAAGTCATAAACGCTGGTGTAGATTATATTACAATGGGGAATCACACATGAGACCAGGATGACTATGCATTTGTTCTAGAGAAAACAAATATTGTGAGACCTGATAACATAGTTGGCAGAAGTTCTTTGGCATACATTGGAAATGGCACTATTTGCTTTGAGTGAAAAAATAGAAAAATTCGTCTAACAAACTTGATGGGGAAAACAACTCATTGCAGGCACTGTGATACTGTTAATGCTTTCACTAGAATGGAGGAGATTTCTTCTGTAGTTGATAAAGAGACAATTCATATAGTTGATTTTCACTGTGAATCTACAAGTGAAAAAAATTGCTTCCAAAGGGCTTTTATTGGACATGCAAGTGTAATAGTTGGGACCCACACACATATTCAAACAAACGATAGTAACATTGAAAATGGGACTGCTTATATTTCAGATGTTGGAATGACTGGTCCATCCGAGGGGGCAATTGGAGCAAACCCAGAAACTTTACTTGAAATGTTTTATGATAGATCACCTAGATTTAGATTAACGCCAGCTAACGGTCCATACCAATTTAATGCAGTATATATTCAAATTGATCAGGATACTCCAAAAGCCATTAAAATTGAAAATATATTCATCAGACAAAAATAACTTTATGTTAGATAAATAATTGGGTCTAATTTTGCATCAGAATTGATGCCATATGTGTCAAGTAATTTGACATCTTCATATCTTGTGATATCTTTCACTATAATGACAGAAATACTTTTATTACGAGAAAAATTAGATTCAAATTTTTCTTTTTTCATATTAGTCAAATCTCCAAATAATCTTCAAACTACATCTTTTTCTAATCTAACTATGTGTTGAACATTAATCTCGCCAATTGAGGCCTTAAATGGTTTCTTTTGATAAATAACCATTCTTTTAATAGAGGGGTCAATAGTTTTAGAAGAAAATATTACAGGAAAGTTTTTATCTTTCTTTTTAATTTCATTTATTAACCTAAATGGAACATTATATAAAACTGTTTTGTGAACTTGCTTAGGAGTTTCTTTAACTGCTAATCATTTGGCATTTTCAGCATTCTTAATACTGTATATATCACTTATATAAACACCCATTTCAATTGACATAAAATATAATTTTTGTTCTTTATAATCAAAAACAAAATCACTTGGATTAAACTCATAATTTTCTGAAGTATCAATAATATTACGGTTAGAAGATATTTTCTCAAATTTATCCATATCAATAAGTCCTGATTCCAATAAGTTCTTTAATACTATATTATCAATTGAAGATAAAATAAACTTCATTGAGTATTCTTTATCCTTGGATTCCTTGGTATCATGTTGAATGCTCTTTTTAATATTTTGAAAATCTACAAATACATTTACAAAAAATGATCCAATTCATGCATATGTACAAATCCCTAAACAAGCAAGAATAACAATAAATACTCTACCAGCTGTAGTTGCAACTGTAATGTCCCCAAAACCAACTGTGGTCATTGTTATAAATGCTAAATAAATTGCATCAGACATTGATGTTATATGTGTGCCATCAACGGGAGACTCTAGACTATAAATGATATAAGCGAATAATAGAACATATAAACCAGTAAATAATATGAACAACGTAAGCAATTTATATTTTGAATTTAATAATTTTTTAAGTATCTTAACATTTTCCTGATTAATTGTTTTTACAATTATTCTAGAATAGATTCCCATTAAATTCCCAAACAATAAAATATTAAAGGCAATTGTCACAGTGGTAACATCTACTTTTTCTGGGTTAATAATAATACCACTAGAATCAAGCATACCACAACTTAATGTAACTACAATAATTGATAGTCCACTTAAAAATTGATAATTACTTCAAACACTTTGAAGTTGTTTCTTAAATAATTTAAATACATTTTTCTCATCATAAAAATAACGAATTACGGTTAATCTTAAAATATAATCAACGATGAATACAATTGCCATTACAAATGTCACAGTTAATCAAGGGCCGTGTTGTCACTCCTGATTAAACGCTCCAAAAATCGGTACAAATGAAAGCACTGGAATTGCACTCATTAAAATATTGTAAATCAGCGAGACAATGATTTGCCATTTCTTTTTTGTGGTAGTTTCTCGAATGAACATACACTTATAAAGGCCTCTAAATTTATCATATTTAATGACTTTTTGTTTGTCAATTATTTTATCTTGCATAACATAATTATAACATGACAAAAATTTAAACTTAGCATGGTAAATGGAAACAAATTAGTTTTTACTATATAATAATTGATATGAGATTAATTACCACAAATAAACATGCGTATAGAAATTATGAAATATTAGAGACAATTGAAGCAGGTATTGTTTTAATTGGTTGCGAAGTTAAATCTATTTCACGTGCCAATTGCAGTATCAATGAAGCTTATATTGACATTTCAAAGGGAGAGGTCTTTATAGTTAATATGCATGTCGCAAATTACTTTGAGGGAAATATTCAAAATACAGATCCTTATAGATCTCGTAAATTACTCCTCAATAAAAATGAAATAATTAAATTATCATTCAACATTAAAAAAGACAGGCTAACATGTATTCCAATAAAGATTTATTGATCAAAGGGTAAAATTAAATTACAAATCGCTTTAGCCAGAGGAAAAAAACTTCATGATAAAAGAGAAGATATGAAGGCTAAAGATGATAAAAGAATGATGAAAAGTTTTTAATTTATAACTTATAAATATATATGATTTTTACAAATAGATTAATTATAAGAAGATATAAAATGACGGATGCTATTTTATTTTTTAAGTACTGTTCTGATGTGAGAGTTTCACTCAACACAGGTTTTCCAACACATGAGTCAATGTTAGATTCAATTAAATTATTGTCTAGTTTTACCAATAACAAGGAAATTTTTGCAATAGCGCTTAAGGACTCAAATGAACTAATTGGAAGTATAGGGTTGCATAAAAGAGGTAATTACGATTCTATCAATAAACTTAACAATTTAGAAATAGGTTATTGATTGAGTCCTGATTATTGAGGGAAAAATATAATGTGCGAAGCTGTTGCTGCTATGACAAAATATGCTTTTAATAATGGCATAGATGCACTTTGAGTTTCACACGCCGATTTCAACACTAGATCAAAGCGAGTTATTGAAAAATCTGGTTTTAAATATTCACACTCAAAACATAATAACAACTCAAGTAAAGAATCTCTACATCATTTTTATGTAAAAGTAAAAATATAATATTCTTAATTATACTACGCTTGGAGAATGGTTATATTTTGGCATGGTTAATTTACCATTAGCATATAAATAATCATTGGCTGCGAAGAATAGGTCTATTCCACCAGTTGAAATTGTTCCTCTATCAGATGTTTGAGTATATACTCCCCAATATATCCCAATCGGCATCAAACGCCCTTCGTACATAACAGATACGAGAGAGCCGCTAGACCCACCACCAAAATTAAATTCAGGCAATAATAATTGCAAACTGTAATTTTTATGATTTATGTTCCCAAAATTTAAACCTAAAGAATCATTTGTTAAGTAGTTGCTAAGTAGTGACCCTGTATCTGAAAATCTAGGTATCATTCCATAGTTAACATAGTTCTCTTCACTTTCAAATTGATATTTAGAAGTGATTCAATTAGCTCCATCAGGTCAGCCATTAAAACCGTCTCACGGGTAACCGGCAATATAAAATTCAAGACTATCGGGGGAAGTTTTCAAAGAATTTGATAATCAATTAAATTCAGCATCTGTATCTAAAAAATTTAAAGTATTTTCTGATTTAAAAACATTTGTTTTTGTTTTTAAAATCACTAAATCCTGATATCAATTATTATTAGAATGATTTACATTGCCTTCAATTTTATTATTCGCAAATATTTTATGTATACTAACTTCTTTAAGTTGATAATAGGAATATGAGTCATTTGAAAATGAATATTTAAACGATGTATCAAGATAGTAACTATTAGATAAATAATCATATTTTATAGCCTCTGCTACAACATGAATATTAGTAGCAAAATAGTTATAAGAATTATCATTATTTGGTCAATTTCAAATAGTTCCCATTGATCCTGTGCTAGAATTTTTATTTTGTGTAAATATGCTAGCAGTATTGTTTTTGTAAAAATTATTAGCCATTATATCTTCAGATTCACTAGATTCACTAAAGTTTGTTTTAAACTTACCATATGGATCAGAATTATTATCTATAAATACTTTGGCATCAGAACATGAGATAGTTAACATTGAAAAGGACGTTAATGTTGCAACTAACGTTAATGCTAATATTGATGTCTTTAGTATTTTAGTTCTGTTATTCATACTTGTATTATACAAAAAATTAACTTATCATAACATATCTTGTATAATTTATATATCACAATCTTATGGGGATGTCACGGTTTCGACATGACTGAGCGCCTTTTAAGTGCAGTGGGGTCAGCCCCTTACAGCTCTAGGTTCTAATAAATGCAGAAGAACAAAACAAACAAGTTGAATTAACTGATTTTGAAGTTAACCAACTTATGGCTAACAACCAAGCTAATTTCTTAGCTTACTAGTTACCAAATAAATTATTATGAGTTGCTATTGTAGTAATAATTTTGTTTTAATAGATATAATGATTATTTTCTCTTACTCTTATTAATCATTGAATGCACAAAGATTGAGTCTACTAACAGGTTTGTTTTACTCCCTGTTTTTAGAGTATTAAAGTAAAAATAAACTGTAGAGCTTACTAGAAGTTCTTTTGTGGAAACGGGTTCGACTCCCGTCATCTCCACCAGGCCGGATTAGTTTAGTGGTAAAACAAGGCAATGGTAATGCCTAGCCGGCAGTTCAATTCTGCCATTCGGCACCATATAAAATTGTGATAAGAAAAAGAGGGGATGACCCTCTTTTTTTATTTATAAATTAATTATTAATATTAATAGTTGTTTCAGTTGTTTTAATCACTCTTGATTTTTGAAGATACTTTATCCCTTGAATTAAAGGGACAGTTAAGGCTCCAAAACCAAATGCAACCCATATCATATATTCAGCCATATATGAGAATGATTCAAAACTAAACATTAAATTAATTACACCAGGAGTATAGAATACAAGTGACATTAAAGCCATGCCTAGTAGTAATGAGTATAAAAGGTATTTGTTATCAAAAAATTCCTTTGTGAACAATATAGGTTTTTCTGATTTACAGTTAAATCCGTGGAAGAAACGACAGAAACTTAAGGCCATAAATGCCATACCTGATGCAAGTTTAAAATTATGTGTGTTATCATTTCCATTTGCAGTATAGAACACTAAGAAGAATGTGGCTAAAACTATTATTGCCATCACACATGATTCTCAAAGGATATCCATCGTAAACTTCTTATTAAGAAAGAATTCCTTTGAATTTCTTGGTTTTTCATATATTACATCTTTACGGTATTTTTCCAAACCAATTGATATTGCAGGTCAAGAATCCGTCAATAAATTTAAGAATAACAATTGAATTGCAGTGAATGGTGATATTGTGATTTGTAATGCTAGTGAAAATATAGTGACTATCGTCGCTACAAAAATCGTAGCTATGTTACCGGTTAATAAAAATCTAATGGCACCTTTAATATTGTTGTAAATACTTCTACCGAATTTAACAGCTGTAATAATTGTTGCAAAGTTATCGTCAGATAGAATAATGGATGCAGCATCTTTGCTAACCTCAGTACCTGTGATGCCCATGGCTACACCAATGTTTGCTTGTTTAAGTGCCGGTGCATCATTAACACCATCACCAGTCATTGATATAATCTTGTCTTTTGATTGTCATGCACGAACAATTTTAATTTTATCTTCAGGAGACACCCTCGAATAAATTGTGTATCTCTCAATATTTGCAGATAATTCAACATCAGTTGATCTCGATAAATCTAAACCACTCATCGCTCAGTCATATTCAGGGTTGAATATTCCAATTTCTTTACCAATAGCTTTAGCCGTACCTTCATGGTCACCAGTAATCATTACAACTTTAATGCCAGAAATATAACACTCTTTTACAGCCTGGATAACTTCTGGTCTTGGAGGATCTATCATAGCTATTAAACCAATAAATATAAAATCATTTTCATCATCATGTGATATGTTTGAAGTTTTTATTTCTTTATAACAGAAAGTAAGAACTCTTTTGCCTTCATCAGAATAGTTTTTATTTGCATTTTGAATTTCTTCCAATTGTTCTTTAGAAATATTTTCAATTTTTCCATTAATTTCTATTTTTGTAACTTTAGGTAATATAGCATCTATTGCACCTTTAGTTAGCATGATATTTTTATTGTTATACTGAACAAGAGTCGACATCATCATTCTATCAGAGTCAAATGGTAACTCACTTATTCTACTAGAGTTTTGATGTAACTCATTGGAATCTATATTAGCATCATGTAAATATTGAACAAGAGCGATTTCAGTTGGGTCACCAATAACATGTTCTTCATTTATTTTTGCATCAGAACATAAAACAGAGAACTCAATTAGCTTTCTATGTTCTAAATTAGAAACCTTTTCATGGAACTCTCTATGAGTTTCATTATTTATAAAGTAATCTGTTACAGTCATTTTGTTTTGAGTTAGTGTACCTGTTTTATCGCTACAAATAACAGATACCGAACCTAATCCTTCAACAGCTTTCAATTCTTTTATAATAGCATTTTTCTTTGACATTTTTTTAGTTGCAACTGAAAGTACAATTGTCACTATAGAGCTCAATGCTTCTGGTATTACAGCCACAGCTAATGCTATTGAAAAGTTCAGAGTATCTGTAAATACTTTTAAACCTGTTTCTAAATTAACTTCTGGAAGAAAAGCTAATTTAGAAATATTCAATACAAACAATAATAAAGTAACACCAAGGATTACTCACATTAGAACTTTAGCTAATTTGTCCAAGTTCACTTGTAGTGGTGTTTTTTGTTCATCAGTTTCATTTAATAATTTATTGATCTTACCAATTTCAGAACCAACACCAACACTTGTAACAAGTGCCATAGCTCTACCACTTGTAACTAAACACCCAGAGAATACCATATTTAATCTATCACCTAATGGTATTTCGTTTTCGTTTATAACATCAACCACTTTAAAAATGGGAACACTTTCACCCGTTAAAGAGGATTCATTGACTCTAAGATTATTTGCACTAATCAATCTAGCATCAGCAGGTACAATATCACCAGCTTCAATAATAATAAGGTCACCAACAACAAGATCTGTTGAGTCTAGTGATTTAGAAATTCCATCACGGATAACTTTACTTTTAGCTTGAGAAAGCTTCTTAAGACCTTCCAGGGACTTGCGAGATTTAACAACCTGCACAGTCCCTAATATAGAGTTAATAATAGTTACAGACACAATTAGGATAAAATTCTCTCAACCCTCTATTTTAAGGAGTTCAGCACCTCAGTTAACTCCGTCAGCTGGGAATATACCAACTAATAGCGAAATGGTAGCTGAAACCAATAATACTATCATCAGAATATCTTTGTATTGTTCTAAGAATATTCTAAAAATTGATTTTTGTTTTTTAGAAGATAATTTATTAGGACCATATTTAGCCAAGTTATTATTTACCTGGTTTTGCGTTAGTCCAGCACTAACATCAGAATTATAACTTTTAGCTATTTCTTCAACTTCTATTGTATGTGGTAATAAATCTATTGTGTTTTCCATGTTAACCTACTATTATGTCAAAATTTGCATAAATATTCTTTGTTGGTTCACTTCTAACCTCAATTTCGTATTTATCTCAATCGATTGCATTATATATTAAATTTCAACGTCTTTTGACACTTTCAGCATTAGTTTCGATTACTTTAACAGTTTCTTCTAGTGTTGAATCATTAATCATGCACTTTAAAAATTTAATTCAATTATTATTATTTAATCTTATTTTTTGAAATAATGAGTTAGTCCTTGGACTAAATGAATTTTTACATTCTTCACACTTGTAAATGACTTCATTTTCATTAATTAATTTAATATTAGTAGAACTACATTTAAAACAATTAGAAGCATGGTGTGATGATTCATAAACATCTTTATAAATATTATTAATTATATTATCAATATTAATTTGATCTATTTTTACTTTTTTTGTCATAGTGATAATATTATAACACTTCAAATCATATATATATTTATGATATTATTATTAATGTAATAAAGTAGGTTAAACATGTCAAATACTGAAAAGAAAAAAACAAGTAATAAAAAACAAAATGAAACAAAAAATAAAGTAGAAGTTGAAAAAGAAAAAGACTTTATGTCAGATTTCTTGGTTATCTTACTAACTATATTAACTTTAGGTTGATTCAAATATCATTTAGAAAATAAAATTAAGGAAGCTAATGAAAAAATGGAATCTTCAAAAGACGGAGAAACTGTTGTTACTTTAAAAACATCAGAAAAAATACCTTTTAAAATTGATGCATTCGTTTTAAATCTTGGTGGAGTTGAAAATATATCTTCAACAACTTCTTCATTAAGCACATTAAAATTAGAATTAGTTGATGCTAAATTGATAATCCAAGAAGAGATTAAGAAACTTGGTGCTAGAGGAATTATGATTTCTGGAAACAAAGTTTCAATTATCCTTGGAGATTATGCAATTCACTTAAGTTCAGAATTAGAAAAAATAATTTCAAGTAAAGAAAACAAAGAAGAGGTTGTAGAAGATAAAAAAACTCCAACCGAAGCTGAAGTTTCTGAAGAGCAAAAAGTCTTAGTGGAAAAAGTAATGGTTGCCTAATTCTTATTTAGAACATCATTACATCTAGAACATATTTCATCATTATGCATATTCGCATTGTCAAAGTGATTTCAACATCTTTGACATTTGTTGAATGATGCATTTTTTACGGTTATTTCATCAGTTGTGAAATTAACTGCTGCAACATTTAATCATTTAGCTAATGTAGTTTCTGAAATAGATTCGATTTTTGGCATTGTAACAATTGCCTCATTATTCTTTTTAAGAACAGATTCTTGACGAGCTTTTTCAAGTTCTAGATAAACTTTATCTTTGATCCCGAAGAATGTATCAATAACTTTAAATGAATCAAGATTAAATTCCTTATCAATAGTTGGGAAGTTTTCTAAAGCCACCGATTCCAATTTACCATTGAATTGAAGTGTTTGATATGCTTCTTCACAAGTATGAGGAATAATTGGAGTTAAAGCAATGATAAGTGATTTAACAATAATGAATAATGTAGTTTGAATACATCTTCTATCAACACTATTTTGATTACCACAATATAACTCATCTTTAATTAGATCGAAATATCATTGACTTAATTGATTTGTGAAGTTAGTTACAATCTTAACAACTTCAATAAAGTTATAACCATTAAATGCTTTGTTAATATTTTCTAAATTAATTTTTAATTGGTTAAGGATATAGTTATCTTCAACTCTAAGAGTTTGTTGGAAATCTTTAGATGCATCAAAGTCATTTAAATTGGATAATGTATATCTGAATAATGTGTTTCTAATTTTACGGTATGTTTCTGAAACTTGTTTAATAATACTATTGCCAAATCTTTGGTCAGTGCTATATTCTGCACTTGCCACTCATAATCTTAGAATATCTGCGCCATGTTCTCCACAAACTTTTAGCGGATCAATAACATTACCTTTTGACTTAGACATTTTAAACCCTTTTTCATCAAGAGTAAATCCGTGTTGTAATAAGAATTTATAGGGAACTTTACCATGTTGAATAGCACCATTAATTGCAGAAGAATTAAATCACCCTCTGAATTGGTCAGTACCTTCAAGGTACATATCCGCTGGATATGGTAAATTAAATCTTTTTAAAACATTATAACTTGAACCCGAATCGAATCAAACATCGATAATATCTTTTTCTTTGAAGTATGTTTTAGTTTTATCCATTCATTCTGGAATGAAGTATTCAACATCTTTTTCAAATCAAATATCTACACCTTCTTTTTCAATTATAGAAACAATATGTTCTACTAATTTAACGTCAAATATAGCATCATGGTTTTCATCAAAGATCATTGGAATTGGAACACCTCAAACTCTTTGACGACTAATACATCATTCTTGACGTTTACTAATCATTTCTTTAATTCTTTCAATAGTTTTGCTCGATAATGAACTTACATCACTTTCAAGTGAACCACAAATTATATTAGAAGCTTTACCTATGTTAATGAATCATTGTTTTGTTGCACGATACATTACAGGCTTATGTGTTCTTCAATCGTGAGCCACTGAGTGAACTAAATCTGTTTTCTTTAATAAGTTACCAGAGTTAGTAAGACGTTCTAAGATAATATCATTTGCTTTTGTATAGAATACATTTTCAAGTTCAGGGTCATTAATACTTGCATCAAATTTACCGAAGTCGTTGATAGGACAATATACATCAATTCCATATTTACGACATGCGTAATAGTCATCAAGACCAAAACCAGGTGCGTTATGAACTAATCCAGTACCATCTTCAGCTGATACATACTCAGCTAAAATAATTGGTGAAACTCTATCAATTCACGGGTGTCTATATTTAATGTTTTCAAGTTCAGTACCTTTTACTTTTTTATCAACAGTATAAGATTCTCAACTAAGTTCAGTTGCGATTTTTTCAACAAGATTACTTGCTACTATGAAAGTCTCATCTTGAACTTTAACATATGAGTATTCAAGGTCTGGATTAGCTGCTGTTGCTAAGTTAGAAGGGATAGTTCATGGTGTTGTAGTTCAAATAATAATTTTAGTTTTTGGCGCATCAACTAATTCAAAAGCTATATATACCGATGGACTAGTCACATTAGCATATTCAATTTCAGCATCCGCTAGTGCGCACTTCGTACTTCAAGATCAATAAACAGGTTTAAAATCTTGGAAAACTAAATTTTTCTCAACTAAAGTTTTAAACAGATTTAATTCATCAAGTACAAATGTCTCATCAAGTGTTTTATATATATCTTTAAAATCTGTTGCTAAACCTAATCTTTTAAATTGTTCTTTTTGAATTTCAACTTGTTCTAATGCATATTGTCTACATTGGGATCTTTTGTCTGAAACTGAAAGATTTATTTCAAAGTTTTTATCTTTTTTTGCAATTGCATTTTCAATAGGAAGACCGTGAGTATCTCAACCAGGGATATAAACTGCATTGAATCCAGACATTGATTTATGTCTAACAATGATATCTTTCAATATTTTATTTAACGCATGTCCAACGTGAATATTACCGTTTGCATATGGGGGTCCGTCATGTAGTGTGAAGTATGGTAACTTTTCGTTTTTCAAAAGAGTTTTACGATAAATTTCATTTGATAGTCATCAATTTTGTAATGTAGGTTCTTTAGTTTTTAAGTCTGCTTTCATTTCAAATGAAGTTGAAGGCATTAATAATGTATTTTTGTAATCTTGCATGGTTTTCTCCTTAAATATATTTTTGTCTTACAATGTTAGTTAAGATAAATGACATTGTCGTGAATTTAATAAATATTAATATTGATATTAAAGTTATCATAACTTTTGATGGTGTTGTTTGATGAAACATTGTCGTATAGTTTGGTAACACTTCCAAATCGAAGTATGGACTTAGTGAGACTTGCTTACCGACATATTGTGTTATATCAATTTTCTCAATGTTCAACCCTATAAAGTATAAGATTGTCAGTACAATTACTAGTATCAATCCTTGAATAGCAATTATATAGTTTGTTTTTAACATTTTTCTCTTATCAAAACCGAAACTTGTTTTTAATTTCCAAATACAGAGTAATTGGCACACAAAAGATAAAATCAATATAATGTAGAATACAATTGGATTTGCTCTTGGTGCAAACGATAATAAAGTCGTCCCTTCGATTGCATTACTTTCATAAATTCCAAATACTATCTTACCGCTACCAATTGAGAAGTCTGGAGATAGAAAAAAATCCGATAACATGATTATAGACATAGTAATAAATAGAACTTGCATTAGTAGCAAAATCCATTTTATAGCAATGTTTAATCTTATCGAATTTATTTTGTACATATTAAATATCTAACTTCTTTAAAATTTCATCAAGACTGTCATCAGGTAATTCAATTGATGTCTTGTTTTTATTATTTTTATCTCTACTAAATTTAGTTTTTAGAATAGATTGTTTAGCCGTCTTTTTAGATGGGTCTAATTCTAATTCAGAAATACCTTTATCATAAAATGCTTTATGAACTTTAGTCTCAAGTTCAAAAGGTGTTCATTCATCATTTTTAGCAATGAAATAGTTCCCTTCGCCATCATGATACATTCAATCACCATGTTTGCTTAAGAAAGCTTGATGTGGTTGATTAGCTTCAATTTCTTCTTTTGAAATAAGTTGATCAGCTATAGTATTGTCAGTTTGATCAGAACTAAATGAACTTTCATTATTTTTTAATAATGATCTGTCACCAATTTTGTCTAAATATGATTTGAAAGATGTTTTTTCTTTTTTAGCTTCTTTTGCAACTTTTTCTTTTTTCACTCTTGGAGTTAATAAGAAGTGCATCACTTTAAATAGAACAGTTACTTGTCCATCAAAGTTAGGATCTTTTTTATAAAGATCGTTTGTATTAAAGAAGTAAATTAACACTGGAATTATAAAGAATAGTGAGAATGTTCCAACTGAGAACATAACTAAGAATGCAATACCTATTGCACTAAATTCTGCCGGAGAATTAATATTAGCATTAAATATAAATGAATATTGACTACCCAATGAACTTATTTGAGTGAAAACAAGATTTGCTTTATCTGCATTGTACTCATTTATTAGTTCATCATAAGTTAAACTTGTTGGAGTTAATCCGAATAGTTTATACATACTTAGAATCGCTTCTTGTTTTGCTTCTTGTGAAAATAAAGTACTTCCAATGATGTTTTCATATTGAATAAATTTTTGATTAAATAAAAGCATGTCTGCTTGTGGTGGAATTATAAATGAAACTATCATTAATAACATTAAGAAAGCAGCAACACATAATGCAACACCAGTTGATCTTGCTGATTCTTTACATGTATAAATTTTTCATTTTCTTTCACCTTTAAAATTTCTTATTCAAAAAAATGGTGTATAAATAATCGCAATTATCGCAATTATTAAAAATGAAAGTGCCATTGGTGTAATTGAATAGATGATACTTCCATCTGTTTTAATAAGCGCTGTATAAAAATTGGTTAAATTTGAAAATTCTGAACCAAGACCACCAGTTTGGTATGGTAAAAATGCCATTAGTGCAGCAAGTATAAATAAAGTCAAATACATAGCGACAAAAGTGCATTTTTCAATTATGAATTTTTTTGAAACAATGTAAGAAGAGTATCTTCTATATTTATCTTTTATATTATCAGAAGCTTCATTTAACGGTTTAATGAAAAGTTTCTTAACTATCTTTTTTTCTGAATAACGAGCACTAACATCTTTAAGGGTGCTAAAACTTTCGTTTTTTACATCTTCATTAGAATTTTTTATTGCTTCGTTAATTTTATTTTTTCTAAACATTAATTATTTCCCTTTCTTATTATCAAGGATTCTTCCATACAATCTGGTTTATCAATTTGTAAATAATCTAAAATAGTTGGAGCAATATTTACTAAACTACCAGCAGGTTGGAGGTCAACAGATTTGTCTAATACTACAAATGGAACTAAGTTAGTTGTATGTTTAGTTACAATTATACCATTATTATCAAGCATTTCATCAGCGTTTCCATGGTCGGCTGTAATTATCATTACATACTCATCATCCTTAAGGATAGCATCAGTTAATCTTTTAAGTTGTTCATCGATACATTTAACCGCTTTTTCAGCAGCCGCCATATTACCCGTGTGACCAACCATATCTGAGTTTGCATAGTTAGCAACGATTAAATCATATTTAGAGAAATTATCTACAATATAGTCAGTAATGAATTTAGCGCTCATTTCAGGTTGAAGATCATAAGTTGCAACTGACGGAGAAGGTATTAAGATACAATCACAGTTTTCATCTTTATCTTTATTCATACTATCTAAGAAGTATGTAACATGAGCATATTTTTCAGTTTCAGCAATTCTTAATTGTTTAAGTTTGTTGTCAGCTGCAATTTTTCCAATATATTCTGTATTTGGTATTTGAATGAATGCAATATTTTGCATACCTTTCATTTTGTAATCCATGAACCCAACAATGTATACTGGGAATGTTCTTTCAGACATATATGCATAGTCTTCAGGGTTTTTAGTAAATAAGTGAATTAATTGTCTAATTCTATCACTTCTAAAGTTCGCAAAAATCATTGAGTCATTTTCTCTTAATATTGTTTCAGCATTATTGAATGACATAGGTTTAATGAATTCATCAGTTAAATCTTTAGCGTAACATTCTTCAATGAACTCTACAGGATCTTTTGTATTTTCGCCAACAGAAGTTAAAGCATCGAAAGTAAGTTCAGTTCTATCTCAACTTCCATTTCTATCCATCGCATAGTATCTACCAGAGATAGTTCCTAATTTAGCTTTGTTTGTATCTAAGTATTTTTCTTTAATAATTTTAATTGAGTTAATGAAATCTTTTTCTTGAGTATCTCTACCATCAGAGAATAAATCTAATACAGGAATTACTTTATGTTCGTTACATAAATCAATTGTAGCTAAGATGTGGTTTAAACTTGCATGAACATCGCCATCAGAAGCTAAACCAAGAATATGAACATTTGATTGCTTTTCTTTTGCATTGTTGATAGCTTTCAAGATTTCTTCATTGTTGAAAAATTCTTTAGTTTTGATAGCATGGTTAATGATTCCAATACCTGTATGGAAAATTCTACCAGCACCAATAGTTAAGTGACCAACTTCAGAGTTACCTGGTTGACCCGCTGGAAGAGCTACCGCTTCTTCACTTGCTTCTATTTTAATATTTGGGAAGTTATTGATTAGACTATAGAAAGTTTTTGGTTGAGCTAGATAGATAGCATTCGTTTTATCATCATGCCCATAACCAAATCCATCAAGAATCACTAAAATAACTTTTTTTCTATTTATTTTTTGCATATTTACCTCATAAGATTATTATATTAATACGTGTAAAATAATACTATTTTTGTTGCACTTTGTCAATCTAATTAACTATATGGACAAATTATAAAAAATGACCAATAAGGCCATTCTTTTATCAAATATTAGAATTTAAGTACTTCTTGCATTTTACTATTTTTCAAATGGAAGTGGATATAGATTAGTGATAGGAATAAAATTGACACTACCCCAACTACTCCCAATATAAATATTCAAGGATTTACAAATTGTGAAATGAATATTGAAGTCATTGAATAAATCAAATATTGTGTACCATATGAAGTGGCAAATGTAACTGCCAACCCAATAATAGTCGTTAAGATAATTACAGGTATGTACATTAATGATAAACACATTAGGATATTTCTGTTTGAGTATCCCAATATTTTCATTAAAACAATTTTATTTGTAAGATCTTGAACCATACTCATTGATGTAATTGTAGAAACAATCATTAATAATGGTAATAGGATTAAAGACCCAATAATGACAATGATAGTTGTTAGACTGGTAATTAAGTCAAATACACTAATTGATATATCATTCGGAAGGATTGAACTAATTGAAAATTGCAATAACTCCTCTTGCCCAAGTACTTCAAGCATTTGCATAAACATTCCATGGTTTGCATAATTACTAATTATAAATTTACTAACATCTAATCTCAATGATTCTAACGTTGAATCATCGTAGACAAAATTAGGATCAATGCTAGTCTGAATAGATTTTGCTGTTTGCAATAAAATGTTTTCATTTATGGTTAAAAGAGAATCATATACTTTTTCAACTGGAATGCTGGCATTTAATTCTGATGGATTTGTGGCATTGTTTCAAATGTTTCCCATTGTATAAAAAGGAAGATTGTTTATTGCAATTGGATTAGATGAATCAGATGAAACTATTGAGTTAAAAATATCATCTGATGAACGCGGTTTAATAATTGTCCCTTCAACATCTTTAGCATTTGTATTACTGCCATAAAAATACATACTATCTAATGATGTGATTTTATTTGCAATATCTTTATTTATATAAAATCTAGCGCCAAAAGAGTCTGAATTTATGCCCACAACTTTCATTTTGGCATTAGCATTAACCGGCGTATTTTCTAGACCTAAAATGGCATTGATTGTATCAGCTGATTCAACAAGAGAATTATTGTTTACTTTGATATCAAAAGTATCGCCAATCCCTAAGTTGTATTCAATTGTTGCACCTGCATTAATGATTACAGGAATTTCGACATTAAACTCATTTGATGATATTAAACCAGAGATATTTTCGTTAGTATACAAGTCATTTAATTTAAAATGACTACTATCATTTTGAATACCTAAAATTTCTATATGCGGTTTTTTTGGTGTATAAGTATTGTTAAACAAATCTTTTTGCGCTGTTATTGTCGCATTAACTTTTGTATATTTTTCATCATATTCTTCTTCAAACGGAAGAATTCCAAAAGATATCTTACTATCATTTTTAGTGACATCATGATCATTATAAATAACTGTGATAAATTTTAAAAAATTATCTGTGAATTTAGTTTTGGTTATATCTATCCCTGGAGTTGTAGTAAATTTTGAAGGGTCTAAACTTAATCTTTTATCAGTTTTTGCTGGAAAAAACAATCACTCTACTGGTTTATTTTTATTAATTGTATTATAGAAATTTTGATCATATTCAAACTCTATGTCTCCTCCGATTGAGGAAGTTTCCCTGGTCCCACTTTTGTTTTCATATTTTTGTTCGTGAGTATCACTTCACAAGTAGTAGGGTTTTGAATATACATCTGTATTAAAAAATTGTTTTTTCCCTTTTAAGATATAGTGACCATAGTCGTTTTCAGTTATATCATTTATTTCTAAATTTCCACTTGATGGTAAATCAGAACCTTTTGGAATAGATTTAGCAATTAATCCATTAACAATTTTTTTATCTTTAAAATATCTTATAAAATCGTAGAGTAGTTCACCATAGTATTCAACTATTGATTCTTCAAATAACTTTGCTTGTGATTCTAATTGAGATACTACTCATTCAGGAAAGTATGGTCTAATATGATCTCATATCCTAACTTCAATAAAGCCTGCTAGTTTCATTTCTAAATCTAAAAGGAACACAGAGGCAACACCATTAAAAAATGTACTCATGTCACCGCTATTTAATTTATTATAAATATCAAAACTAGGCATAACTAAATTAGTTAAATATTTAACAGGTTCATCGACAACTATTGAATTCCCTTCTATTTTTCTTGCAATTAAGTCCCCTTCTTTGTATGGGGAAGTATTACCGTCCGGGTAGAGACTAATGATACCTTGACTAGGGTCAGAAATACCAAAATCCGTATATTTTTGCGTTTTGTATAAACCTGTTGATTCATTTATATTTTTAAAATTATATTCATTTTTATATTCTCTACTAGTAATTGTATTCTGTCTAGAATCTGAAAATTTGGTGTTTATTGTAAATAAGGTTACAATACACCCAAGTGCAATAGCTCCGATGCCAGTAAGCAATCCTAAACGCCCTAAATTAATTGATGAAAATCCAAAAGATAATTTCACTGGTAAAGGTATTCTAAATTTTGAACTTCTCACAACTTCTGTCGCAAAGTTATTATCAACATCATCTTTGTTATTCAATATTGATGGAGTTGGTTTTTTAAATTTACGGTAAAGAATTAGCCCAAAAATTCCACCAAACAATAATAATGATCCCATTATCAACAAAAAGAATAAGACGAAGTTAAACCCTATTGAAGATATAGGGATTAGCCATACAGGAGACAAAATAGATATAAATGGACCTTGTACAAAAATACTAATTATATACCCTAATACCACCGATGACAATGTTCAAATGCTTATGTTGGTTATACCGGCAAGTATGATTTTCTTTAAGGAAACACCATTCGCAATACATATCGACATAGGTTCAATCAATTTTTTCAAGATGGACTTCATAAGAAGATAAACTATAAATAATGATAGCAACATAATGAAAACCATTGATATAACACAGAAAATAATTATCATTGAAATCATTTGTTCTGGAAAAGAACTTCTCATAAATGGAGACGGAAGGAAATGTGCCTCTTTGATATTCACAATTTTGTAAACATTTCCAACACTCGAATTAATACTAAGATTATTTGCAACTTCTATAATCTCTTCGTCAGATAAATAGTTAGATGAATATGCGTAATAGCTAGCGATATCAGCTGAAGGTAGTTTAAAATTATTGAATGTTGAATTATTAATATAAATGATAGCTTGTTTTTCGGGGGCTGGCATCGGAGAAGTTGGAGATATCATTGGAAATGCAAAATCTGGAGAAAGTCCAGTCCCTCTAATTAAGAATGTAAATTGTCTATAAAATATTTTGTAGTTGCTTGGAATTTTTTCAACTCAAAGGTTATATAATTCTGGAAATTTAGATACTAGATTTTCTATGATATCAATGCTTCCAACTATTTCATCTTCAGTTAATTTTTCCATTCATTCTGCAAACTGTCTCTTAGAATCATTGATAGAAAGATTTTTTAGTTCTTCCATTTCTTTTTCTCATATTGATGAGACTTTATCATTGGCTACCGAAGGAATTATACGCTTTTTATTTGCATCAGCATATCCATTGCTAATTACTACGAATAAATTTTCAAATAAATTAAATTCCATAGCATGACCAATGTATACTGTGTTGAAGTTTGTACCAATATCCGATTTTACATACACAAAATTTGCTTCAAATTTTATTCCAACTCAATTTAATAATTGTGATGAAATTTTAAAATAATTAGTTGTTTTAACTTCTGGTGTAATGACACTACCGGGGGAAGCATCAAATAATTTTACCAGCTCATTCAAACAATGAATTAAAAAGTTCAAATATATGTATTCATTAGGTTTATCAATATCATCACCTGTTGGGGGGTATTTACTTTTTGGAATAGTTTGTAAAATCTCTAGAATTGAACGATAAGTATCTTCGTTATAACCTTTTTTAGGATCTTTTTGCAGAGAATTTATTCATTTTTCAACACTTGCGCTCTCTTCAATATTACTCCCTTTTTCTATGACTATATCATTAATTCCATTGTTGTTTTTTGGAACAAATAAATAATCAAGATCTCTTTTGTTATCTCTATAAAAATATTCTCTCTCTTGATTTCTTTCGATTTTATTTTCATTTAATGAAACTTCGAAATTATCATTAAAGATTGAAGATATTTCATTTGTTAAAGTTCTTCCAAGATATGATGCAAAGTTTTTAAGGAAAATTTCAGAATCATCATCTGGTATTTGACTGTCTGATAAATTTAAATATATTTTTCCATCATTTGAAATTTCAATTGGATTTGAAATTTCTTCATAATTCATTTCAGGACCATCATTACGAGTAGTTTCCAATTGCTCAAATGTATTTTTAAAAGCTAGATCAATTAACTCTGGATATAAAGTTAATATTTGCTTTATAAAACCAGTTGAATCTTTAAGGTTCATTGTAAATACATAAGGCGACACAGTGACTGGTTTTATATACTTTGAAAGCATGTATAGAAGCGAAGATTTTTGTGCCCAATGTTCATAATCCGCTGGATTTGTGTTACTTGTATAAACCATGTTATGGAATAAATCAGCTTTGTTATCGCTTCGATTAAATATATCTATATCTAATTTTCCAAAACCTTTTTCATCATAAATTTCTTTTTCTTTTTCTACAATCTTTTTATTAACTTTTGTTAATGTGGTAGCAAAAGAAAATTGATCAGTTAAAATCCCATCTTTCATAACAAATGATGGAATTCCATATTGGTTAAAAACTAAATTTGAGGGATCTAGCAACACTTTACCATCTGAATCCACAAATGAAAACGCCCCGGCAGTTTCTACATTGGGAATCATCGGCCCTCTTAAAACATCAATTGACCATTCTCAAAATGGTTTTTGATCCATCTGAGTATTATCTTTTTGAAATTCGTAAACTTTAAACATGTCATCTATAGTTGTTGATTCAGGAAAATATTCAACCTGTCTTTTGAAAAGATTACCTTCCCTTGATTTTTTTTCAACTCCAGAATTATTTATAAAATAAAAGTCAGAATAAGAGTAAGGGAAAATGGTATTTTTTTCTCTTATAAATTTTCCATCAGGTTCTTGGACTAACGGGAATGTAGATTGAATAATTTTTTTTGTTTCATTAGTTGATTTTTCATAGCTAAAATCCAAATAACCCATGTGTGGTCCATTAGATGAAACTACTTTACTTGCATTTCCATCTTTATTTAGTTTGTTTATTGAATTTTGAAAAGATAGGGCAATATTAACAGCAGAAGACATTATAAAAGACAACGCTATAATTAGCACTGAAAAACCAATTATTAAAAAGATATTTTTACTAAAACTTCTATATATTTGTTTAAATATTGTTCTCACTTGTACCTCTTCCTTTATTCAAAACTTATTTCATCAATAGTTTTTCGTTCTTTATTTATTTTGTCATCTAACACCTTGCCGTCAGATATTGTAATTATTCTAGATGCTAATGGCATCAATTTTTTATTGTGTGTCACCATTACAATTGTGGTTTTATATTTTTGATTAATTTTCAAAAATAAATCAAGAATCATTTTACCCGTTAAAGTATCGACAGCTCCTGTTGGTTCATCGGCAAATAGAATTTTAGGTTGCTTAACAATTGCTCTCGCAATAGATACTCTTTGTTGTTGACCGCCAGATAAACTTAGAATTTTTGTATTCATTAAATCTGTTAATTCAAGTTCCTTTATAATATCTAAAATATATTCTCCATCTAAGCATCGATCTAATGCTAAGGATTTTTCAGATTTTACTTTGTGTGATACACCATTCATAACTTCATACCTTGTTTTTGGGATAATGATGCCTTCGAACTCTACATTGGCTTCAACAATGAAGTCACATGTATTATTGTAAGATCAAGGCATGCTATTATCTCAATATGTTTTTGGAAAATATTCATCAGTATATTGTTTATTTTCAAAGTCTATTTTTTTACACTCGCAAATATATCGTTTATATTTTGCAAGCAATGATTTTTGAACCTTCGAATCTAATGCAATGATTATATTCTCAAATATAGAAACATCTTTTAGTAGTCCATATTGTTGAAAGATATAGCCAACATAATCAAAACGCAATTTAGTCAACTCGATGTGATTCATAGTTGATGTATTATTGCCAAATAAATTCACATTACCTTCTGATGGTCTTTCCAATGCAGATAGCAATGAAATTAGTGTTGTTTTACCTGAACCTGATTCACCAAGTATCATAACAAATTCATTTTCTTTAACACTTAAACTAATATCCTTAACAATTTCAAACCTTTTATCTTTGTTAGGTATTATCTTCCAAATGTTTGTTGCTTCAACACATACACCTTTTTTAAGAGGGGTAATCTTTTCAAGAACTTTATTAATAGTTTTGTCTTTCAAGTATTTTTTATTAGCTAGTAGATTGAGTTTATATAATGCTTTAGCTTCTTTTCTAGTTTTTTTTATAGAATTACACATTTCTAGCTCCTGCTTCTTTGATGACTAATGAGTTATCATTATCATAGATAGAGTTGATTTTTCCATCTGATAAATAGATAACTTTGTTAGCATATTTAATAAGGTCTTCATTGTGTGTAATCATAATTATTGTTGTGCCTTTTAAGTGCATATCAAATAACATATTAATAACAACATCACTTGTTTCACTGTCTAACGCCCCAGTTGGTTCATCAGCTAAAATTATAGGTGGATTTTTTAAAATTGTTCTAGCAAGTGAAACTCTTTGTTGTTGACCTCCAGAAAGTTCATTCGGAAATTTATTCTTTAACTCAGAAATGTTTAACTTTTTCATAACTTCATCAACATTAGACTCGTTAGTGTTTCTAAATTCTTTATAGTTATCAAAATATTTTTTTGCTCTTTTTGACATTAAATTATTAAGATTTGCAGAAATTTTAATATTGTCATACACATTAAGAGTGTTAAAAAGACCATAGTTTTGGAAAATATATCCCATGTAATATCTTCTTCAGTATGTCTTTTCATCATCATTTATTTTAGTGATATCTTTGTCAAAGATATTAACAGAACCACTGGTTGGTTCAATTAGACCAGCAATTATATTTAAAAGTGTGGTTTTCCCCGAACCTGATTTACCTAAAATAATTAAAAAATCATTCTTGTGTACAGAAAATGAAATGTTTTTGAGAATAAAATCCTCATTCAACACTTCATTATTTTTTAAGCATATATTCTTGCAATTGATTATTAAATCAGACATAGTAGAATTATAACATATATATATTTTGTATATAGATTATTTAATTACCCTTCCAAAGTGCGGGAAATTTCTATATTTTGATTCACTATCAATACCGAATCCAGCAACTCATTCATCTTCAATAAAGAACCCATTTCAATCTGGTGTAATTTCTCTTTCTTTGTAATTTTTAACTTTCTTATTAAAAAGTACACAAATTTTCACATCTTTAGCACCAAGGTCTAGTAGGTATTTTTTAAACATTGACAATGTATGACCTCTATCAATTAAGTCCTCAAGGATTAAAATAGTTTTATCTTTAACTAACGACATATCAATCGAAATATGAATTTTTGGTTCACCATTTGATTTTCTATTATTTAAATAAGATGATATTTTAGTTGCCCTTAAATTCATTTCAAAATCTAGCATAGGAAGTATTTGCCCAACAAAAACTATTGAACCATCCAAAACTGGAACTACTAAAACTTGATCCTTGTCAGCATAGTAATCATTCATTTCAGTTGATAGTTCTTTAACTCTTGCCATGATTTCATCAAATGTATAAATTACATCAATTTCATTATTATTAATTTTCATTTAGTACCTCTTCGAAAATTTGATCTATGTGTTTTGTATAGAAATCAAAGTCTAATAAGTCTTCAATATTCTCTATATATTTTGATCATTCATGTTTTTTGAACAATTCTACCAAACTAGTTCCTTTGGCTTCGAAAACAAGTTTTTGAACCCCGTCATATATCTCTTCTCTCGACATATCAGTTTTATTAATTAGAATTGCCATGATTCTTGAACTAATAATTTTCTCTTGGTGAAGCATAACATTTTCTAACATCTTATCTTCATTGATTATTAGTTTTGATAAGATATCATTAAATCTATTCATAATATAAACTAATGTACTTGATGCATCTAAGAATATCATACGTTCATTTGATGAATGAGAGATATCTCTTTCATGCCATAGGTTTACATTCTCATTAGCAACAAGAGAATATCCGGCAAGTAATCTAGAAAGGCCACAAATATTTTCAAGTCCAATAGGATTCTTTTTGTGCGGCATAGCCGAAGAACCCTTTTGGTTTTTATCAAAGAACTCACTAATTTCACCAACCTCAGATCTATGAAGGTGTCTAAGTTCTGTCGAGAATTTATTAATTGATAATCCAATGTTGTTTAATACGTCAAAATAGAATGAATGGATATCCCTCGAAATTACTTGTGTTGAATATTTACATTCATTTAAGTTAAGTAGTTTAGCCACATATTTTTGAGTTGCAGGTTGTGAATTTGAATAAGTACCAACTGCACCAGAAATCATACATAGTTCAATTTCTTTTCTAGATAAGTTAAATCTTTTTAAATGTCTTTTGAGTTCATCCACTCAACCAATTAGTTTGAATCCAAAAGTTAATACTTCGGCATGCATCCCATGTGTTCTACCTATTGCTAAAGTTTTTTTATGTTTAACAGCTAACTCAGTTATTGTCTTAGTTAGGTTTGTTAATGACTTTGAGATTATCTCATTAGTATCATATAAAGCCATTGAGTTAGAAGTATCAACGATATCAGTTGAAGTTAATCCATAGTGGATTCATTTCTTAGCATCTGATTTAATGTTTTTCGATAATGCTCTTGTGAATGCAATTACATCATGTTTTGTTTCTTTCTCAATTTCATAAATATCACTGATATCGAAATTAGCTTCTGATTTAATTTCAGCTAATTCAGAATCAGTAATCATTTTTTGATCTCATAATGCTTCACAGTTTGCTATTTCGATTTTTAATCATCTATCAAACTTAGATTGATCATTTCAGATATTTTCAAGTTCTTTAATTTGGTATCTTTTATGCATATTAGTTTACCTTTATAGTTTGAACTCTATCTGGTCCTACTGAAACATAAGTTATTTTTGTGTTTAATAGAGATTCTAGTTTATTTAAATATTCTTTACATTCAACAGGAAGTTCATTGTAATCAGTTACTTTTGAAATATCAGCGTTTCATCCAGGCATTGAGATACATACTGGTTCACATTCATAGTACTCTTCTCTTGTTGGTGGAATAAAGTCAATTTCTTGCCCTTTGAATTTATATCCAGTACAAATCTTAACTTCTTTAACGATTGATAAAACATCTAGTAAAGTTATTGCAATTGAAGTCACACCAGAAATTCTGATAGCATGTTTTAATGCAACAATATCAATTCAACCTATTCTTCTTGGTCTTTTAGTAACTGTCCCAAATTCTCTTCCTTCAATTCTAATTGCCTCTGCTAATTCTCCATGAATCTCACTTGCAAAAGGACCTTCTCCAACTCTTGAAGTATATGCTTTTACAATTCCTAAGATTGAGTTAATTTTAGTTACACCAATTCCAGTTCCAGAACTCATCCCAGTTGCAACTGCTGATGAAGTTACATATGGATATGTTCCATGATCGATATCAAGTAATACACCCTGTGCACCTTCTAATAATATTTTTTTACCTTGTTCAATAGCGTTGTTTAATAAGTGTGAAGTATTAGTTACGTAAGGTTTAATTAGCTTTCCAATTTCAAAGTATTTTTCTAAAACTTCTTCAACATTGAAAAGTGGTTGGTTGTAATGTTTTAAGATAATATTTTTTTCTGTAATAGAAGTTTCTAATTTTTGCTTAAGTAATTCACGATTGTATAAATCACAAACTCTAATCCCTATTCTAGCAACTTTATCAGTGTAGCATGGACCAATACCTTTACATGTAGTTCCAATTTTGTTTGCACCTTTATTTTCTTCATTTAATTTATCGATTGCAATATGGTAATCAAAAATTACATGAGCTGCATCTGATAAGTGTAATAAACCTTGAGTTTTAAAATTAACTTGTTCAAGATATTTAATTTCATTTAATAATGTTTCAGGATTAACAACGCAACCATTACCAATGACAGTTTGTTTTTGACTAAAGATTCCAGATGGGATAATTCTTAACGCATATTTAACTCCATCAATAACGATTGAGTGACCTGCATTATCTCCACCTTGGTATCTAACTATGAAATCATGATCGCTAGCTAAGATATCAGTGAATTTACCTTTACCTTCATCGCCATATTGTAATCCTAAGATAACTTCTATTTGACTATTTGACATAAAACCTCTTTCAAAAAGAAAAATTTTCTAAATTAATAGAAAATTTTCCAACTTATATATTATATAAAATTATTTTTCTTATTTAAATAAGAATTCCAATTGAGAAAGAATAATAAACACAACCGATACTCCAGCAACCGTTAGAATTGTAGGATTTAATCGTTTAAGATAATTAAACTCTCTTGTTTTAGCTTTTGATAAGTCCGTATCATCAGCTGATTGGAATGAAATGTCATTAATAACTTTCTTTCTATGTTTGATTTTTTGGATTAATCCTAATGAGCCATTCATAATTACGAAAGTAATGATACCGAATGCTAAACCATTTGAAATTGAGTATGATAGTAATGTAAACATAACTGTCATAAATAACATAGGAATATCAACAGCTATTTCTCATTCAAAATACTTTAATTGAGTAAGCATTAAGATACCAACAATAATTAATGCACATGATGTAATTGGTTGTAAACCACCAATAGGCATAAACACTTGAAGAATTGGTCATAGTGCAATTGAAGCTGCGAAACATAACGCAGTAACAACTGAAGCTAAACCAGTTCTAGCACCGGCACTAACCCCAACAGATGACTCAACATATGAAGTAACTGTTGTAGCACCAATACCAGCACCAAACACAGTACAAACTGCATCTACTTGATTTGCTTTTGCTAATCAATTTTTTGATATTCTACTCATATCAGCTTGTCTATCAACAGCTAGTAGAGTTCCTGTAGTATCAAAGAAGTCACTAAATAAGAATGATAATAATGCAAAGTAAGTCATTGGACTTTTTCACATTTCTACGTTTGCAAACCCTACTCAACCAGCTTTTGCAACTTCTGGGAATGTTTCAAAACCAGAGTAGTCAGTAATTAAATCTCCAATGACAACACCAGAAACACCACCACAAGCTACCATAATAACAAGTATTATTGCTCCTGTAACCATTGTAATAATAAGTGCGGCTGGCACTTTGGCAAAATGCAATATTAATCCTAAAACCAATAAACAAACAGCTAACAATACTAGAGGATTAGTAAAGTCACCAATTTGAACCAATGTAGCATCATTATTATCAATAATACCACCATTTTGAAGTCCAACGAAAGCAATGAATAGTCCGATTCCTGCTCCGATAGCAATTTTAAAGTTATGTGGAATAGCTTTAGAAATATATGTTCTTGCAGGTGTCATAGCAATTATAAAATATAAAATACCAGACATAATTGTAATTGATAATGCAGAATCAAAACCAATGTTTGACCCAGCAAAACCAGCAACAGTATATGTGAAGAATGCGTTAAGTCCCATCCCTGGGGCTAATGCAACCGGTACACGGGCTCATAGACCCATCACAAGTGTACCTATAAATGATGAAATAGCAGTAGCTAAGAAAAGACCACCAGTAAGATTAATGCTGCCATCCAGGATTCCTGGTTGAGCCTCATTAACCATACTAGGGTTAACAGCTAGAATATAACACATTGCTAAGAATGTACTAACCCCACCGATTATTTCTTTTTTTAGAATTGCTTTAGTGTCATCAAATTTAAAATATTTTTTAATTTGAGTTAACATGTAAAATCCCTTCCAAATTATTTTTCTTTTGTACAAGAGATCATACATGTTAGCCAACAACGTTGGACTAATGAGAAAACTAACAACGTTAGGATTCTTGTACTTTTTTATTATATTAAATTTCTAAATAAAATCAAGAAATATACTACGAAAAAATAAAAAATTAGCATGTTTCCATACCAATTTATTATTTATCATATTAAATTTATAAAAATTATAAGTTTGAGAATTTAGATAAAGTTCTAACGAATTGAGATACATAACTCATTTCGTTGTCATATCAAGCAATAACTTTGTAAAGTTTTTTACCATCAACGTTCATTACTTTAGTTAAAGTTGCATCAAAGATTGATCCAGCATCAGAACCGATAATATCAGATGATACGATTTCGTCTGTGTTGTATTCTAAAGCAGCTGTAGTTTTTGCAAATTCAGCAACAACTTCGTTTAATTCTTCTTTAGTAGCATCTTTAGCTAATTCAAATGTTAAGTCAACAATTGATCCAGTGATTGTAGGAACTCTTAATGCAAATCCGTCTAATTTACCATTTAATTCAGGTAACACTAAACCAATAGCTTTTGCAGCACCAGTTGAAGTTGGAACGATGTTAGCAGCACCAGCTCTAGCTCTTCTTAAATCAGAGTGAGGAGCATCTACTAATCTTTGGTCACCAGTATAAGCGTGGATAGTAGTCATTAATCCTGAAGTAATTCCGAATTTTTTGTTAATTGGGTAAGCTACAGGAGCTAAACAGTTAGTAGTACATGAAGCACCTGAGATAACTACGTCTGAAGCATTTAATTCAGAGTCGTTAACACCAAATACGATAGTTTTAACTGAAGCTTCTTTTGCAGGAGCTGAGATAGCTACTTTTTTAGCACCAGCTTGGATGTGTTTGTTTGCACCTTCCATTGAAGTGAAGATACCAGTTGATTCAACAACTACATCTACATTTAATTTTCCTCAAGGTAAGTTTGCAGGATCTCTTTCAGCGAAAACTGGAATTTTAACTCCGTTTACGATTAAGTTTGTTTCATCTGAAGAAACTTCACCTTTGAATTTCCCTTGTGCTGAATCATATTTTAATAAGTGAGCTAAAGTAGAAGCACTTGTTAAATCATTAATTCCAACGATTTCGAATTCTTTTGATAGTACTGGACATTGAGCGATTTTTCTAAAAACTAATCTTCCAATTCTTCCAAAACCATTAATTGCGATTTTTTTTGACATATAACCTCCGTTATGTTATAAATATTGAATTTCCATAATATTATATAATAAAAGTTTGCATACATTTAAATTTTATAAGTAATTATGTCTTTTTTAATATTTTTAGATTGATTGTTATAGTTCTATATGATTTTTTAGTTATAAAGGCGGTGAATGGAATAAAAAAACATCCAATTAAGGATGTTGATTATATATTACAATAATAAAAATTATTTAATTCCTAATGCTATATTTCTAAATCAAGCTTCAGTATCACCACCACCTGTTTCGCCCGGATCAACCACTAGGTTATGGATTGTAGCCCTAATGAAGAATATTAATGCAACAACTGCAAGTACAGATAATACAAAAGTAACAAGTCATAAGAAAATATGGAAGTAAGGAGTTCTTGATGGTTTATTAACACCAACAATTCAAACTGCAAAGACATAAATTAATGGACACCCTACAATTGCAAAACCAGCAATACTCAATCAAGTGGCTGTATTAATAAAATAAGGATTTTCTTGTAGTATCTTATCTAATGGAAATCTAAATGTTTCAGCATCTGGCTCTTCAGGAGGAGGTGGCGGAATAGATAGCGGGCCATAAGTATAAGATAAACCTAGAATAATTGAAAAGATAATCATTGCAATTGTTGAAATGGCAATTACTCTAAATCATGATTTTTTATAACCTTTAGGCGATTGTAGAAAATTTTCAACATTCGTAGACAATTTTGTTTTCATATTAGTTTTCTTCCTTTTTAATACTTCTTATAATTTTATCAATGTTTTCCGCATAATCAATACTTTTATCAATTTCAAATATAATCTTTGGAGTTTTATAAATATCTAACGCTTGGGATACTTTAGATCTAAATAACCCTGAAATAGAATTTAGTGCATGAGCAATTTCTGGTGCTCTTTCACGATCGACACATTCAACATATGCTTTGCAAATAGATAAATCACTTCCTAGTTTACAGTAAGTAATTCTTCCAAGTTTTGCAACTTTGTTAGACACTTCGAATACAATAGCTCTGTTGATAGTTTCAGTGATGATAGATTCATATCTAGCTAACTTAATATTATTTGCCATTTTTTTTAACCTCATCATATGATTTCTCAACATCTTGATAAGTTTCGATAATATCTCCCTCTTTAACATCGTTGAAGTTTTTAAGAGTACATCCACATTCTCTACCAGCTAATGCTTCTCTAATATCTTCTTTTAAATGTTTAAGAGTTGATATTTCACTGGTATAAATAATCACACCATCTCTAATAACTCTACATTTGGATTTTCTAGTTACTTTACCATGAGTCACTTTAACTCCGATGATTGTTCCAATATTACTATGTTTTCAGATTTGAAGAACTTGTAATTCTCCTAATACTTCTTCTTCATAAATCGGATCAAGAACACCTTTTAATAAAGATTCTAATTCTTCTTTAAGTTTATAAATGATATCAAAACACATAATTGTTACATCGGAGTTTTTAGCCATTTCAGAAACCGCTCTATTAGGTCTAATATTAAACCCAGCGATAATAGCAGATGAAGTTTTCGCTAATCTAATATCAGATTCAGTAATTCCACCAGTTGATGCCTTAACCGTAACAACAGTTGCACCATCGATGTTTAATTTTGAAACCATACCTTTGATAGCTTCAAGGGAACCAGCAACATCAGCTCTAATGATAATATTTAGATTCTTAAGTTCTCCACTTGCTATTCTACTTCTAATGCTTGAAGAGTTAAGATTTTTGAATTGTTCTTCTCTTTGTTTTTTGTGATAGATTTTGTTTGCAATTAGTTTTGCTGACTTTTCATCACGCATACATAGGAATTTTTCACCCGGAGTTGCGATATGCTCAATACCAATAATAATTACAGGTTTAGCAGGACCAGCTGAAACTAATTCATGTTGATTCTCATCTTGCATCAATCTAATACGACCGTAAGTTGAACCAACAACTGCATAATCACCTTTTTTAAGTGTCCCGTTTTGAACTAGAACTGTAGCCACAGGACCAAATCCTTTATCAAGTTTAGTTTCAATAACTGTACCATATGCTAATCTATCTGGATTAGCTTTTAAATCTTGAACATCAGCCAATGCTTGGATTGCATCCAGCAATTTATCAAGTCCTAATCCAGTATGTGCAGAACCTTGAATGAACATAGTATCTCCACCTCATTCTTCAGTAACTAAGCCGTGCTCAGATAATTGACTAATTACTTTTTCAGGGTTAGCTTCTGGTTTATCCATTTTGTTTACAAAAACAACAATAGGAACTCCAGCTAGTTTTGCATGATCAATTGCTTCTTCTGTTTGAGGTTTAACACCATCATCAGCAGCTACTACTAAAATAACAATATCTGTTACATTAGCACCACGAGCACGCATTTCACTAAATGCCTCATGCCCAGGGGTATCAATGAATGTTATCGGTTCATCTTTATGAATGATTTGGTATGCACCAATGTGTTGAGTAATAGCACCGGCTTCACCATCAGCAACAGACGCCATTCTAATTTTATCAAGTAATGTCGTCTTACCATGATCAACATGCCCCATGATTGTAACGATAGGTGGTTTCTTTTGAAGATTTTCTTCAGCATCGTTAAAGTCAATATTATCTAGTACATTTTCAGCATTTATTTCTTTTTCAATTTTAAAGTCCAAATTATTTTCTAAACAGATTTCACCAATTTGTTCGATTGTTAAAAGATCATTAATAGTAACTAATTTCCCTTTCAAGAAAAAATATTTAATAAGTTCTGCTGTTGATTTACCGATTTTAGGAGCTAGTTCACCTAGAGTCAATGGGGATGTAAATACAAATACACCATCTTTAACTCCAGTACTAACTTCTCTTAATTGTTCTTTAATATTAAGATGCGTTCTATTATCTGGTTTTTTATTATTTTTTTTAATGGGTTTTTTAGGTCTCATAAAATCCCTCCTTATAATGAATTAGTTGCTAATTCAATAAATTCCTTAATATTTTTAATTAAGTATTTTCTTTCTAAGATATTCATTGTTTTTTTAGAATTTAAAATTTCAATGTCTCTCTTTATATAATATCCTCTAGCATCTTCAGCATTACCTGAATCTAAAATTGCATTTTGCTCTTTTATAATAAATCTAATCATAGAATTTTTATCTTCTTTAACTCTACTTATGATGCATTGTCTTATATTATTTGTCTTCATCTTCAATCGCTGCGATTTCATCAGCAAAAGCATCAGATAACTCCATATCTTCGTAATCTATTCCATAGTCCTCATTATTATTAGATGAATCATCTCTTAATAAAGATTCCATAGTAACATTGCTATTATCTTTTCCACTATTAGTTTCTTCATTATCATCAGTATTCAGTACGATGTTAAATTTAGCTTCAAGTTCTTCTTGTGACATATTTTCAATATCATCTAAAATAGATTGACTACTATTTGAATTTGGAGTTGTTTTATTAGTTCTCATAAATGAGTCATAATTCGGTTTTGCTTTGAAGTTGAAAGTTCTAGCTTGAGCTATAACTGGTTCATATTTAATTCCTCTTTCATTTGCTTCCTCAGGTGTATTGATATCAATTCCACAATTAAGAAGTTTTGAGATTAATTTAATATTGAACCCCTTTTTACCAATAATAACTGGTAAAGTTTCGCTATTCGCAATAATAGTTGCATAAGCTTGCTCTCCATCATCCCCAGCAGGAGTATAGTTATATCCAACGATATTTCTAGAACCACACGCATTGATTAGGAATTCAATTGGATCTTCACTATATCTGATAACTTCAATTTTTTCACCAGAAAGTTGTTCACTAATTGTTTTAATTCTCGAACCTTTAGGTCCAACAACTACACCACATGGATCGAAGTTAACATTGTGTCCAGAAACTGCAATTTTAGTTTTAAAACCAGCAATTCTTTCTACTCTATTAACAACTATTTCTCCTGAGGCAATTTCAGGAACTTCTAAAGCTAATAGCTTAACTGCAAACTCAGCATCAGCTCTCGAAAGAATGATAGGTCATCCTTTTGATTGTTCCTTAACATCTTTAACTAAGAATTTATATCTTTGTCCAGGAATCAATTCTTCATTTGGAATTGATTCAGAACGAGAAACAAATCCAACGTTTCCATCCCCTAAATCGATAAAGTAAAAGTTTTTAGCTTTGTCGTGTTTTTCAACTTGACAGAAAACTATTTCACCAATTCTAGGTGATCATTCTTTAAAGATTTTTTCATTGTTAATTTCATTTAATCTTTGTTTGAAGATTTGCATAATCATAACAACTTCTGTTTTGCTAAAGAAACCAAAGATATCGAATTCAACTTCACAGATATCCCCCACTTTATAGTTTCCATGTAAATTAGCTTCATCTAATGGGATTTCAACAAAGTCATCATATTCTCCCTCAGGTAAGTTTTCAATTACATTCAAAACTTTTCTGGCAGAAATTTTACTTTCTTCTAAGTTGATCTCAACTATGATTTTTTCATCTGGTCTATGTTTATTATAGATTCTCTCAACTGTTTCAGTTAACATATCCGCAATTCTAGCTTGCGAAACGTCGTATTGTTCAGCTAAAGACTTAAAAAGTCCAACTACATTTTCTTGCATATTTACCCTCCAATGGTCGCAATATAAAAATAAATCTGAATCCGAAGACTCAGAGTTACTCTTGCTTATATTATATATAAAGAAAATATTTTTTAACAATTATTTTAATTTACTTGCTTCTTAAGTCAGTAGATTTTTGAAGTATGAAGCCAATTCATTAATTTTAGGTTCATTAAGTGAGTAATGATTACAAACACCTATTCTTTCAAAATTAACCAATTCACAATCAACTAATAGCTTCATGTGGTAGCTAAATGTCGGTTGAGTTATATTGAATAATACTAGCATATCGCAACCACATCGGGAGTGGTTTTTTAATTCTTTTAGGATTGCTACCCTAGTTTCGTTACTTAATACTTTGAAACATTCGCTAATTTTATTTAAATCTTGCATAAATACCTCAATGTTTTTATTATATAAAAAAATGATAAATTTTACTTTATCATTTTTTAGAAAATCTATAGATGTTGAATTAATAGACCAATAAGGGTACATGTTATAAAAACAATTAAACTTACTGATGATGATATATAAAAGAATTTTTTTGTATATTTTTTTCTTTCAGAACAATAAAGTACAAATTCATCATGAGTTTGAACTTCATCAATTGCTTGATCATGAACATATATTTTCATTTTTCTTCTTATTCTATCTAGTTTTAGAGTTCTCTTCATCTTTAAGGTACCAAAACCTGCAAGTGCAACAGAATCCAAACGAGCAACGAATCAAAGTAAATGAAGCAGTAAATGAGCAACACCTAATGAAATCAATGCATTCGGTCATTGAAGATTAAAATCTTTAACATCTGAACCAAACCCAATCCCAAAGACGAGCGATACCCCGACAATGAAAGCTACATTAATAGCAATCATTGGAATCATCCCATTTGGATATGCGAATGAATGATCTTCATTTATATCATGTTTTTTCTTTTTAAACTTTGAATTGACTGTGTTGTTATTTTTTATTTTATTAACAACATAACCTGGTTTAAAGTCAGAATTTTCTATTTTTTTCATTTTGCAAATTGTTCTTTTGTAGCAAATACAAAGTGTTCATAGTCTTTAGATGCAGAGAAATATTTAGGTTGATTTGCAACTGTATACTTTGCATCATAATCCATTGTTGAGCTAAATGAAGCTAAATCAACGTGTATTTTACTTAATTCAGGACTAGCTTTGATTAATGATTTAGTATAAGGGTGGATTGGATTTTTGAAAATTTGTTCAGTATGACCTTTTTCAACAATTCTACCTTTATGCATAATGATTAATTTATTTGAAACATATCTAACCATGGAAAGATCATGTGCAATGAATAAGAAAGTGATCCCTCTTTTTTCCGCTAAATCTTTCATAATATTAATTACTTGGGCTTGAATAGAAACATCAAGCGCTGAAATTGGTTCATCTGCAATAATTAATTTAGGTTTAGAAATCAGCGCTCTAGCAATAACAATTCTTTGTCTTTGCCCACCTGAGAATTCATGTGGATAACGGTAAGCATGCTCACTCTTTAATCCAACTTCTTCTAAGGCACCATAAACGTGTTGACGTGTAATGTATGTGAATAATGTTTTTCAATTTTTATATAACATTGTTTTACTTTTATTACGAAGGTTTCTAAATAAGTTTACCTCACTAAGTAAATTTTTAAATTCAAAATTGATTGCATCAATTACCAATAATTTGTTAGTTGCATTAACTGTGTGCATCTTAACATTTGGAGTTTCAGCATCTTTTTTAGAGAATAAACTAACAAGTTTTTTAGAAGTTTCTTCTGTGGCTTTTTTAAGTTGAATTCATTCATTATATAAGCTTTTGTCAAGACTTTTAAGTTCTCTTTTTTGAGCTTCTATTTTAGGAATAGTTTGAGATTTGAATTCTGCATTATCACTTGTAATGTAGATTTCTCTTAAGTTTTTTGCATTTTCAAATTCAGCTGCCGATTGATTAAAAGATGCATATTCAGGTTTATCACTTGAATTTGAAACTTTAGCAGTAATTGATTTTAACTCTTCTTTAGTTACATGTATTTCAATCTTAATTTTTTCAGTTCTTTCAATGTGAGTTAACTCAATTTTTCTAGAACTAAGATTTATTTGCTTAAGAGTTTCACGTAGTTTTGGATCTTCAGTCGTAAAATTAGTTTCTTTTAGAATTTTAGTTTGAGCGTAAATACCATTATAAATCTCATGATATTTATTGAATGTATCTGTAATTGTATCCACATTAGTTGTATCTAGTGAGTATTTATCTAATAAATCATTTAGTCTTGCAATTTCAGCTATGTCAGCCATTAAATTAGCATATTTAGATTCAACTTTTTTAAAAATAACTTCATTTAGTTCATTGATTCTAGGAGTATCAATGAAAATTTCTTTATCAAGTGCTGAAAGTGCATGAAGTGTATCTTTAAGAATCAAATAACTTGTATATTTATATGTGTAGTCCGTTAATGATTCGGTTAACATATAATCTTGTTTTAAAGATTTCATTTCAGATGTAATGCTTGTTTTAATAGAGTTTAATCTCGTTCTATTTTCAACAATATACTTCTCATGAAATTGTTCATTAACTTGAGCTAATTTATTTTCAAGATATTGAATTCTTTCTTTTAATTTAATAGATTTAGCATAGTTATTAGGATATTTTAGTTTTTCTGTTTCAATTAAGAAATTCTTCTCAGCTTCATAATAATTATTTTCAGTTTCATGCAATCCATGCAAATCAAATTTTTGATAGTTCATATCAACTAATTCAATAATTTTTTGATTATATTCATTCACAAGTTTAATTGAATCTTTAAATTGTGCTTCTGCAGTATCTAAAATAGCAGGTAATTCTTCCAAATTTTCTTTTGTTAATTTTAATAATCTAATTTCAAGTGATTTTTCTTTTAATAATTTGATATTTCTTTTATAAAAAGGAATAAGCAACTCATTAGTTAAAATATAGTCTTGAAGTTTGAAAGTATTTTGAAAATAAGGATTTACTTTGTAACATTTTTCAATAAAAGCTTTTGTTTCTCTATGAATAGTTTTGTTAATTATTAACGGTTCAGCAATTAAAGATAAAACATTTTTTCTAGGGTTCAATGAAGACATTGGATCTTGAAAGATCATAGACATATTTTGAGTTAATCAAAATCTAGATTTTTTATTCATCTTAGCTTGATTAATAATTTTATTATCAAAAGTAATAGTCCCTGATGAAGTATCATATAATCTAATAATACATTTACCAGTTGTTGATTTACCAGAACCTGATTCTCCGATTATTCCAAAGAAATCATTTTCATTAACATCGAAGTTAATGTCATCTAAAACTTTTACAATTTTCCCAGATTTAACAAAGAATTTATTAAGACCTTTAACTGAAAGGATAGGTTGGTTATTTGAATTAATACTTTTCTCATGTGGTGTGTTTATGATTTTTAAAGCGCTTTCAGACTTTGTTGAAACTATTTTTTTAGTCACAACTAAACTTGTGTTTGTAGCATCACTTTTAAGAACAGATTCACTCTTAGTTTTTGGGGAAGTTTTTACATTTTTAACAGTAATAGTTTTTAGTTCTTTATTAACTATTTTTTTACTTGTTGAGTTAGTTTTCATTACTTACCTCCTTTTTTAAGTGATAGTGATTTTTTAGCGATTCTAATCTTAACTTTAATATCAGCTGGAATTTCTAATGTTGGAGCATCCGGATGAAGTAATCAAGTTGCTGCATAATGAGTATTTGAAACTTTAAATAACGGTGGTTGTTGTTCAAAGTCAATTTTACGTGCGTACTTGTTTCTTGCTGCATATGCATCACCCTTTGGAGGGGTAATCATATTTGGAGGAGTTCCTGGAATAGAAATTAAATCTTGATCACTATTAACATCTGGAATTGAACTAATTAAAGCTCAAGCATATGGATGTCTTGGATTAGTGAATATATCCTCAGTCGTACCTTTTTCAACTATTTTACCAGCATACATAATATATACATAATCACATAAATTAGCAACTAATGCAATGTTATGAGAAATAAAGATAATTGATATGCCAAGTTCATCTCTAAGTTTTTTAATCAAACTAATAACTTTTGCTTGAATAGTAACATCAAGTGCTGTTGTAGGTTCATCAGCAATAATTACATCTGGTTCACCAATAATTGTGATAGCAATAACAATTCTTTGTCTCATCCCACCTGAAAATTCGTGAGGATATGAATTTATAGCATCTTCTGGATTGTTAATTCCAATGAAGTTAAGAACTTCAATCATTCTTCCATACATATTTTTAGATTTTGTATTTTTAGAATAACTTTTTCTTGCTTGCTTAATTAATTCCTGTTTTTCTTGACTTGTTAATTTTTCATTATTTCTAGTTTCGAATAATGTAGCATAGTATTTTCTCTTTTGAGTAATTTTGATTGCATCAAGAATTTGATTTTTAATTTTTTTTGTAGGATCTAAGGACATCAATGGATCTTGAGGGATATAGCCTACTTTAGTTCCACGAATGAAAGATCATTCTTTCTTGCCTATTGATAAAATATCAACTCCGTTAAGATTTAAACTATCAGCTGTTGTTGTTGAACCTTCATTAAATCCTAATACAGATTTAACAGAAACTGACTTACCAGAACCAGATTCACCAACCAAACCAATAATTTCACCTTTGTTTAGCGAAATATCAATTCCACGAACTGCTTGTACAAACCCTAATTTGTTTTTAAAAGATACTTTTAAGTTTTTAATCTCAAGGACTTTGCTTTGTTTTAATTTATTTTCAGGGTTAGAAACATAATTTTTTAAAGATAATGATTTTTTAAACATATTATTCACCTGATACCCTTGGATCTAATGCATCATTTAAGTTGTTTGCAATAATTTGAGAACTTAATGTCAATAGAATCATAATTAATGTTGGACCTAACAATAAGTGTGTATAGTTAGTGTCTCTTGCAGTTTCTATCATTGAACCTAGAGATATTTCAGATGCTGATTTCACACCTAAGAATACTAATGATGCTTCGAAGAAAATAATTCTTGGAATAATATTAACTAATCTAACGAATAGTCTACCAGATATATTTGGTAACATATGGCTGAAGATAATTCTAGTTTGACTAGCACCTAATGTTTTAGCTGCTTGCACAAATTCTGCATCTTTATATTTTAAGATATAAGTTCTAGCAGTAATCGCTGGCCCCATTCAGTTAACTAATATTAATGCGATACCAAGAGTAAACATCCCAACAGTTCCACCACTAAAGGCAAGACCTAAGATTATTACTCATAAAATTAACGGAACCCCTGATAAGATCTCTACAAATCTCATCATTACATTATCAACTCATTTCCCAGCATTTGAACCTGAGATAGCTCCATATGCTGTACCTATTACTACTGATGGAACAGCAACAATTAGTGCGAACATGAATGATTTAATTGTTGAGTATCAAAGCATGTTGTTTCAGTCTCTACCAAGACCATCTGTTCCAAAGAACACTGTTGTATTTTTAAGTTGAGGTAGAACATAAGGGTTGAAATCTGTGATGATTCAGTTTCCAGCTACATTTTCAGCTGACCCTCATAGCCCGTCAACATATATTGCACTTAATGCATTGAATGTATTAGCGTCAAGTGTCATTAAAGGCACGATACCAGAAATTCCAAGTCATGGAATTCTAGGAGGCAAGTAAGACACAACACTTGAAGGTAGTAAATCTGTAATTGAACTATCTAAGCTACCCATGCTAGATAAACCAATGATTGTTGCAATCAATAATACAAAACCTAATAAAGCTGTAAAGAATATTGCTGATTTTGACTTGAAGAACCTTTTTACTACATCAGAAATGTAAGTAGTTGGTTTCCCAGAAATTTGTTCACTTGACATTGAATAAATATCAACTTTATCAAATGACTTTTTATCAATTTTATTGATTTTTATAGAGTCTTTTTGAATTATCATTTTATTGTAATTCAAATTAGCATTGACACCTTTATCAAGTGTAAAGATGTCTGGAGTTGTTTCTTCAACTTCATCATTAATAACATCATGTTTATTTTTGAAGTAATTCATAAATGCGTCATTATTTTGAGCTAACTGAATTTTTTTACTTCTAGCGAGTTTTGCTTTGAATCTCTTATATGGAGAGTTAGCAGTTTTTTCACCAAGTCTAATTCTTGGATCTAAAACAGTATATGACATATCAACCACTATTTGTAGTAAGAAATATATTGCACCATAAAAGAACGCAGAGAATATAACAAGATATAATTGTTTTTCTTGTATTGAGTTAACAAGAATCATTGCAGTTCCAGGAACATTAAAGAATTTTTCAATAATGATTGAACCACTAAGGATTGCAAGGAAAGCTGGTAATAAAGATGCTACTATAGGAATAGCGGCATTTCTCAAGGCATATTTTCAAACAACTTGGTTGAAAGTAAAACCTTTTGCCAATGCAACTTTAATGTAATCTTGTTTGAATACTTCTACCAACTCATTTCTAGTATAGTAAGTAATTGTAGAAACAGAGGATAAAACCATTGAAAGAATTGGAATCACTGTTGATAACACAACTTTTGAGATATCTGCGTCTTCACCTGGGACAACGAATTGTATAGGTAATCCCATTACACCTGCTAATTGTAATAAATACAATGCAAATATAAATGAAGGAACAGAAACGAATAATACACTAATACCATTTATAAGTATATCTGGTCATCTTCCTCTGTAATATGCACTTACAGTTCCCAGTAAAATACCAATAATTGCAGCAAGTATAAATGCAGGTCCAGCAATCATTAAACTATATTTGATCGGGTCTAGCATAGTTTCATAAACTGTTTTTGAACTTTCATATACTTGTCCGAATTGTCCGGTAGTAAATAAGTTAGTGATAAAGTTTCAAAGTTGTACAAAAACATTATCTAATAACCCTGCAGCTTGTAATTTGCCAAGATAATCTGCATCTGAATCTTGGTTTCCACGAGCAATTGGATACCCAGGTACTGCTTGCATCAAAAAGAAAACAAGCAATAGAAGTATAACTAATGCAATGGCCGTGAATCCAAGTCTTTTTAAAAAATATTTAAACATGTGTTACCTCCTATTTGTCCGATTCTTTTATTGTTGTACTCAGTAATTCTGAGTAAGTTCATATCAAGATACCCGTTGTTCTTAATTGATATGAATCTTCTTTTCAGAAATTCAATTGATCTTCTGATAAGTATTTTTTATTAGCTGAATATTCTCAGTAATTTATGTCAATTGGATCTTCCCCATTGCCGCCTGTTGTGTGTGACTCCACAATGAATCCATCTAGTTCATAAACACCATAAGGCATGAATGAGGTTTGAATTGATGTTGTTACACCTGGTGAGTATAGAGTTGCTAGCGATGCTCAGTTAATTGTGTTTGTTAATGTAGCTCTAATTTTAGCACTTGAATTTATCAATTTATTTTCTGAATCATCAGCATTTAATGGTGTATAGAAATTACTAGCAATTAAATCTGCATATTCTTGACTAACTCTAGACTTGATTTTTGGTTTTCAACCTTTCGGTCAAACATAATTTCCATATTCATCAATACTATAAGTTGCTCTATAAGGAGAGTTTTCATCTTTTCTCTCAGCCATAGGCTCTTCTTTATTTGTTTCAGGATTGATACCAATTATAACTTTTTCTAAACCTTTAACTCCTGATTTTTCATAAATTTGTAAGTTGAATCCAACGAAGTTTGATTTATTTATTTTAATTGTTTCAATATATTGGATTTGTTTTTTTAAGTGTTCATTTTTAAGAGCAGTGTTGAAATAGTCACCGGATATTGGAGCTACATCAAGTTCTCCAGATGTAAATGAATTGAATAAAACAGCAGCACTATAACTTCCTGCATATCTATTAGTAATAGTTTCAATTCTTTTTTGTTTTTTATCTTTTGTTTCTAAAACAAAACTTTTGTATGCATCTTTGTCAATATAAGTTTCATCTTTAAATGCTTCAAAATATTCTTTATTTATTTTATATTGAATATGTTGTTCATTGATGGAATGAATATAGTACGGAGCGGTAGAGTATAATTGCCCATAAACTTTTTCGTCAGAACCAACGCCACAACCATAAAATTTAGTTCAATCTTGATTTTGTTCGTCAATTCTATTTGTTGGGTTTCCATCTTTGTCTTTTACAAGGACTACAACTTCATTATATTTTTCGTCATCTGTAATATTTTGAACGGTGTCAACAAATGCAGGTAAAGCGGAAAAGTATTGTTTTTGAAGAATATCAATTGTATCTTGAAGACCTAATAGAGGATCATTAAAGTAAACTCTAAATGGTAACTCTGAAGATGCAGCTTCATTTCTTTTGTGATTATTCTCATCTTCAAGAGTTTTCTCGAAATCTATCCCAACTAAACCTTCGAAATAAGCATTATTCGAGTTAATACCACTTGTTAAAGATCTTTGGAAAGCTTTTACACCAGCTCAGAAATCTTGAGGAGATAAATACTCTCCAGATGGTTGACCTTTTGAATCAACTCATTGAATTGGTCTAATTTTAAAATCAATATATTGTTTATTTTTATCCTCAAATGTATCATTCATTTGTTTTTTAACTAAATCATCTGTAAAATCATCTTTCATACCTTCAGATACAAGCAATGGTGAACTAAATGGACTTTCTTTATCGTTTGAGTTTCCTGTTGTACTTCAAGAAGTTAAGTTAGTTCAAATTGATTGAGCATATATTGTATTAGGAGTTTTTGAAAATGCAGGGTTTCATGGAGTAACTGTACTTTTGAATGGATCTGACGCTGTTCAAATATTAACATCTTTTTTACTTCCAAATTCTTGGGTTAAATATCAATCCCTCATATTTTGGTCTGTATTAGGATTATTTGTATCAAATAAACCCTTAGTAACTAATTTAGGGGTTTGACTATCAGGACCATTTTCATATAAAGGTAAATTAGAATTAAAGGAGTTGATTCAATCTATGTACATAATACCATAGCTATTATCTCCATCTTGAAGTTGATAACTTTTATATTTGTCAGATTTGCTTGATGGAGTTACGTTAGATTTTTCATCATCTAGTTGAGTTTCTTCCTCGTTAATTACTACATTGATTTTAGATCTATCAGAAATTCATTTACCAATAGCATTAGCAATATAAGTGTGGATGTTGTCAACAGAGTGGGCTGATACATTGGTAGCCAATGAATAATTTAAGATTTCAATTGGAGACATGTATAAAGTTTGTCCTTCACCACCCGGCAATAAAGAGTTTTCCATATGATCTTTCAAGCTTTTCGCTCATACCGGCAAAGTTGTTTGATCAACTCCATCAACATCAACTTTATTTAAAATTGCATACGTTGCAGGTCACATGTTAGGGGCAACATAGTTGTCAGTTAACATATATTTAACTCATGTACCAATCCCGTTATAGTCAGGTGATCAATAGAATGATTGCATTTCAGTGTTTCTGTTGTAGAATGCTTCATTAATTAATTCAGGCGTTCTTTGGTGATTAGTAATTCCGATGTTTGGGCTAACATTTCTGAAAGCTTTATTCATCGAATTGTAATAGTTCAACTCACCCGCTGACTGTCCTGAAGTCAAGTTTGCAAAACTAAAATTTAATTCACCAGAACTTCTCTTTTTCGATTTATATTCACTCATAACATCATTAGCAGATGCTTTCATGTCATTAACAGCTTTATTTTTCTTTTTATAATCTACAATCTCACTACTAAACTCCATGTCATAAGTCGTGATTGGTTTGTTCATGTCAATTGGATATAACAAAACAGTTAGTGTACTTGCTGTAGCTGCAAGTACTAACGTTGATGCTATACCAATTTTTCAACCTTTTGATATTCTCATAAGAACCCTCCTTTTTACAAAAAAACTAATCAACTATATGTTTGTAGTAGATTAGTTTTTTATATGTATAAATATTAACTAGCTACTACAAACTGCATTGAATTATTGATTCAATGTATACTGTATTAGAAAACATATTGTTTAATCTTACTCTAGTCATATTATGATTATATACCATTTTTAAAAGTTTTTTAACATTTTTATACTTAAAAAATATATGAAAGCATATTTGCAATCATATATTTAAATAAATATTTATCTATATATAAAGTTTAATATATTTAGATTATCAAGATTTTTTCGAAGATGATGATCATGAATCACTTCTTGAACTCCTTGAATTTCTTCTATCTCCGCCGCCTCTGCTGTCGCCAAATTTAGAATCACTTCTATCACGTCTATCTCCTCTAGATTTAGAACCTGATTTATCTTCTCATCTTCTTTGTCCGTCAGAACTTCTATTTCTTCCATAAGATGAACTAGAACTTTCTCCACCTCCGAAGCTTCCTCTATCTCCACGTGGTTTGTCGCCGAAGCTTCTTTCACCACGAGGTCTGTCGCTAAAGTTTCTATCTCCACGTGGTTTGTCGCCGAAGTTTCTTTCACCACGAGGTCTGTCGCTAAAGTTTCTATCTCCACGTGGTTTGTCGCCGAAGCTTCTTTCACCACGAGGTCTGTCGCTAAAGTTTCTATCTCCACGTGGTTTGTCGCCGAAGCTTCTTTCACCACGAGGTCTATCGCTAAAGTTTCTATCTCCACGAGATCTATCGCCGAAACTTCTTTCTCCAGAATTTCTATCAGAAGAACCTCTTCTGTCTCCGCCTCTTGAACCATATCCTCCAGAAGATCTTCCTCTAGAATCTCCACCGGATCTTTGACCCTTTGGTTTTGATCTTTTAACTTGTGATTCTCTAATGTTGTGTTCAACATCATTTTCACCTTTAGTTAAATATTTCTCTTCAGTGATTAATTCAATTTTTGCACCGATTTTTCTTTCGATGTCACCTAATACATATGCATCAGCTTTAGTAACTAGACTAATTGCTTCACCTTTATTTCCAACTCTACCAGTTCTACCAATTCTATGAACATAAGTTTCAATATCTTCTGGTAAGTTATAGTTAATAACTAATGGTAAGTTAGCAATATCAATACCTCTAGCTGCAACGTTAGTAGCAACTAAAACTTGCACTTCATTATTTCTGAATTTTTTCATAGCAATAGTTCTTGAACTTTGAGATCTATCTGAATGAAGTGCTTCAACTTTAATTTTGTTTCTTCTTAAGAACATAGCAATATCACTTGCTTCATTTTTAGTTCTTGAGAAAATAATAGCTTGTTGGTTAGTTCTATTTGAATCACCAAGAATATCTAAAAGGATTTTTGGTTTTGTGTTTGATGTACTCATGTAAGCTGATTGAGTAATAACATCATTAACATTAATTCTTGATTGAATTTTATGAGTGTCATATTCTTCCATAATTTCATCAACTAATTTCATTACGTTTTTAGGCATAGTTGCTGAGAAGAATGAAATTTGATCAACTTTTCCAACTAGGTTTCTAATTTTTCTAATGTCATCAATGAAACCCATATCTAACATTTGGTCAGCTTCATCTAATACTAAATAGTTAACTTCACCTAAGTCTAAGTTTTTTCTTTTGTGTAAGTCCATTAATCTTCCTGGAGTTCCGATGATGATATCAACACCTGAGTCTAAGAATCTTAATTGTCTAGAATAACTAGATCCACCATAAAAGTTACCACATTTGATACCAGTCATTTTTGCATATTTAATTGCATTGTCAAAGATTTGCATAGCTAAGTCTCTTGTTGGAGCAACTACTAATGCTTTGTGATCTTTGTTGTTCATTATTTTTTCAATAATAGGGATTAGGAAGGCTGCAGTCTTACCACTTCCTGTTTGTGCTTGTGCTAATATGTTAGTATTGTCTAACATTGGTTGCATTACAGCTGCTTGGATTTCTGTTAAATCTGTATATCCTAAGCTTGTTAGATTATCCACGATTTTACTATTTATACTTAATTCGTTTAATTTCATTTATTTATTTCTTTTCTTTTTTTGTAACTTATAAATAATATCACATACCAGATGAATGGTGGTTGGGATTTATTTTAATAAATTATCTCTTATTGTTTATTTTTCTCATTCACTGAGTTTAAAAAGTCTTGCAAAATTATTATTGCACTAACCATATCTATCACTTTTTTTCTTTGTGATGCTTTAATCCCATCTTCAAATAAGAATGTAGAAGCTCTTGTGGTTGTGTGGTTCTCATCGAATAGAACAACTTCTATATCAAAATTTGCTTCGAGCAAAAGTTTGAATTCTTCAGATCTAATACATGATAAGTTTTTTGTGTCGGTTTTATAGTTAACTGGGTAACCAAGGATGAATTTATCAATCTCACCCTCATAATCTTTTACTATCTTTTTTAATTTGTGAATAACCATCATCATGTTATTCTTCTCATATTCAAAATTACATAACCCAGTAGCGATTTGGTTTCTATGATCGCTTATTGATATCCCGCAAGTCTTCGATCCTAAATCTAAACCAATTTTACGCATTCGTCAATTCGCTTCTTATTATATCTTTTAATTTGGAAATATCTAAATAATCTGAACATCCACCTTGAACAAAGTTAGGTTTTCCACCACCTTTACCGCCAGTTTCTTGATTTAATAACTTAATTGCTACATTTAAATTTGTTGATTTATTCTTTTCATTTGTAGCTAACATATATTGAATTTTGTTCTCACACATGTTAAAAGCGACAAATATTTTATCTTGATGTTCATTTATTAATTCTGTTAAAGCGTTAAACATATTTCTATTTTCTAGATTTTCAAAGTTAGCTACAACAACATTTTCTTCGTTTGTTAACATAGTCTCTTTAACTAAATTCGTTTCAGCTTTATGTTTTTCTTTATCAGCATTCATCTTTGCAACTTTGAATACTTCACACATTTTATCGAAATTTTCATTGATTGATTCGAAAGATGAATTAAAATCAATTGCTTGAATAGAATTTGTTAACTCGTCATTATTAATTCCTAAAGAGTTAATTCTTTCAATTTCTTCTTGAATTAATTTTAATCTATCGTTTTTAAAATTTGCGATTGTATTGTGAGAAGTAATAGCCTCTATTCTTCAACTTCCAGCTGCTCTTGAGAAAACACTAACTATTTTTACTTGTTCGATATCTTTAGAATTATGAACATGTGTACCACCACAAAGTTCACAACTTACTTCACCCATTTTAATTACTCTAAGTTTACCTTTGATTTTTTTATACACATCAGCAAAGTATGCAGCGGCTCCAATTTCTTGAGCTTCTTCAAGAGTTAACTCTAAAAATTCTGTTGGAATTGATTGAGCAATAATACTATTAATTCAGTTCTCTATTTCTTCAATTTGTTTATCACTTAATTTTTGGTGATATTGGAAATCGAATGTAACTTTTTCAGGTGATTTAAAAGCACCTTCTTGTTTGATATTTTTATCAACAACTACTCTTAATGCAGAGTGAATTAAATGTTCTACTGAATGGTTTTTTGATAATAACGATCTTCTTAATTCATCATGAGTTAATATGTGTTCTGAATTTAATTTTAAATCAACAGCATTTTCAACATGATGTATATGTTGAAGGTTAGGACCTTTGATTACATCATCAACTAAAATTGTACCATCGATAAATCCAATATCATTTAATTGACCACCACTTGTAGCATAGAAACAAGTTTCATCAAATACAACGTAACCAGAACCATCTAATTTTTCAACAGGAGTAAATGTTTCGTCATATAGTTTTACAATTTTTGCTTTTATATTATTTACATCATATAAAAATTTAAATGGTGTATCTAAATTTAGTAATTCACCATTTTGCGCATTCATTGCTATTTCATTTTTTCTAGCATTTGAAATAGCTTGGTGTTCTTTGAATAATTCTTCAAATTTCCTAATATCTAATTGAATATTTTTTTCTTCACCTAACATTTGAATTATTTCAATTGGGAATCCATATGTTTCAACTAATTTGAAGATTGAGTTCCCATCTAACTTTTTGTCAGATACAGCTTCTTCAAATAATTTAAAACCTTGTTTAAGTGTTTTGCTAAATATTTCATATTCTTTATTTAAGATGCCACATATTTTTTCTGAATTATCTTTTAAATAAGGATAGTATTCACACATATTATTTATGGTAGCTATTGCGATATCAGTTAGTACATTATCTTCAATTTTTAGTTTATAAATTAGAGCAACTATCATTGATCTAATTAATCTTCTTAAAATATATCCTCTTTCTTTATTTGAAGGCATTGCACCATCTGCAATCGCAAATACACTTGCTCTTGCATGATCAGCAATCATTTTGAAAGATTTATTAATTTCTTTCTTTGAGCTATCTTCTGAGAAGTAAGCGTCCATATCATATTTTAAACTTGAATGTTTTTCAACTTCTTTAATTATTGGAAGGAAAAGATCTGTGTCAAAGTTCGTTGGAACAGATTGACTAATACAAGCTATTCTTTCAAGCCCAGCTCCAGTATCAATATTTTTTCTCATTAATTGAGTATAGTTGTTATTTCCATCATTATTAAACTCACTGAAAACAATATTTCAAATTTCAATATATCTATCATTTTCAATATCTTCAAAAAATAATTTTTCACCAATATTATTTGGATCATATTTTGTTCCTCTGTCATAAAAAATTTCTGTACAAGGTCCACATGGCCCAGAACCCACATCTCAAAAATTACGGTCTCTCCCACACTTAATGATATGAGCTTTATCAATCCCCAATGAGATTCATTTATCGAATGTGATTTGATCATCTTCAAAAACTGTTATATATAATTTTTCAATTTCAATTTCAAATTTCTTTGTAAGTAATTCAAAACCAAACTCAATTGCTTCTTCTTTAAAATAACCGCCGATTGAAAAGTTACCAAGCATCTCAAAGAAAGTATGATGCCTGCTTGTCATACCTACATTTTCAATATCATTAGTTCTTATACATTTTTGTGAGTTTGTTAAATTTGCATGTGGCGGGTTTTTCTTTCCGCTAAAGAAGTCTTTTAAAGTAGCAACACCAGAGTTAATTCAAAGCAATGAGTTATCATTTACAGGAATTAAGCTTGCCGATTGAACTTCTAAGTGATCTTTGCTCATGAAGAAATCTAATCACGTTCTTCTAATTTCATTTGCAGTCATTTTTTTCATATTTTACCTCTTATCATTTAAAAATTACATGTCACCCATGTAATTGATTATTTTTCTAACCTAGAAACGAACATTACTTCTGTTGGTCTCCTATTTTTTGTTCTTCTTCTATTATTATAATGTTCTTCAATATCATATTTCTCATAGAAGATATCATCAGGGATTTTAACCGACTCCCTAACTGAAGCAATAGTAACAATTTCATAAACTGCTTTTAAAAATAATTCAAGCAAGTCATCCCTTTTATAGAAGTCATCTTGATCATCCACAGAGTACGCAAATATTAATCTGTTATCTTTTTTTACGCAAGTCATGTTGTTAGTTGTTAAATGTCTTGCCATCTTAGCAAAATATGAAGTGGCTGAAGATTTAAAAATTAAATGTGATAATGATGAAGCTCTCAAGGGGATTGTAACTGGACGAACTATATCAATATCAGTATCATTTGGCCAAATATTAATAAACTTCTTTGAAAATAATTTGAATTCTGTATCTAAATTAAAATTAAATTCAATTTCAAAAACTTGAATATCTGATTGAGTTTTTAAATTTGTAGTGACACTTGTTTTATTTGCATACATTCGCTCCACATGAACTTTGTATACATTTAACAAATATTTACTATAGTCAGTATAAGATTTAACGTTATAAATTGATAAATTATCATAGGGAAAAACAAACGATGGAAATGTATCACTAATCAAATCGTAATGTTCTGTTATTTTCTTTAGGTACTCTTTATCTTCTGGTTGTATAGGTTCAAAATTTATTCTCATATGAATATTTTAGCATATTTAGATATATATGTAGATAAGACTTGTATGAGATGTTTACAAATTATTTTTGAAACTTAATTTCCTTCGTTAAGTTTTTGTATATTCCTCAATCTTTAGTTAATTGAATGGTTGTATCTCACAACTCAGTATTAAGTAAGAAGTAATTGTGAGCATCTACTCCAATTATCACCTTCGCTTCTGATTTAGCAACTTCTCTTCAAAAATTTTCATATGGGTACATTCATTTATTTGCATTATAAGCTTTTTCAAAGTGTCCATTCATATTAAATTCAAGAGGGACGTCAAAAGCAACAGAAAGTTTAATCATTTCTTTTGTTAAATTAATTGTTGCATTATCTCAGCCCTTATAACTTCTAAGAAATCAATCTGGGTGATTGATGCATGAAAACATTCTGGTCTCCAAAGCATCTCTTAAATTTATAAGCTGATCAATGAGCATATCCATTTTTGAGGCTTCATCTAAAAGTACAAATTTTTCAGCACATGAACCATAAAAATGATTACCAAATATTAAATATTGGATTTCAGGCATTTTGAAATATTTGGCCACAAGATTATTAAGCTCTTTATGGTATTCACATTCAAGCCCTAAAGATAATTCAATTTGACCTTTGTATTTTTCTTTCGCTTGTTTAAACTCTTCCAAAAATGAGTTAAATTCCTCATCGGTGAATATTCTTTTTGGATTGGTTGGGATGGGCATGTGTTCACTTATTCCGAATTTAGTGAATCCTTCTTCTATTGCTTTTTTAACTAATACATCTAATTCATTTTCTGAGTGTCTACAATATGCAGTGTGAGAGTGATAATTATGCTTCATCTCTAAATACCTTCCTAAGACCGATACCAACAAATTGTGATATCTCGCCTTTAATTACATGCTCACATATTTCTCTTATATCAGGGTGGGAACTTTCCCTTGTGATTGATGTACTTGAGTATTCAAGCATTTCATAGTCATTGAATGAATCACCAAATACAATCATTTCATCTTTTGTAAAGTTTCATTGTTTATTAATTTTCATTAGAGCTTGTAGTTTATTGACGCCTAATGGCATAATCTCCAAAAAACTATGATGGCTCATAATGAAATCTTGATTAGGACAAATTAATTTAAGTTCGGCCTTATCTTTTTTGTAGTCTCATTCAGTATGGTGGAAAATAATTCCTTTATATGCTGATTCAATTTCATTAAAGTCATTGATTACGGTATGTTCAAATATTCCTGATTGATCTTCTTCATCGATCATTTTTTGCATTGCAAATGGGAATTTAGGACTTTTATTATCATAGAAAAAAATAGAGTCAAGTCCATGTTTATATCCTAAGAAAATATATTCATTAGGGTACTTTTCTTCATGGAAATTAATAATCTTTTGAAAGTTTGAAATATCATTTTTATCTAATACAATATCTTCAATCAAACATTGTTTTTTGACTGAGTAGATTTGCGCTCCATTCATTCCAATGACATAAGCATCATTAGGTAAGTGAATATCATTTATTTTAAAGATATCTAAAACGTTTTGAAAGTGTCTCCCTGTAGCAATTGTCATTTTATATTTACCGCTTTTAGCCAGTTTGTTTCATGATTGTTTTGTATCATTATCAATTGTAACACCATTTGATTCATCAGCGCCCAATAATGTTCCGTCTAAATCTGTTATTATTCACTTAATCATTTTTTTTATTCCTCTAATAACATTTCTAATCCGTCACCAACAAATACTGATTCTGGAGCATCAATTACATGTGAACATATTTTCTGAATTTCGATATCAGCCGATGTTCTAGTAACTGCATTCTTTGAATAACTTAACATTTCATAGTCATTGAATGAATCACCAAATACAATCATTTCATTCGGTTGGAATTTATCTGTTTCATTCAGTTTAATCAATGAGTTTAATTTGGTCGTATCTTTGTATAAAATTTCTAAGAATCTATGACTACTCTTAACAAATTGAAATTGCGGGAAAAGTTTTGATAGTTGTTCAACTTCTTTTTTGTAATCTCATTCACCTCTAAAAACAATTATTGCTTTAGAAACTTTTTCTATATTTTCAAAATTTTCGATAACCTCATAATTTTTAGCGCCACTGCCATCTTCATAGCTATTGATCTCATCAATAACTTCTTGCACATAATTTGCTTTGTTATCATGATAGAACATAGGTTTTTCATCTTCTGAATAACCAAATAAAAGGTAATTATCTTTTTGATTATTGTTTAAATAGTCAATAATATCTCCCAACTTCAATGTATCTTCTCTTTCAAAAGTTCTATTAAGAATTAATTTTTGTTCATTAGTAGAATAAATTTGTGCTCCATTCATACCAATAATATATGCTTCTTTTGGCATTAAAATTTTATTATGTTCTAATAGTTGTAACACATTTGCATAATGTCTTCCTGTTGCAATTGTCATTTTATATTTGCCGCCTAAAGCTAAATTATTCCAAACTTTTAAAGTGTTAGAGTCAATAGTTGAACCCTTTTCTTTGTCGTGTTGAAATAATGTTCCGTCTAAATCAGTTATTATTCACTTAATCATATTTTTCCCCTTGAAAACAATAATTTAATTATATTAGTTTTAAGAAAATTTACATTTTTTTTATTTTATTTCCAAAAAAATTGAACTTATTCATGAGGTTACCTCAAAACAAAGGAGCACATATGCTAAATATAAACAATGAAATGAATAAGGTTATTCTATTTTTTACCATCAAACATAATGGGAATTGGGAGAAAATTTATAATTCAATTAAAACTAAACAACCAATTACTTTAGTGGAGATGAATACTATTTCTGATAAATATGGTGAAAATTACATTGCTATCATCGATAATCATTATCCAGAAAACTTCAAATCTATCTATATGCCACCACTAAGTCTATTTACAATTGGAAATAAAAAGCTATTATTTCAAGATGAGGAAATAGTTTCATTATGAGATAAAAGTGGGTATGATAGAATTTCTGCCAATAAACTAGATAAAAATAAAGTCTATGCAATACTATTCAATAAAGAGGAGATAGATAATATTAACCTTTTAGTTAGTGATGGATATAAGCTCATATTAGTTGAAAGTGATATTGAAGATAAGAATCAATTATCAAAAATTAAAGATATGACAAATGTTGTATACATCACAGAAATACCCTTTGAAGTTAATAAACCTGACTTTGACTTTGACCAAACAAAAGAGAGAGTCTTGCTTGGTGTTTCAAAAGATGCAATAGCGTTTGAATTCACTAAAGATATAAGAGAGTTAGTTATTCCCTTATTTGAATTTGAAAAACGTAACTTATCTATTTTCGAGAAATTAGATGAAAAAACTCTTATCAAATATCAAAACATTGAGCGATTCAAAAAAGAAAAAAATAATTAGCGGTTTTTTTATATATAATATGTAATATTAAATTCTTTATAATATTATTTTGGAAAAACTTTAATCGAAAATATTGATTTCCCATATATAATGAAAATAGTTTTTACGGAGAAAATATGAAACTTATTATCGTGGAGTCTTATAACAAGATTAAATCAATTAAAAAATTTTTAGGAAATGAATATGAAGTTATCGCTTCTGGTGGTCATATTAGGGAATTGAAAAGTTCTGGATATGGTTTCAATAAAGATACTCTAGAACCAATTTGAGTGCCTTATGAAAAAGGTGTTCAAAATAAAGAAAATAAAACCATAGACCAAGTTCTTAAATATGCATCTAATGCAGAACAAATCTATCTTGCGACCGACCCGGATAGGGAAGGGGAATCTATCTCATGACATTTATATGACATCTTAAATGATTCAGATAAACCTAAATGTAAAAGAATTGCATTTAATGAGATTACTAAGAAAGCTGTTGAAAAAGCTATTAGCGAACCAAGAGATATCGACATGAATCTTGTTGAGTCTCAATGAGCAAGAAGACTTCTTGACAGATTAGTAGGTTATGGTTTATCTTCATTAGTTAAATCTAAACTACAAGCAAGAAGTGCTGGTAGAGTTCAATCAGTTGCTTTATTATTCATTGTTGAAAGATTTTTAGAAATACAAAGTTTTGTTCCAGAATACTGATGAACAATCGATACTGAGTTAAAGGCCGGAACAAAAAAAGTTAAGTTCCCAATTTATCTTAGAGAAGCATCTATGGATGTTGATGTTTTCAGAAAAGAAAATAAAGAATTAGAATTCTCAAACAAAGCTCAAGCAGAAGATGTATTAAAACAACTTCAACCTGAGTTTGAAGTCTATAAAATTGATGAACCAAAAGTTAGATCATTATCAGCTTGGGTCCCATTCGAAACAGACACATTGTTAACTACTGCTTACACTAAATTAGGTTGATCTACTTCAAGAACTACAAAAGTAGCTCAAGAGTTGTATAATGGTATTTTATTAGATGATGATACCGTTTCATTAATCTCATATCCTAGAACTGATACAAACCGTTTAAATGATGATTTTGTAGAAACCGTTAAAACATATATTACTGATCAATATGGTAAAGATTATGTTTCTACTGGTTCTAAAAAAGTATCTAACAAAAATCAAGCACTTGTACAAGGTGCCCATGAAGGTATTAGACCGATTGATATTAGCATTACTCCTGATTCAATTAAAAGTCGTATTAAAAGTAAAGGCGCAAATGATATCTTATCATTGTATACATTAATTTGAAGACAAACTGTTGCAGCATTCATGCTTCCTCCTTCATATATTCACCATGCAATTAGATTCTTGAACAATGAGAATAAATTCTATGTGAACTATAGTAGATTACATTTCAAAGGTTACTATGCATTACCATATTTCGACACTAGTAAAATAGATAGTGAAATTGACTTATCATTCATCCAAATTGGAGATAAGATAAAATGAAATAATCCTTCTGAAATTAAGGAACACCAAACAAGTCCACCAGACTTATTCAACGAAGGTTCTTTGGTAAAAGAACTTAAAAAATCAGGTGTAGGTAGACCATCGACATATAGTACAATGGTTAACATTGTTAAAGATCGTGGTTATGTTGTTAAACAAAAACAACTATCACCAACTCCACTTGGAGTTACTCTAATTGAAAATTTATTAAAAGAGTGTAGTGCTTTTATTTCAAAAGAATTCACTATTAAAATGGAATCAGAACTAGATGAAATCGCAAATGGTGGTGAAAATTGAAATAAATGAATTAGAGGTTTTAAATTAACTTTTGATAATCAAATGTTGGAGGCTAGAAAGAACATGAAAAAAATTGAACCAGAATTAGTTGGAAGAAAATGTCCAAACTGTAATAACGAATTAGTATATAAAATTAATAGAAGAGATAGAACTAAATTTATCGGATGTAGTAACTATAGCGTTAATGATGATGGATGTAAATATATCGAATCAATCAAAACTGATAAACCAGCTGCAGTATTAATTGATGAAAACTGTCCAGAATGTAACAGTCAATTAATCCAAAGATATAGTAATAGAGGTGGCAAACCATTTATTGCATGTACTGGGTTCCCAAAATGTCGTTACATTAAAGGCAACACAGCAAAACCTAAAGAAGAAAAATAATATATATTCTTTACAAATAAAAATCAAGCCATTACGGTTTGATTTTTTTATTATATTAATTAAACATTGATCAATTTGTAGATCTATTCAAAAATTATATTAAGACAATTTCTAAGTTTATCATTATCATGATATTTCCTATTAAGGATAAGAAGTGTATATTTATTGATTCTCGTAAGTTCATCAAGTTCTTCATCATCAAAAGTTGTAATTTTAGTTAAATTAATAAACTGAATTTTTTGTTTGATATTTTCAAGTTCTTTTTTATCTTCAATAGTTATTCCTACTGAAACATTTTTATGGTTATATAGATGTTCAAATCTTTGATCTAATAGGAATGTTTTTTTAGTCTTAGTTTCAATGATATTTTCTAACCCATCAAAATCACTCTCAATAAAGTATAGTTTATGTGGTGATACCGGAATTGCTTTTATATCATCAATTGAATGAACTTTCGAGAAAAGTTTCTCACTTTTTCTAAATTTAGAAACTCACTTATTATTTTTATAAACAACCTTTGAAACAAAACGATGCCTCTTAGAGAGTTTGATATAAAGGTACGCTAATATCTTTCAAGGTGTTTTAGAAAACTTTAATTCAATATTAAACCCTTTATAAATAGAATATAAAGAATATATCGGAAGTAAATTTAAGAATTGATTATTAGTATATTTTTTAGATAATCATAAGTTAGCTATTATTGGTTGGAATAGTGTACCATTAATGATTCTCTTGTATTTTTTAGATTTTAATCAACCCTCATTTTTATACTTCATGAATATTTGATTCATTTGAATATCAAGATCTATTAAGACTCATCTATTTTTACCAGAGAAAGAAGATAATGAACCTGAGTTGATTCTTCTATTGTAGTAATAAACAATATTTTCAATTAATTTAAAACTGCTATTTTTAAGGAATAAATAACTAACTAATCCAATATCCTCGAAGATGTAATTTGGTAAGAATTCAACATTATCAAAGATGTTCTTCTTGAATAAAACACCTCATATTGTACACATATTTGACTTTACATAATGAGCAGAGTTAAAGTCTTTATTGAATCTACTCTGAGGTATGAATGGGACTTTTCATTTTTCATTAAATACAAATTTTGCACGACCTGCAATTATGCTTATTTCACCAGAGTTACTTGCATTGTACAGGTTCTGAAGTGCATTTTTTGGCATAGAATCATCCGGATCTAAAAAGAATAAGTATTCGCCATTAGCTTTTTTAATTAATTCGTTTCTTGTGGAACCAATGCCTTTATTTTTTTGTGTATAAACAGAACCCGTTAAGGTTCCGCTATATTTTTCTAAAAGCTTTTTGATCATTTCATAAGTATCATCTGTTGAACCATCATTTATAAAAACTAACTCAAAGTCTTTGAACGTTTGAGTAGCTAATGATGAGAATAATGTTTCTAAATATTTAGCAACATTGTAACAAGGAAGACATATAGAGACTATCGGTTTCTTTTTAGTGCATTGCATATTACACTAATTATATATTATTACAATAATTAGTTTCATTTTTTGTTTGATTTAATGACTTTAATTTTACTTATTATTTTTTTCATCTTTAATAAGAATAAAAAACTTTTTGATAAACATAAAATGAATGATTTTATAGGCTCATGAAAGATATGACGGCAATCAATTTAATTTAAAGTTTCTTGTGATTGTAAATTTATAATTATTCTTAATTAACATCTTTCTAAAACCAGCTTCATTTATAAAAAATGAAACTAATTCTTGTGAATCATTTTTAATTGCCTTTTCACATGCAATGATTTGTGAATCAAATCTTTTTTGATTTCATTCTTGAGTCTTAGTATTATTCTCTCTATTGAAGAAATATGATGCAATATTTTTCGTTGTGAATGCTGCAGTTTCTGTATGATAAATTAGTTGAGTAAGATAATCCGTATCTTGGAATGGCACACCTTCTGTTAGGTCATTTATCTTGTAGAAAACTTCTTTTTTAACAGTAAATATTAATGGAAGACAGATCGGAGTTCTCATCTTCGATTTATTAATAAACGATCTTGTAAATACTCTAAAGAACGGAATTATATAATCAACTTTTCTTTTTCCATTTCATCTACTAAATGAACCAAAAAGTAAAGAATGTCCTTTGGCGATTTTGTTAAAAATATCAAATATTTTAGGATTATAAAAATCATCAGAATCTAAAATACTAATAAAATCGTTTTTAGCTAATTGATTATTCTTAACGTAATTAATTACTGATCCTCATTGACCATTAGGTTTTTCATAAACCTTTATGAATTTATATTTTTTGGAATATTCTTTAGCAACTTTTACAGTGTCGTCAGATGAACCGTCATCTATAATCAATACTTCAATATTATCTTTATCGTAATTTGTATTAATTACAGAATCTAAAGTTTTAGAAATATATGAAGCACAATTATATGCAGGTATAACAATAGAGAAAGTATTAACCTTTGTTTTGTCATATTCTTTATTATTTTTTCTTAATAACTTAACACTATCGCTATTACGGAAGTTACTTATCATTTGAATGACAAATGGGATAAGACCCATAGCTGCCATTAAGTAATAAGTAAATGACCTTCAAATAAATACACCAGAGTCAACAAAGCTTCTTGGGTCAATGCCTGTGTTGCCATAGTCAATGCTATTACCAAAGAATAAATATTGCCCTAAAAAATATTGAAGTGTACCTTCACCACCAGGAATAGGGATAAAGTTATTAGCTGTAAGACTTACATTTGTATAATGATATACATCTCAGAAGTTTATGTTAAGACCACTAGGAGAAATTAATTCTAAAGAGAAATACATACTAAAGTAATATATGAAGTTTCAAAGCACTGTACCCAATGAAAAAATAATCATGAACTTTCAATCCTTAAGTTCATTTGTAAAGTCTTTTTGAAATGAAGCTTTTTCTTTAAATTGAATTCTTATTTCATTGTTATTGATGTATTTCATCTTTAACAATTTTTTAGATTTATTAACGATTACACCAATTAAGAAATGGATATTTTTTGAATAAGCTAAAAGTCATAAACATACAAATCCAAGAATATCAAATATTAGACCCATAAAGCTAAATCAGAATATCATCATTCATTGTGGTTGTAGACTTAGTATATCATATGAAGCACATAACACAAAGAATGAAGGTCAAGTTATTAAGATTTGAATAAAAGGGAATATGATTGTATTAGCAGCAACTATCACACTTGCTTTTTGAAGTGCTAATCCCTTCTTTCTTAATCAGTATATACAATATGGCTCACTGCCAATTGAGAATGGTGTTACAGCGTTTAAAAAACCACATATAAGTGAAAATGAAATTCATTCATATCATTTAGCTTTAATATTATTTTTTTTGAGTTTATATGAATAAGATCAAGCCCTTAAAAATATAAAATAAATTGGGAATAATAATGACAAACAAACCCACAATGAGAATAATGGATTTGTTTCGAAGGCATTTTGGATGAAATTGCCAATCGTATCAAAATTAATATTAAAAAGAGAAGTAGAAGTTACTATAGCGCAAACTACTACTATTAGTAGTGCAATCATTGTGATAACTTTTTTCTTTGTGAAGAAAACATTATCATTATTTATTTGTTGTTGTTGAATTGTATTTTGCATATCTTTATCCATTCATCCTAAGCATGTATAACGGCTATGTTATCCATGATTTTAACTTCAGAGTATGATTCTGTACTTGAAATCATTTCATTGTAATATTTCGTTGTTTTATCAAGGATTATATAGTCCACTTTATCAGCATTAGTTGAAGATAACATACCCTTTAATCTTTCAACTACATTCTTAGCAATTTCTTCTTCCGGGATATCATATGAGTATCTTACAATACCTACAAAATCCATAGCACTAATTCCTCATGAAGAATTCGATGCACAATTATTATAAATGCTTCCCGGGTAAGCAGAATTATAAATCGCATTATTTTTATTTACATTATTACTTAAAAAGTAGAACACTTGAATATCAGTTAGGAGACTTCCTTGGGGCAATGATTTTAAATATGATATTTCACTATCATTAACTTTTTTAATATTCACAACAACATCTGAACCATATTTAAATAATCTAACATTTCCAGGAATTAAATTATATATATTAAATCCAATTGAGAAGAAACTTAAAATAACAGCGAATGAACCACTAATTCATCTATTACTCATTTTAAATCAAGAAATCTTTTCCTTATTTTCGTCTTTATTAATTTTTAGATCAAAGTCAAATAATGTAACTATTATTACAAATGCTTGTAGAACAACATCAAAAGGACTTCCCATTCCAAAATTTAAGTAAATTATTCTTCATATACTTGCATTTTTAGTGCCAACTGCAATAAATAAAATAACAGAACATATAGATATTAGAGTACATATTAGTGGGAAGTGCATAACTTGTTTCACTTCGCCAGTTTTCTTTCAATTGAAATAGATACCGCAGCTTAAAATAATTGATAATGCTAAATTAGCGAATACAAGTCATCTCATATAGTATGAATTCGCATTATATACAAACCCAAATAATACAACCACTAGAATTGAAGATATCATTCAAATAGCAATATTTGCAATCATAAAGTTTTTGCTATTGTGATTTAATATTTTGCAATTTCATGAGAAGAATTTATCAAATTTCTTTTTCATAAAAAATGATGCAATAAATAAACACATACTCATCAATAATGCAACATATGACAATATCATTAATAGGTTGCTTTTTGACCCAGAAGTAAAAGCGTAAAGAGGTATACATAATGCAAATGATCCCATAGACATTATCTTAATAACTTCTCATATATTTTTAAAGAAGAATGAATATATGACTAATGCAATAATAATTAATGGACCAGTTACAAATGCGGTGGCCGACATAAAACATAAAAAGATTAATAGAACACTAATAGTTCAGTTCTCTTGTTCATCATCAAGGATTACAGTGAATGCCATAAATAGTATTGCTGATTGAATAAAGATGTTCCCACTAGTCATATATGACGTTAAAAATGCAGACGATATCCCGATTGCAAATGATAGTCCAAAAGCAATAAGAAAGTTAGGAGTGTTTAATTCTTTTTTACAAAACTTATTTCAGAAAAATTCATGAGTAAAAATAACAATAGCAAAAACCGTTAAAAAAGGATTTAAAAAATAGTATGTTCACTCTAATGAATCACCAAATAAAGCTGGGTAGGCAGTTATCATACCTAACGATAAATAGTGATTACCGACACCACCAACACCATCAAAGCTAATACTTTGATTATTCAAATATCTATATGAAGCTGTTAAGTATGCTTCTGTGTCAGAATAATAAGAACTTGCAAAAATACTAATTATTATAAATGTCATCATTCCAATAAATACTGGAGCATACTTTTTTAGAGCTAACTTTCAATCGATGTTTCAATTAGAATCTTTTTTATTTTTGAACAAATTAAAAAGACAATAACCAATAAAGAATGCCATTCATAGACACATAATAACTATATAAAGTATTTTAACGCTATCAATCAATAAACCAGAATATGTAATCATTATTGGAGTCAAAACCTGAATGACAGCAAATGGAACTATCGCATATATAAAAGAAGATATTTTTTGTTTTGGCAAAAAAAGATATTTCATAAGTGGAACTAAAAGAGCAAATATTATAAAAGTAATTAGCATAGCTCCTCCATTAATTTTTCTAAGTGGTCAAACATTATTTGACTTTCATCTTCAAAAGATAAAAGGTGTTTACCAGTTTCTAACAGTGTTGCATTCTTAATATTTCATGAAGCCACTTTTTTTCACAACATTATATCTTCTAATGATTGATAATAATAGAAATTATTAGGTGTTCTTTTATTCTTAAAAGCATCTCTAGTTTTATACATTAATTTTCAAACTGCTAGATTCAATTTATTACTAGTTAGTATTGGTGGTTTTGCTTTTTGAATTCTCAAGATGGCTTTATTAGATGTTAAATCTTCACTAAAATGTTTCAGGGAGTATGTCTCAATATTAAACAATAGGGAAATTAATGTTTTGAATGAAACATCGATTAATAGATGTAATGGAACTTTAGCATTTGCTATTTTAGTAGGTGCATTTCAGCAGAAAAATAAGTCAGCAACTTGGGGGCACTTAATTGAACATGCGATCACTAAACTAGCACCAAAAGATTCTCCAATTAAAATAAATTTTTTACCAACAAATTGTTCCTCTTTTTTAAGAGCATTGATCATATTAATTGTGAAGTCAATGTATTTTTTGGGGTTGGCAGTATGAGGCAATGGGTTATTACCTTGCCCGATATTATCAAAAGTAACTATATAGTTGTTGGTAAAAACGGGGCCTAGATAGTTTTTAATAACCTCCATTTCACCATTAATTCCATTCAGGAACACAATAACATTGTCACTCTTATTATCAATAAAGCTATATTCATGTTGAATTCCATTTATTTGAAGACTTTTTTTCTTAAACACTTTGTACCATACTTTTGCGTGTGCAATATGTACATTATATAATATAAAAAATATTTTATCTAGTAAAAAAAGGTATTGCACATTATAAATATTGACCGATGTAGTCTTCTAATGAAATATTTTTATTTTTAATTTTTTCTATTGTTGTAATATCCATTACTTTTCCATTCTGCATTGCCACTACATCTTCACATAAGTACTCAACTTCATTCATATCATGACTAATTACAACTATTGTAATATCATTTTTAGCAGCATACTCTTTAATAAATCTTTTTATATTATTTCTAATTTTTATATCTAAACCAGTGGATAACTCATCTAAAAATACAATCTTAGGTTTATGTATGATAGATAATAATAGATTCAATCTTTGTTGCTGTCCACCAGAAAGATTAGAACAACCTTTGTTGTAGAATTTATCTACTCCGAATTCATTAAGCATTGATTCTAATTCATTTTTAGATAATTTGATTTGATATGAAGATAGAAAAAAAGAGATTATATCTTTTGTCTTGATTCCAAAAGGATAATTAGATTCTTGGAATTGGACACCAACACCTTCTTGATATGTATTTTTATAATCATAGTTATAAATAAAGTACCCAGAGTCTGGAACATTGATACCAATTATTTGTTCAATTAACGTTGTCTTACCAGCACCATTTTCACCAAGAATAGCTATATTATGACCACGCCTTATATTAAATGAAACATTATCATTGGCCTTAATAATATTTTTATTTTTACCTTTGAAGTGTTTGTTTATATTTTTTATTTCAATAATATTATCTGAACTTGCGCCCCTACTTTTATTATTAACATTATCAATATATTTCTTATTCAATATTAAAGACTTCATAACCGTAATGGGTGTGTCTCATTTAAATAAAATTTTACCTCTAGTAGATCAAGTGAAAGTAGCAGATGTTAAATATGAAAATAACATTATCCAAACATATGGCATTACATGATTACAAATTTTTTCAGCCGTATTGAAAACAGTAATAAATGTAGTATTTTCAGCTGTTGTTCCGCCAAAATCAGCTTTATTAACAATGTAGTCAGTATTAATATCTCATATTGAGCTGCTAAGAATATTCAATGGTGACAGTTCTCCAAATCCACTTGTGAACGCTTCAATACTCATTGATATTGGATACTTTAATGGGATGATATATCCAAGTTCCTTTATTACCGGCACTGTACCTGCAATATTGATTGGTAAAGCGACTGGACCAACGAAGAAAACTATTAATAAAATCGCAATTCCTACAGATTGAATGAATAATGTAGACTTACTAATGGAAGCAATGAAAATCCCTATTGAAATACACATTAAGATTATCAGTACCAAAGAGTAAGAAAAATCTAATCAATTACCTTTTGTAACAACATCAATAAACGAGAGCATCATTGGATCTGTTGATGGACTTAAACTATCAAAAAAAATTCCAAAAGATAATCCAAATAAAATTAATACTGCTGTTACAACAATAATAAAATTGAATATTGCTATTGACAATAAAAATATATATGGCTTCACTGGAGTGGAACCAATCCTTTTTAATATAGAACTACTCTTGAATTCAAAAATTGTTTGTGGCATAAAAACTAATAATATAGTTAGTATTGGAACGATTAAGAATCCAGGAGTAATAAATGATGGACCGATAATACGCCCCATAAATAAAACTAGTAAAATAGGGATTACATAGGCAAAAATTGGCCCAATGTATCCCCTTCAAAAATATTTATTAATTAAAATTAGCGTTGCTTTCACATTTACTCCTTAATAGGAATATTATAAACAATAATATGCATTAAGTTTTAAATGTTTGAATATCTTCCGAATTCTTTTTCAAAAACTAATTTAACTTCCCCAGTAGGTCCGTTTCTATTTTTAGCTACAATAAAGTCTACTATTACAGTATTTTTATATCTAGCAGAAACTTCAGTAGTCTCACTAGCTTCAACTTCATCACGATCATAGTTTAAAAATATAACCATATCAGCATCTTGCTCAATTGATCCGGATTCTCTTAAGTCGGAAAGGATAGGTTTTTTATCTGGCCCTTTTCTCTCTTCGATTTTTCTTGATAATTGAGCAATTGATATTAATGGAGATGAAACATCTCTTGCGATTGCTTTAAGTGTTCTTGAAATTTGACTAACTTCTTGTTGTCTATTTGTCCCGTTTTTAGATGAACCTTGAACAAGTTGTAAGTAGTCAACCACAATCATCTTAATTTTCTTTTGTGAAGCTATTTGTTTCAGTTTTGTTTGAATTTCAAGAATTGTATTATTTGATGATTCATCAATTAGCATTGGTAAGCCGTTGATAATCTCTACTGCATCATTAATAACAGATTCTTGGTGAGCATTTCATGCACCACGTTTGAAAATGTTTGAGTCAATGCTACTCATCATACTTACGAATCTTTCCATCAATTGTTGACTGCCCATTTCTAACGAGAAGAAAACTACGCATTCATCTGACTTACATTCTTTTGCTGCTGCTAGTAACATATTTAATGCTAATGCTGTCTTACCAATAGATGGTCTCGCGGCTAAGATTACTAAGTCACCTGGTTGAAAACCATTTGTGAATTCATCAACACAAGCAAACCCGCTTGTTGTTCCATTAAGAATACCATGATTTTTCTTAATAACTTCTAAACGATCTAAAAATAACTTAGTCATTTCTTTTGTTTCAAGTATTCCACCTGTTGTTCTAGAGTTTACAATATCTAGGAAATCTTTTTGAAGTGTTCAAATTTGGTCATTATACTCATAATAGTCAAATTTAATATCTTGCAAATTGTTACCAAATCTTTTTAATTGGGCTATGGTTGAATTCATTTTGATTGTATCAATATACATATCTAAATCAAATGAATCAGTATAAATGGACAATATGTTTAATAAGGTAGCTGTGGAATGAGGGATTGAATATTTCTCATGTTCCTCAATAAAAGAACCAAATAACTTCGGGTCACATTTATTATTTAATAAATAGTAATCAAGTATTGCAGCAAATAGGGCTCTATTTACAGAGTCCATAAAATCTTTTGCCTCTAAAATGGCTACCACATTTGGAATAGTTGAGTTATCATTAAGCATTATTGAAATAATACTTCTTTCAATTTCAACTAAAGGTGTGGTAACTGGATCATTTCTAATTAATTGCATTCTATTTCCCAATTACATTAATTTTAATATTTGCTACTACATCTTTGTGAAGTTCTACTTCTACAGTTTGTTGGCCTAGACCTCACTCATGTTGTTTTTTAAGCATATATTTATTTATTAATTTTTCTTTTTCATTGATTTTTTCAATGAATTCTTTAGCACTAATGTGACCAAAAGCTATACCATTGTTTGACTTTAAGTGAAAAACAACTTCTATAGCTTCTAGTTTATTCTTTAGTAAATTTGCTTGATATACATCCTGATTATAGATTTCTTTTTGATGCTCTAATTCTTTTGCTAGTTTTTTTAAACTACCATCAGTATAAGCGATTGCCTGTTTTTTCTTAATTAAGAAATTTTTAGCAAATCCATCATTTACATCTACAATATCATTCTTTTTTCCTAGATTTGCAACATCTGTTAATAAAATTACTTTCATATAATCTCCCTTACAAATCTATTATATCAATTATTATTCTTTTACGAATGGTAAAAGAGCAACTAATCTCGCTCTTTTGATTGCAACAGCAACTGCTCTTTGGTGTTTTGCACAACATCCAGAAGTTCTTTTTGGTGCAATTTTGTTTGATTGATTTAAGAATCTTTGTAATAAATCAACATCTTTATAGTCAATATGAACGATACATTTTGAACATAAACTACAATATTTTTTTCTTGGTTTTCTATTAAATGACATATTTGTCTCCTATTCTAAGTCGTCATCTCAGTCAATTGATTGAGTTGGCTTTGAGGTTTCGTTTTTTACATTGTTATCAGTATTAGTATCTGAACTAATTTCATCCAAGTTAACTTTTTGAGTTAAATAACTATTAGTAGAAACTAATTCTTCATTTAGTGGTTTAGGTTTTCTAGAACCATGATTTCTAATTGAATCAACAGTTATATCCATTGTATTAACTTTTTGACCATCTTTGTTAGTGTAAGATCTATTTGAAAGTCTTCCATCAATGGTTACAAAGTCACCTTTTTTTAAATTGCTATTAATGTATTCAGCTGTTGTTCCTCAAGCTACACAATTAAAGAAGTAACTCGATGAAGGTAATCTGATATCGTTTACAGCAATTGAAAATCTAGACATAACAGTATTTTTCTCTTCGAATACTCTCGGAGTTGGATCTTGAGAAATAAAACCTACTAAGATAACTTTATTCATAAAAAACTACTCTTTTTCTCTTCTTGGTCTTTGAACCACTGGTTTTCCATCAGTAGTTCTAGGGTATCTGTATGAACGTTTGAAATCTTCAGGTTTAATCCCTCTTTTTTCCATTTCTTCAGCTCTTAATGCATCTCTTTGAGCTTTCATTTTTTCAAATTCAGCTTTTCTTTTTGCATTAATTTCAGCAGTTTTTTTGTTTGCTTCAATTTTCTTAGCGTTAACTGATGCTTTGTAAGCGTAGTCTTTTTCTAAGTTAATGATTAAGTGTCTTAAAACATTTTTGTTGATTAAACATAAACGTCTATATTCATTGATTGCAGCTGGTGATTCACATTCAAAGTTGTATTGAAAGTAGTATCCAGTGTTATCGTTTTTAATTTTATAAGCTAATTGTTTAGCTCCATATTTTACGATTTCAGGTTTACATTCCGCGATTGGGTTTGAAACTTCGTTAGCAACTTCAGTTGCTTTTGCTTCATCTAATGTTCCTGAAACTATAAGTAAAATTTCATATTTTGCCATTTTAGTTTCCTCTCTTATGGGTATAAAGTCTAATTCTCTAGACAAGTGAGGTTTATTAATAATTATTTTAATATAATAATAAACATATCAATTATACCATAATTAGAATTATTTTGGTCATTGAATTTATTGTAGATATCTATGTGATCATGGACTGTGTAGATGAAAAAAAAAAAAAAAATACTCAACTCGCTTACGCTTGTTGAATATTAAATTGTTTTATTATAAATAGTTAATAACTATTTTTTAATATCTTTAGTTTCTTTGTGAACTGTTGTCTTACGACAGAATTTACAAAACTTATTTAATTCTAATTTTTCTGGGTGAACTTTGTTGTTTTTTCTTGATAAGTAGTTTTTTTGTTTACATTCACTACATTCAAGTCTTATTGCTCTTTTAATTGCCATATAACTGTTTCTCCTATACTAACTCAAGAATTGCTTCTTCAGTAGCATCTCCAGGTCTAGCTCCCAATTTTAGAACACGAGTATAACCACCATTACGTGTTTTGTACTTCGGTCCAATTTCATCAAATAGTTTTTTAAGTAAATCATCAGCACTTATTTTAGAATTATTTAAAATAATAGATGCTGCCGCTCTTCTAGAAGCTAAAGTGTTTTTCTTAGCTAATGTGATAATTTTATCAACATGCTTTTGAGATTCCTTAGCTTTTGTGTGAGTCGTAATAATTCTTCCGTATGCAATTACATCAGTAACTTGTTGACGAATAATCATTTTACGAGCCGCAGAAGTTTTACCAGGTTTATTAATAAATGACATATATACTCCTTACTCGTCTTTCAATTTTAATCCACGGTCGTGAATTGATTTGATAATTTCATGAACAGATTTTTTACCAAGGTTTCTAATGCCTTCGATTTCTCTTCTTGTTTTTTCAATTAATTCTTGAGTCGTGTTAATTTGAATTTGTTTTAATGCATTGTATGCACGAACTGATAAGCTAAGTTCTTCAATAGAAATTGATAGATTAGCTTTTTTAGCATCAGCTTCTTTTTCTTTCATGATTTGAATATCTTGAACATATTCTTCAAGACTTGAAAGAATGTTAAAGTGTTCTACTAAAATTTTTGATGCAAGTGCAATAGCATATGAAGATGTTATTGAACCGTTTGTTGAAACTTCAATAGTTAATTCATCATTAACATTAGTTTTTGAAGCTTTTACTTCTTCAACAGAATATGCAAATTTAGTTACAGGACAGAAATCAGAATCTGTAGGGATAATCGATAATGATAATCCTTCTTTATTTTCTTTAAATGTTTTAAATCCTCTACCATTTTTTGCAAAGATTTCTACTTTGAATTCGATATCTTTTGTTAAAGTTGCAATGTGTAAGTCTTTGTTGATAATTTTGAACCCAGCAGGTACTTCAATATCAGATCCATAAACTTCACCAGCTTTATTTACATCTATCTTAAGAACTGGTCATTTTTCGATTGTTGTATTTTCAAGTTCTTCACTTGATAATATATTTTCGTCAATTTGAACTACTAATTTCTTTAAGTTTAAGACGATTTGAGTAACGTCTTCTAAGATTCCGTCAATTGATTGGTATTCATGAGTTACCCCAGGAATTCTAATTGCGAACATAGAAGCTCCAGGGATTGAACTTAAACAAACCCTTCTAAGAGCATTCCCTAAAGTATTACCGAACCCTCTTTCAAGGGGTTTGATCACCATTTTAGCATAAGTGTCAGTTGTTTTTTCAGTATCAATTTCAATTTTATATTTTAAAAATTTTTCCATGATGACTCCTTTACTATCTTGGTTTCTTTGGTGGTCTACAACCATTGTGAGGAATTGGAGTAACGTCTCTAATAGACGTTACTTTTAATCCTGCAGTTTGAAGACTTCTAATTGCAGTTTCAGCACCAGATCCGATACCGTTTACATTAACTGAAACAGTTCTTAATCCTAGTGAGTAAGCCGCTTTACCAGCAGATTCACTTGCTAAACCAGCTGAATATGAAGTTTTCTTTTTTGCTCCTTTGTAACCGATACTACCACTTGATGCTCAAGTGATAACATTTCCGTTTACATCAGAAAGAGAAATGATTGTATTGTTTCTAGTAGCGTGAATGTGTACAATACCATCAGTAAAATTAATTTTTTTCTTTTTTGCCATAATCTTACTTCCTATCTAGCTTCAATCTTTTTGTTAGCTACTGTTTTTCTAGGACCTTTTCTAGTTCTAGCATTAGTCTTAGTTCTTTGACCACGAACAGGTAAACCTCTTCTATGTCTCATTCCAGAGTAACATCCGATTTCCATTTTTAATTTGATGTTCATCGCAACATCTCTACGAAGGTCCCCTTCTAATTGGTATTTAGAAGCTGCTTGTCTAATAGCAGCGATTTGTTCTTCGCTTAAATCTTTTGTTTTGATATTTTGATCAATTTTAGCTTCTGCTAAAATATCACTAGATCTTTTTTTACCAATTCCATAAACATAAGTTAATGAAATTAGAATTCTTTTATTGTTAGGAATATCTACACCTAATATACGTGCCATATGTGCTCCTATCCTTGTCTTTGTTTGTGTTTAGGGTTTTTACAAATAACTCTTAACACACCTTCTCTTTTAATAACTTTACAGTCATTGCAGATAGGTTTAACTGACGCTCTAACTTTCATGTTATACCTTTCTAGTTGAAAAAATTAATGATGTCTATATGTAATTCTACCTTTAGTTAAGTCATAAGGACTTAATTCTACTTCAACAGTATCACCTGGTAGAATAGAGATTTTATTAACACGCATCTTTCCAGACACTAATGCAATAATCTCAAGACCATTTTCAAGAGTAACATTGAACTTACCACCTTGAATAATATCCTTGATTACTCCCTTTACATTTATTTTATCTTGACTCATTATTTCTCCTAATTCGTTAATACTTCACATCCGTCATTGGTAACAAGTACCATATGCTCTCAATGTGATGTTAATTTTTTGTTTTTTGCTATTACTGACCAATTATTTTTTGGATCAATAATAAATTTGTTTGAGCCAGTCATAATCATTGGTTCAATACAAATGACCATTCCTGGTTCTAGTTTTACTTCTTGAAATCAAACATCAGATGAACGATAATTAGAAATAGCTGGATCTTCATGAAGTTTATTACCACATCCATGTCCACTAAAGTTTCTAATAACTTCATACCCCATGTGTTCAACGTAATCTTGGATCACTGCAGCAAGATCTTTATTTGAAACTCCAGGTTTAATAATTGCAATTGCTCTCATTAAACTTTCATAACAAACATTAGATATGTTCCTAGCTTGCGGAGAGACTTCTCCAACAAACACAGTGAATGCAGCATCACAGAAGTGATCTGCATATTTTACTCCAACATCGAAAGTAACTGAATCTCCATCCTTTAAGATGTATTCATTTGGGACTCCGTGAATGATAACTTCATTCACTGAAATACAAATATGGCCAGGAAACCCGCCATAGTCATAAAATGCACAAGTTGCACCATGTGACTCAATCACATTTTTTGCAATGGTATCTAACTCAAGCAAACTGATACCGGGTTTTGTAGCTTCAATTAAAGCTACACGTGCTAACTTCCAAATGGAAGCTGCTTGTTTTATGGATTTAATATCTTCTTCAGTCTTAATCATTTAAAATTTCTAAAACATTGTTAAGAATGTTTTCCATAGAATCATCCCCGTTAATTTTAACTAATTTCTTTGTATTTTCATAATAATTAATTAAAGGACGAGTTTTTTCGTTATATTCGTTCATTCTAAACTGGAAAGAACGCTCATTATCATCTCTTCTTCTTACCAATGGAATTTGACATGTATCACATATTTCATCATTTTTTGGTGCTGCAAAGAAGGTATTATAAATTTTGTTACACTCTTTACAAGTTAATCTACCTGTAATTCTTTTAAATAAAATGTTTTCAGCAATATCTAAATAGAAAACATAATCAATTTCACAAATTGTATCTAAATACTTTGCTTGGTCCGTAGTTCTAGGATATCCATCAAGGATAAAACTTTTACCGTCATTAATTGATTTGATGATTTCATCTTTAGCTAACTTATTAGTTATTGAATCAGGAATTAATTCTCCACGATTTAATAATAATTGGATTTCTTGAGATTCTTGAGTATCTTCTTTTAATTTATTTCTAAATAAATCTCCGGTAGATATATGAAAGAAACCTTTTTCAACTAATTGTTGAGATAGAGTTCCCTTGCCACTGCCAGGAGCTCCAAGTAAAATAATTTTTTTATTTTTTATCATAGTCCAACTCCTTGTTCTAAATCTGTTTCATTTGTATTTTGTGCCATTTCAATTCTTCTTCTTTTAATAGTATACGAAGAAGCAATTGAAGCTGACGATAGTGCTTGTCATAAATCTAATGAACCAGTAACCATAATTATAATTCCGGTACCACCAAGTGAAGATGATGAAGGGATGATGTTATTAGTTAACATACTACATAGATAAGGCATCGCAGCTACCAATGCAAGGAATGGTCCACCAATTCAGTTGATTCTATATAATGTTCTCGTGATATATTTTTCAGTTGTTACACCAATTTTCACTCCAAGTATGAATCTTCCAGACTTCATGAAATCTTGACTAATTCTTTGTGGATTTAGTTGCACATATGAATAGAAGAATGTAAACAATATTATCAATATCACATAAATTGATAATCCTATAGGGGTTGTGAAACTAAAAATGCTATTCATTGTATCAGCAAATCCAGCGTCTCCACCAGAACCTCTTACAATCTCACCGATTGTCAAAGGCAATGTCATTATAGATGATGCAAATATTACTGGAATAACCCCACCAGTATTCAATTTAAATGGTAAATAAGGTAGGTCATCTCCTAATTTCATTAATGATTGTCCTGTTTGTTGTATTGGTAATTTCCGGGTGGAAGAATTCACAAATGTAATAATTCACAAGATCGCACAGTAGAACAAAATATAAACAATAAATGAAATTATTTGATAAAGTTCTCCTGTTACTGAATTTTGTATATTATTGAATACCATGGTGAAGTTTGGAATAATTGAAGATACAATTCCGACTAAGATGATAGTGGTTACACCATTTCCAATACCTTTTTTAGTAATTAGATCACTTAAGAATATTGCAACATATGTACCAGCGGTCATTATCATCACATAAAAAAATACATAGAAATCTGGAATTGTAGAAACAGCTTCTGTAGTACCTGGTTCTAAGAACATTACTCCTTGTTGCGCAAATAAACTAATAATTCCATATGCTTGCAAAATTGCGAATGGTAGAGTGAATATTCTTGAAATCATTTCAATTTTTTTTCTACCTTTTTCACCACTTTTAGAAAGTTTTGCAAGTGGCGGAATTACATCACTTGATAATAGTTGGACAATAATTTGAGTTGTAATATAAGGACTTATCCCTATGGCAAACAGACTCATATTGGTTAAACCACCACCACCAAGTAAGTTCAACATTTCTAATAATGAAGAACCTTCAGTAGCACCTTGAGCTGGAAGTTCTAAGAAAGGCATTGTTATTTTTGACATAAAATTGTAAAAAATAACAATACCAAGTAAAACAAAAGTCGAAACCAATACTGATTTCGATTTAAATATATTTTTGATTTGATGAACAAATAGTAAATCTTTGGTATATTTAGGTTTTAACTTTGGCATATTTAACTCTAATTACTTAGTAATTACTTCTGCTTTCGATTTTGCCTTTAAAATAGCTTCTTCAGCACCTTTTGAGAATTTATGTGCTTGAATAGTAATTCCAGTTGGAATTTCACTATTACCAATTATTTTTAAAGGTAATTTATTTTTTTGAAAAACACCTTTGCTAACTAAAAATTCAAGATTAATTACTTTTTCATTGAATTTAATTAGATCTTTTAAGTTGATAACGTTGTATTCATTAGCAAAATTATGGTTATTAAACCCTACTTTTGGTAATCTACGGTATAAAGGAGTTTGACCACCTTCAAACGCTAATCTAACTTGACCAGATTTTCTAGCTTTTTGACCATCTTGTCCACGACCTGATGTTTTACCCATCCCTGAACCGTGTCCACGACCAACGATTTTACTTTTATGGTTACGAGAACCTTTTGTATATTTTAATTCATGTAATTGCATTTTTTTACCTCTTACCTAATGTTCTTATCTCTTAAAGAAGAAATTTGTTTAGGAGTGTATTGTTCTTCTAAAGCACGTACAGTTGCACGAATTGCGTTTAAAGGAGTAGTTGATCCTAATGCTTTTGTATAGATATCTGAATATCCAGCTAACTCAACAACAGCACGAACAGAACCACCAGCGATAATCCCAGTACCTTGTGGAGCTGGTTTAATTAAAATTTTAGAAGCGCCTAGACGTCCAATGTTTTCATGGAAAACAGTTCCTCTTTTAGTCATTTTAACTTGGTGAATATTGTTGTTTGCGTTTTTGATAGCCTTTTTAATTGCATCTGGAACTTCGATTGATTTTCCTTTACCGAAACCAACACGTCCTTTTTTATCTCCGATTACTACAACAGCGCTAAATCTCATCGATCTACCACCTTTAGTAGTTTTAGAAATTCTTTTAATTTGTACAACTTTTTCTTCAAAACCTGCAGGAGATAAAGATTTTCTCATCATAGGTTTCCCTGCTCTTGGATCTCTTTTATCAGTTCTGTTGTCTTGAATAGTAGTTGTAGTAGTGTTTTCTGCTTGTACTTTTGTAGTATTTGCTTCTTTTTGAACTACTTCGTTTTCATTATTTTGATTCATCATATTCATCCTTCCTTAAAATTTAAGTCCTGCTGCTCTTGCTGCGTCAGCAAGTGCTGCAACTCTTCCATGATATTTTGAACCACCACAATCAAATGAAACTGCAGTTACACCAGCTTTTAGTGCTTTAGTAGCGATATCAGTCCCTACTTTAATTGCATTTTCTTTGTTTCCGTTAGTTAATTTTAATTGAAGTGAGCTACTTGATACAATTGTAACACTTTTTTCAATATCAATAAGTTGTGCAACGATATGTGCATTAGTTTTTGTAACTAATAAACGAGGCAGAGAATTATCAATTCTGTTTAATTGAACAAGTTTTCTTTTTTGTCTAATTAATCTTTGTTTATTACGATCAAAGTTTATTCTTTTCATTTTCTAACCCCCTATTTATCAGCTTTCTTTCCAGCCTTACGGATAATTTGTTCATTTTTGAATAGAACTCCTTTTCCTTTATAAGGTTCTGGCATACGGTATGATCTAATTACTGCACATAATTCACCAACCATTTGTTTGTTAGGTCCACTAACATTGATTTCAGTTGCAGTTGGTGTTTCTACCTTAACTGTTTCTGGAATGTTTAATTCTACTGGGTGAGAGAATCCTAATGCTAAAACAAGTTTTTTACCTTCAACTTTAGCTTTGTATCCTACACCTTTAAGAACTAATTCTTTTTTAAATTCTTCAGTTACTCCAATAATTGCATTCGAGATGTTTGCATTTACTGTTCCGTGAAGCATTTTTGTTTGTTTGATTTCATTGTGTCTTTTAACAACTATAGTGTTGTCAACTGATTCAACGCTAACCATTTTGTTATTATAATCAACTCTAAGATCTCCCTTAGGTCCTTTAATATCAACGTGAGTAGGTTTAATATCAATTGTTACGCCTGCTGGCACACTAAGAATTCTATTTCCAATTCTTGACATATTAATTCCTTCCCTATCACACGTAGGCGATTATTTCGCCACCGATATTATTTGTTCTTGCTTCTTTGTCAGTCATAACACCTTTTGATGTTGAGATTAACGCAACTCCTAAACCATTAAGAACTTTAGGTAATTTAGTTGATTCACTATAAACTCTTAATCCAGGTTTTGAAATTTGTCTTAAGCCGTGAATAGCCGATGCTTTGTTTTTGTATTTTAATTTAACTTCTGTGAAAGATTTTTTATCTTCTTCTGTAACTGAGAAATCTTTAATATATCCTTCTCTTTTTAAAACTTCTAATATAGCTGTCTTGATGTTTGATGTTTGAACAGTAATTGATGGTTTGTAAACTTTTTTAGCGTTACGAATTTTCGTTAATAATTCTGCGATTGGATCTGTATGCATGTTATTCTCCTATCATGATGCTTTCTTTACGCCCGGGATTGCCCCTTTATATGCTAAATCTCTAAAGCATAAACGACAAATTCCGAACTTTCTAATTACTGCGTGTGGTCTTCCACAACGTTCACATCTAGTATATTCACGTACTTGGAATTTTTGATGTTTTTTTTGTTTTTCAATTAATGATTTTTTAGCCATAAATTATTTAGTTACCTTTCTAATAGGTGCGCCTAATTTTAATAATAAACTTAGTGCTTGTTCATTGCTATCTGTAGAAGTTACAAAAGTAATGTCATACCCTCTAATTCTTTTAACATCGTCATATACAATTTGAGGAAAGATAATTTGTTCTTTAATTCCGATTGTGTAGTTTCCACGACCATCAAATGAGTTAGGATTTAATCCTCTAAAGTCTCTAACACGTGGTAATGCAACGTTTACTAACATAGTTAGGAAATCTCACATTTTGTCTCCACGTAATGTAACTTTAGTTCCAATACCTTGGCCCTCACGAACTTTATAAGTTGCGATTGATTTTTTAGCTCTAGTAATTAAAGGTTTCTGACCTGTAATTATTTCTAATTCTTTTACTGCTGCATCAAGATTTTTTGAATCTTGCGCTGCATCACCAATACCAGCATTGATCACTATTTTTTCTAATTTAGGAACTTGCATAATAGATTTAAGGTTAAATTCCTTTTGTAATGCAGGAACGATTTCATTAATATATTGTTTTTTTAATTCTTTCATTTTAACCCTCCTATTTAGCTTTTTCACTTAAGTTAGTTTTAGATTTTTTAGTAACTCTAGCTTTTTTACCATCTTTACCAATTACATAATTAACTTTTGTATTTGCATTTTTGTGTTTCGCATCCATTAAAGCTAATTTACATAAATAAATTGGCGCTTCTTTTTGGATGATTCCACCTTTTTCTTGACCATCTTGTGATTTAACATGTTTCTTAATAATGTTTAATCCTTCAACGATCGCTTTTTGATTTTTAATATCAACTGATAGTACTGTACCTTCTGAACCTTTTTGTTTTCCAGAAATTACACGAACTTTATCACCTTTAATAATTCTATTCATTGTAACCTCCTATAAAACTTCCGGTGCTAGTGATACGATTTTAGGGTATCCAGCTTCTCTTAATTCTCTGGCAACTGGGCCAAAGATACGAGTTCCTCTTGGTGATTTGTCATCTTTAATTAAAACACAAGCGTTTTCATCAAATTTTAAAATTGCACCAGTGTCTCTACAAACACCTTTTTTAGTACGAACTACAACTGCTTTGAAAATTTGACCTTTTGTTATTGTTCCACCAGGTGAGCATTTCTTAACAGAAACTACTACAACATCTCCAATGTGAGCATAACGTCTTTTAGATCCACCTAAAACCTTTATAACACCAACTTCACGAGCACCAGTATTATCAGCGACTTTAAGTCTTGACATATGTTGAACCATAATATTCTCCTTATTTCTTTCCTATTTCGCTTTTTCGATAATTCTATTTAATCTGAAGCATTTTGTTTTAGATAATGGTCTAGTTTCGATAATCTCAACTTTATCCCCTAAACTAGCTTCACTGTTTTCATCATGTGCATGATATTTTTTATGTTTAATAACTAGTTTTTTATATAAAGGGTGTTTTGATTTAGTCTCTACATTAACAGTAATAGTTTTTTGCATTTTAACAGATGTAACTACACCAACTAATAATTTTCTACGATTAATTCTTTGTTCTTGATTAGTCATTGTTTACTGTACCTTTCTTACTGCTAGTAGCTTTATCATTATTAGCTTCCATTGATCTTTCATTTAAAATCGTTAATGATCTTGCAATTGTTTTTCTAATTTCAGGAATTGTATGAAGTTTTTCAACTTCACCATTAGCAACATTAAAACGAATTTGTAATAATTGTTCTTTACACTTAGCAATTAACTCAGCCAATTCAGCGTTTGTTTTTTTTCTAAGGTCTCTAACCATACTATTTGCCATTTGGTAATTCTCCTTTTTTTACAATTTTTCAAGAAGTACCTAATTTGTTACCTGCTGCTCTTAAAGCATTTCTACAGATATCTTCAGGAATTCCTGCTACTTCGAACATTACTGTTCCATCTTTAACAACAGCTACTCATTTGTCAGGAGCACCTTTACCAGAACCCATACGAACTTCTAGTGGTTTTTTAGTCATTGATAAATGTGGGAAGATTCTAATTCACATTTTCCCAGTTTTTCCAAGTCTTTTACTGATCGCAATACGAGCAGCTTCGATTTGTCTTGAATCTAATCAGGCACCATTTGTTGCCATAAGACCAAATTCACCAAAAGCAACATATGTGTTTCCTTTTGCTTTACCTTCGTAACTTACCTTATGCGGTTTACGATATTTTGTTCTTTTTGGTTGTAACATAGTATCTTACTCCTTTGGTGCTTCTTTAGTTGTGTTTGCAGCGGCTGCTGGCTTTTTGAAATTGTTTCTTGGTTTTGAATTAGAAAACCTTGAAGACGATGTTGTTGGGGCTTGAGTACAAACTTTTGAAACTTGTCCTCTTTTAAATACTAAACCACGGTTGATTCATACTTTAACACCAATAATACCATAAGTAGTATGTGCTTCTTCTAATGCGTAATCAATATCAGCTCTTAAAGTTGATAGAGGAATTACACCTTCTGAATATCCTTCTTCTCTAGCCATTTCTACTCCACCTAAACGACCAGAAACACGAGTTTTAACTCCTAGTGCTCCAGATCTCATTATTTTTTTAATGATTTGTTTTTGTGCAGTTCTAAATGAAGTTCTTTTTTCAATGCTATCAGCAATTTCTCTTGCTGCTAATCTAGCATTAACATATGTGTTTACAACTGGAATGAAATTTAATTTGAATTTGTAATTTCTACCACACATTTTATTTAAATCTAAAGTAACTTTTTTAATAGTTTCTTCATCACTAAATAAACCAGGTTGAGCTGTATTAATAAATAAATTTACTTCTTCAGCTTTTCTTTCGATTTGAACTCTAGAAACTGAAGCTAATTTTCATTTTCTTTCAAAGTAAGTACGGATTTTGTCATCTTGTACTAATCATTCAGCAGTTTGTTTATTGCTGTTTGAAACTCATCTAGATTCTCAATCTTTATAAATTCCATAACGCAATCCGTTTGAATTAACTTTTTGTCCCATAGATTATTCCTTACTTTCCTTTGTTGTTTTTTTAGCAGCAGCTGGTTTAGCAGCTTTTACTTCAACTTCTTTTTCAACAGCTGGCTTAGTGTTTTTTCCTAAGTTAGCTTTTCTATTTCTAGAAGCAATTTTTTTATTTTTCATTGCTTCAAGTTCAATTTTTCTTTCACTTGGATTATCACTTAAATGAATTTCAAGGTGAGTTGTTCTTTTTTTAATAAGATCAGCTGAACCTCTTGCTCTAGGCATAGTTCTTTTTAGAGTTGGACCTTGGTTTGCAAATATATTGTAAACGTATAGTCTTTCACCATTCATAGCGTGGTTGTTAGTTGCGTTAGCAATTGCTGAGTTTAATAATTTTTTAATAATAGGAGCGATTTTTTTATCAGTATTATTAAGAATAATAAGAGCTTCAGTAACTGGTTTGTTTCTAATTAAATCACAAACTAATTGAGCTTTACGATGAGAGATTCTAATCCCTCTTTGAATAACTGTATTTACCATATTATCTCCTATCTCTTAGCCTCAGTATGATTTTTGAAAGTTCTAGTAGGCGAGAATTCACCTAATTTTCTTCCAACCATATCTTCAGTAACAAAAACTTTTAAGAATGCTTTACCGTTATGAACTTCGAATGTTAATCCGATGAATTCCGGGAAAATAGTACTTCTACGAGATCATGTTTTTATTGGTTTTTTCTTATCAGCAGCATTCATTGCAACCACTTTTTTCATTAAGTGTTCGTCTATGAATGCACCTTTTTTTGAGCTTCTTGACATAATTTATTTCCTTCCGTGCCTATTTTTTTCCCTTACGTCTAATAATTAAATTAGAAGAGTGTTGTTTGCTTTTTCTAGTTTTCACACCCATGTGTCTTTTACCTCATGGAGTTCTAGGTGCATCTTTACCAATCGGTTGACGTCCTTCCCCTCCACCATGTGGGTGATCATTAGGGTTCATAGCAGACCCTCTAACAGTAGGTCTAATTCCTAAGTGTCTATTTCTACCAGCTTTACCTATATTAACTAGGTTATGGTCCCCGTTAGAAACTTCACCAATTGTCGCACGACATAATTTAGGTATTTTTCTAACTTCACCAGAAGCCATTTTACAAATTACATATCTATCAGATTCATCGAACCCTAAGATTTGAATACTTGTACCAGCACTTCTAGCTAATTGTCCACCATGTCCAGGAGTTAATTCAACGTTATGAACTAATGTACCTTCTGGAATCATGTAAAGAGGAAGTGTGTTCCCAATTTTAATATCTACGTTTTCAACGCCTGACATTAATTTGTCTCCAACTTTAATTCCTTTTGGAGCAATGATATATCTTTTTTCACCATCTTTATAAACTATTAATGAGATGAATGAAGTTCTATTTGGATCATACTCCACAGATTTTACAGTTGCTTCGATTCCATCTTTATTTCTTTTGAAATCGATTAAACGGTATTTTCTTTTGTGTCCACCACCTTGGTGTCTCACTGTGATTTTACCTTGATTATTTCTACCACCTTGTTTTTTAAGGGTTACTAATAGAGATTTTTCAGGTGTGTCAGTTGTAAGTGTAGCTTTGTAGTCAATCATTACTGTTTGTCTAATACCACTACTTCTACTTTTTATTCTTTTTATTGCCATACATGCCTCCGTTGCTTTTCGACAAATTCTTTATTATTCTTGAGTTTTTGGCTCTTCAGAATTGTTTTCTTTTTTAGTTTTTTTTGGTTTTGCCTCTTCAGAAACGTGTGATTCTTTAGCTGCTAATTCAATTTCTTCTTTAGTTAAAGCGATTTCAATACCTTTAGGTAAAATGATATATGCTAATTTAACTAATTTTGAATAACCAGGTGTCGCTGTACCAGTTCTAACTGCTTGCGGTTTACGATTCACAATATTTATTTTTTCAGGTGAAACATTATAAATATTAATGAATGCTCTTCTTACATCATTTTTTGTTGCTTTTCTATCTACAACAAATACAAGACATGAAGGATCTTGGAACTTTCTAGTTCTATAACTTTTCTCAGTATGATGCGGTTTAATGATAATATTGTTCAATTCCATTATGCTACGATCTCCTTCATCTTATTGATTGAGTCCTCTTGAATAACAATTGCGTATGAATGCATAATATCTCTAACAGATACTTTGTTTCAAGTTTTTGTAGTTACTCTTGGGATGTTGTTTGTTGAAAGTTGAATGTTATCAAATTCATTTGTAATCATTAAAACTTTCTTATTTTTTAAGTTTGCGTTTTCTAAGAAACTAACCATTGCTTTAGTAGATGGTTTTTCAAGTTTAGCATTGTTTTCTAAACCGAATAATACAACATCATTTAATTTAATAGTTAATGCTGATTTAAGTGCTAATCTAAATACTTTTGAATTTACTTTTTTCATGTAATTTCTATTTGGTTTAGGACCGAATACAACACCACCACCAACTCAGTGTGGGTTTCTAGTAGACCCAGATCTTGCTTGACCTGTATGTTTTTGTTTTCTTGGTTTTTTACCACCACCACGAACTTCACCTTTTGTTAAAGTTGAGTGAGTTCCTTGACGCATAGCTGCTTGCTCTGCGATTACACAATCAAACATTGCTTGTTTGTTTGGTTGTTCAACGAATAAAGATTTATCTACTTTAATTGAACCTTTATCGTTTCCATTAATATCAAATAGTTTAATATCTGCCATTGTAGATTCTCCTTATTAATTTCCTTCTTGTTGAACGTTTTCTTCAGTAACTTCTTCAACTTTAACTTCTGTAGCTGGTTTAGCTTTTAAATTAACAAGATTAACTTCTGTTTTAGCAGTTGGTTTTTTCTTAGCTAATTTGATGCATACTAATCCTTTAGCAGGACCTGGTATAGCACCGTGAACTATCATTAAATTGTTTTCTTTATCTACATTTAATAATAGTTGGTTTGAAATTGTAATAACTTCGTGTCCGTAATGTCCAGGTAATTCAGTCCCTTTAAAAACTCTTTGAGCTTGAGAACCACCACGTCCTCCAGAAATTGACCCTACATATCTATGTGGGTACCCTGCACCGTGTCCTAGTGGACCAACTGAGAAATTATGTCTCTTGATTGATCCAGTGAACCCGTGACCTTTTGAGATTGCTTGAACATCAACATATTGCCCTTGTTCGAAAGCATCACAAGTAATTTGGTCACCGACATTATATCCAGTTACACCTTTTAATTCTTTTGTAAATCTTTTTGGTTCAGATTTAGCTTTTTTAAATTCACCCAATTTTGGTTTGCTAAGCGATTTTTCCTTAACTGTATGGTATCCAACTTTTGTAGCTGCATATCCATCTTTTTCGATTGTTTTAACTTCTAACACTTGATTTGGTTGAACATATACAACTGTAGCTGCATACTTTCTTCCGTTTTCGTCGAATAAACTTGTCATTCCGACTTTTGTCCCTAAAATCATTTTCATATTTTTCTCCAGTATCTATCTATTAAGATTAAGACTTAATATAAATTTCAATTCCTGTTGGAATAACTAGTCTTTTAAGACCGTCGATTGTATCTGCTTGTGCGTTAGTTAAGATAATTAATCTTTTGTGAGTTCTTCTTTCGAATTGTTCTCTACTTGATTTATTTACATGGGGTGATCTTAGTATTGTAAATATCTCTTTTTTTGTTGGTAATGGGATTGGCCCTTTAACCGTTGCGTTTGTTTTCTTTGAGATTTCAACTATTTTCTTTACTGATTGATCCAATAGTTGGTGATCGTAAGAATATAGTTTAATCCGTATTTCTTGATTCATAATTGTTGCCTTTCTATTATAGTTTTGAATCGGTCTCACAGTCTAGTTACCTGATACTTTGACAACTTGTTTTGGTGTATCAGCAATCTATAAAGTAAAAAAACCTTTATAATAATAACATATTATCAAGTACTTTGCTCAATTAATTGTAAAAAAATAGTGAATTTTAGCTAATTTTTACGCTTTAGCTTGAATTCACTATTATTTAGTTAGGTAATTAGTATTTATCTTATATATAAACTTATGTAATCTAATAATTGATGCTTTTTTGACTAATTTAAGTTTTTTTGACTCATCTACTGCAAAAATATATTTAGCCTTGCATTGTAATTGGTTTTTTATAAGATTTAAATTTTCATCTTCAAAATCAAAAGCAATAATTTCTTGTGTCAATACTTTAGCTTGTTTCTCATAACATTTCCAAGATCAAACTGCATAAATAATGCACAACATTAGAATCAATGCCATGTATATTAATAAACCATTTGTTGACATTTGCTTCAATGCTTGGTTATTTTCTATGTTTGGCATAATATATAACACCATTCATAAGATATACATAATCATAGACGTAATCACTAAAGTTAGCATGGTAGTGTTAATAATTATTGATCACTTTCAAATTAAACTTTCTCGTTTTGAGAAATCACCTACTTGTTCTAATTTAGTCATTTTATTCAAATTCAATTGTTGAGGGTGGTTTTGAAGTGCAATCATAAAGCACTCTGTTCACATGTTTAACTTCATTGATAATACGAGAAGTTACATTTTCAATTAATTCTCATGGAAGTCTGGCAGCTTTAGCCGTCATGAAGTCATCAGTTTCAACTGCCCTTAAAACTATTGCATAATCATAAGTTCTAGTATCTCCCATAACCCCAACTGAACGCATATTTGATAATGCAGCAAAATATTGGCCAACAGTCTTGTTTAATCCCATTTTTTCAAGTTCTTCACAGAAAATAGCATCAGCCTCTTGAACTATTTTAATTTTTTCTTCAGTGATATCACCAATAATTCTAATTGCAAGTCCTGGCCCTGGGAAAGGCTGACGGTATGCCATTTTATGAGGTAATCCTAATTCCACAGCAACTTTTCTAACTTCATCTTTAAATATTTTTCTAAGTGGTTCAATAATTTCTTTAAAGTCTACATGATCAGGTAATCCACCTACATTATGATGAGATTTGATTACAGCAGCATCTCCATGTCCACTTTCAATTACATCTGAATAAATTGTTCCTTGAACTAGGAAATCAACAACTCCAATTTTTTTAGCTTCTGCCTCAAAAACTCTGATGAATTCTTCACCAATAATTTTTCTTTTTGTTTCAGGGTCACTTTGACCTTGAAGTTTTGAAAGGAACTGTTCTTTAGCATCAACTCTGATAAATGTAAGTTCATTAGGAACGTCATGTGTAAAGAATTTTTCAACTTGATCAGCTTCATTTTTTCTAAGTAAACCATGATCAACAAATATACATGTTAATTGTTTACCAACTGCTTTTGACAATAGTATTGCAGCAACTGAAGAATCAACTCCTCCAGAAAGTGCACATAGAACTTTTTTATCGCCAATTTTATTTTTTAAATTTTCTAATTCTTCAGTAATAAAATCTTTGATTATTCAGTCACGTTTAAACTGACAAATGTCAATAAAATTCTCGAGAATGATATTACCAAATTCTGAATGTACAACTTCGGGATGGAATTGAACAGCATAAATATTTTTTTCAACAGATTCATAAGATGCCACTGGACATGTTTCTGTTTTTGAAGTGATAGTGAATTCCGAAGAGAGTTTACTAATATAATCCATATGGCTCATTCATACAACAGAGTTCGGAGGGAGATTTTTTAATAAAATAGATTCATTGCATTTTGTAATCCTTGTTTTACCATATTCACCAATCTTTGCAGTATCAACAGCTCCACTATGTAAATGTGCAATCATTTGTGCACCATAACAGATACCAAGAATCGGGATATTTAATCGAAAAATTTCTTTATCTACCATAAGTGCATCTTTAGCATAAACACTATTTGGTCCACCCGTAAAGATAATACCTTTTGGATTAATTTTTTTGATTTCTTCGATTGAAATATTATAAGGCACAACCTCAGCTAAAACATTGTACTCTCTAATTCTTCTCGCGATTAATTGATTATATTGACCACCGAAATCTAGGATCAATAATTTTTCATGTTTACTATTCATTATTTCATCTCCGATGAGTTATCTTTTTTAATTACGTCGTGTGCTCCACCTTCAACAATTGAAGTTGCAGATACTAAAGTTAGTTTTGCATTTTCATGAAGATCTTTAATATTCATAACACCACAGTTACTCATAGTTGATTTTATTTTATACATTGTTTGTCTAACATTATCACTTAATAAACCAGCGTATGGAACATATGAGTCAACACCCTCTTCAAAGTTTAATTTAGATTTTCCACCTAAATCATATCTTTGTCAGTTTTTAGCACGGTTAGACCCTTCTCCCCAATATTCTTTTACATAAGAACCATTGATAGATAATTTCTCACCTGGAGCTTCATCAAATCTTGCGAAGTATCTTCCCAACATTAAGAAGTCTGCACCCATTGCTAGAGCTAATGTCATATGGTAATCATACACAATTCCACCATCTGAACAGATAGGAATATAAACGCCTTTTTCTTTTAAGTATTTGTCTCTAGCTTCAACAACTGCTTGGATAGCTGATGCCTGCCCACGACCAATACCTTTTTGCTCTCTAGTGATACAAATTGAACCACCACCGATTCCAACTTTAATAAAGTCAGCACCAGCATCTGCTAAGTAATTGAATCCATCTTCATCAACCACATTACCAGCACCAATTTTTACATTGTCACCGTATTTTTCTCTAACAAATTTAATTGTATCTGCCTGGTACTCAGTAAACCCATCAGATGAATCAATCGCTAAAACATCAGCACCCGCTTCAACAAGAGCAGGGATTCTAGTTTCATAATCTTTAGTGTTGACACCGGCACCAACGATGTATCTTTTTTGTTCATCATTTAATTCATTTGTATATTTTTTTCTCGTATTGTAATCTTTTCTAAAAACAAAATATTTTAATCTTTGGTTTCTATCAATGATAGGAAGCGCATTCAATTTATTTTCTCAAAGGATATCATTCGCTTGAGAAAGAGTAATGTCATCATAAGCGAATATAAGTTTCTCAAATGGTGTCATAAAAGTTTCGATTTTTGTATCTAGAGACATTCTAGAGATACGGTAATCTCTACTTGTCACGATACCAACTAATTTTCCATTGATTGTTCCGTCTTCAGTCACAGCGGTTGTTGCATGACCTGTAACTTCTTTAAGTTCCAATAATTCCGCCAATGTTTGATCAGGTCTTATATTAGTATCGCTCTTAACAAAACCGGCTTTATGGTTTTTAGCGATTCTAATCATCCTTGCTTGTGATTGAATACTTTGAGAACCAAATATAAATGATACTCCACCTTCACGAGCTAATGCAATTGCTAAATCCGGCCCAGAAACTGATTGCATTACAGCAGACGTCATCGGGATGTTAAGTTTGATTTTTGGTTCTTCGCCCTTCTTAAACTTAACTAAAGGTGTAACTGTAGAAATGTTTTCAACAGTGCAATCCTTTCTTGTTAAACCAGGAACTAATAAATACTCATTAAAAGTCCTTGATACTTCTTTAATATACTTTGCCATATATCCTCCTACGAAAATTAAATATTATTAAGATTATATTATATATATCTATTTTGTGTGAAATAAATGGTGTTAAATCAACTATATTTTTAACTTTGTGATTTTAAAAAGTTTTAAAGGCTACATTTTTAGTCAAAAATATGTATTTAATAGTGAATTTCAGGTTAAATATGCGGATTTTGTTGCTAATTTGGCTTTTTGCAACGAAGATCTAAAATATCTGTAAAAAGCGATTGAAAAAGTGCTAAAAAAGCATTTTTATTTTGAAGGGGGTTTTTGTAGCATTTTTTTGCTACAAAAATCAAGTCAAAAATTACAATATAAATAATATTTTATATTATTTAATTTTTAAGAAAACCATCTTAAAATAAATGACGTAAAAAAATGCTAAAAAAATGTGTTTTTTTGGATTTTTATATGTTATTATATTTTCATTAAAAAATATGAAAGAGGTGTAGTCGAAATTGAAAAAAAACTTAATTAGTTTTATAAACTTGAAAAAAGTTTATGACAATGGGTTTGAGGCAGTCAAAAACTTTAATTTAACAATTGATAAGGGGGAGTTTATCACCCTCTTAGGTCCATCAGGATGTGGAAAGACCACAGTATTGAGGACGCTAGCCGGTTTTGAATATCCGACGCAAGGAAAAATACTTTATAACGGGATAGATATCAAGAATACTTCTATTAATAGTCGTCCAACGGCTACAGTATTCCAAGATTATGCTCTATTTCCGAATATGACAGTAAAACAAAATATAGAATATGGTTTGAAGGCAATGAAAGTTCCTTATGAGGAAGTTTCTGACACTTTAATCAAGCAAGCTGAAAAAGAATATCAAGATAACCTTAAAAAAGGTGCAAGCAAAATTAAAGATATCGAAAAGAAAAGGTCAGCTATTCTAAAAGATATTAATAAATGTGAAGCAGAATACGAAAAGAAAAAGAATTGATCAAGTATCAAAGATATGAGACTTACTCAATTTAAAGTTGCTATCGAAGAATTAGAAAACCAACTTTATAAAGAATATGGTGATGATTTTGTTTCTAAGCAATCAAAATCGAATCAAATTAAAGCAAGTTTAAATATGTTTTTACTAAAAATGAAACTCGAATATAGATTTGATATCAATTCTAAAAATATGAATGAGATTGAAAAAGAAATTTATAAGTTAACAAAAATTTATTCTGCAAAATGTATCTTAGATAAAAAATACGATGCATTAAAAGAAAAATATAATGACTTAGATTTTGATGTATCTTATTGAGAAAATTATGCAGTTGAACAAAAAGAATACTTCTTAACTCATAAGGGTGGAAGAAAATTAACTCGTGAAGAAATTAATACTAGAACTGATAAAGTAATTGAACTTGTTGGTTTAAAAGGTAAAGAAACAGCAATGCCAAGTGAGTTATCAGGTGGTATGCAACAGAGAGTTGCTTTAGCTAGAGCTATTGTAATTGAACCTGAAATAGTTTTACTTGATGAACCACTAAGTGCTCTTGACGCTAAAGTTAGAGGACAAATGCAAAAAGAACTTAAACGTTTACATGAAGAATTAAAGATTACTTTCATTTTAGTTACACATGATCAAGAAGAAGCTTTAACATTAAGTGATAAAGTTGTTGTTATGAATGCAGGTACAATTGAACAAGTTGGTTCTCCTACTGATATTTATGACTACCCACAAAATAAATGAGTGGCTGGTTTTATTGGTAGAGCTAATTTCTTTGATGGTATCTTCCATGATAATAAAAATGTTGAATTTTTAGGTAAAGAACTTAAAGTTGAAGAACGTTATAAATTCAAAAATAATTCTAAAGTAACAATCATGATTAGGCCTGAAGATTTTGATATTGTAAAACCTAAAAAAGGTTTCTTAGATGTTAAGGTTGTATCAATTGAATATAAAGGTCTTCTATGAGATATTAAATGTGACTACAATGGTATGTCAGTATATGTTGAAGGAATCAATAAGGTTGAGGTCGGATCTACTATAGGTCTAAAATGAGATTGTGAAGATATTCACTTAATTGAAAGGGATGAAGATGATAGCGAATAACGTTTCTTTAAACCTTGGTCAAAAGGAGAAAATGAAGACTCCTTTAAATTGAAAAAAAGTGTCTATTTGACTTCCATTCACTCTTCTGTCTTTAATCATGGTGATTATACCTTTAATTATGGTATTTATCATCACATTAATCCCTGTAGCAGATACTACAGTTGGTGATAATTGAGCAGTGTTAAATTCTACTATTTGAGAAAAAATTGGTAAATCAATTTATATTTCAATAGTATCTACTATATTATGTGTTTTAATCGCTTATCCTTTCTGTTATTTCTTATCACAAACTAAATCTAAGGTTATGAGAAAAGCTATTTTCTTAATGGTAACAATGCCAATGTGATTAGGTTCAATGGTTATTCTTATTAGTTTAAAAATGACATTCGATAAAATCAATGGAGCTATCAATAGTACATATGGTGATATCTATACAATTATTGGAATTGTTTACTTATATATCCCATATATGATGATCCCGCTTTATAGCACTATGGAACAACTACCAAGCAATTTAATTAATGCTTCAAGAGACTTAGGTAGAAATCAATTATATACATTCTTTAAAGTTGTAGTTCCATTTACTAAGCATGCGCTAATCTCTGGAATTTCGTTAGTTTTATTACCTTCGATTTCAGTAGTTGCAATTCCACAATTTTTAAATAATTCTCCTGATGGTGGATTAATTGGGGACATTATTATGGACCAAGGAATGCAAGCAACCGAAAGTGCAATTGCTTTAGCTAGAGCATGTGTTATTAGTGTTGTTGTTAGTCTGTTAATGTTCGCAATATATGGATTAATAATTGCTTCTCCAAGATTGTGAACTAGATGAATGAGATTTAAAACGAAAAGGGGTATGGAAAATGCAAAGTAACTTCTTTAATTGACTAAAAAGATCTTATATCTTTATAGTTCTAGCTGTGATTTATATTCCACTAATTATTTTAGTTATATGATCATTTGCAGCTCCTAGTGACAAAGGTAATGTAACTACGGATTGAGAAAATAATGGTTTTGGAAACTATATTGATTTATTTCAAAATAATGATTTTTTAAATGGATTAATGAATTCATTTATCATCATGGGAATAACTACTCCAATTTCAGTTTTTATTGCAACGATTACTTGTTATGCAATTTGAAAAAGTAACCTAACAATGAGAGCTACTACATTAGGTATGGCAAGAGTTAGTTTAGTTAACCCAGAGATCATTACCGGAATTAGTTTAGCATTATTATTTTCTTCTACATGGATATCATTAGGATTTGATTTCGGGTTCTTTACAGTAGTATTATCACACATATCTTTCTGTACGCCATATGCAATCATCACTATCTATCCAAGAATGTTAAAATTCAATAAAAATTTATTAGATGCTTCAAGAGATCTTGGGTATAACAGTTTCTTAACATTCTTTAAAATAGTTGTCCCTTATTTATTACCATCTATCATTGGTGCTGCTGCATTAGTTGCAATCATGTCATTTGATGATTTCATTATTACAAATTTAGTTAGAGGTCGTGTTACAACCGTGTCAACTGAAATGTATATGATGGCTAAAGGAATTAAAACTTGGGCTGTTACATTTGGCGCTTTCTTAGTGCTTGGTTTCGGTGCTTTTATCACTATAAAAATGATCCTAAATAAACGTAAAGAAAAGAAAAAACAAATGAAGATAAATTCAAACTTATTTAAACATGGAGGGCGTAATGAAAAAAGTACAATTAGATAGCTTAAAAAAATGATTAACTTTTGGAATTCTTGGTGCTGCTGTAATCATCCCGATCCCTTTACTTATTGTTAGTGCTACATCTTCTACTGGTGACTTTGTTTTAGCTAATTACCAATCATATATGTCGCCAGATGTAGAAAAACAATTTGGCAGTGAATATGGTTTATCTTTTGATAGTTTTGAAACTGCAGAAGATAGCAAAAGACTTTTAAAAAACAATACTGCCGATATCACAAATACAACAACAACTGAAATTCCTGGATTAATCAAAGAAGATTTAATTCAAAAAGTAGATTGAGCAAAATTTGAAATTGAAGGTGTCTCAAATGCAGAAGAAGCATTAGATTTATTCACACCTAGTGTTCAAGAATTCTTAAATACCACTGATGTTGATGGAAAAGAAATAAATTTATTAGATTATGGTATCCCTTACTTCATACAAGATTTAGTTTTTGTTTATCGTGGTGAAGAAATTGCTGAATTTGCTGTAGATGGTGGAGTTTCATGAAAAGAAACATTAAATATCATCTCTGAAGACCCTAGATTTAAGTCTGACGGCTCAAAACCAAATTTAATATGTCTTGATGACCCAAGAACTATTTATAGCATTCCAAGGGCAATTGAAACTGATTCTAGTAGTGTTAGCACACAAACTAATGCCTCAGTTCAAGATGTAGAACATACTTTCTCATATCTTTCTAACTTCTTTAACTCCCTTGGACATCGTTCAGTTTCTTTTAACACTGATTCTAATGCAGTATTAAACTCAGTTGCTCACGGACAAGTAAATGGTGGATTCATGTTTAATGGTGACGCTGTTTTTGCCGGGCTTGGTGGAGATGATGAAATCGAAATAGAAGAAGGTGACTTTCATGTTGTTAAACCGAACGATAGTGTAATTGCTTTAGACATGTTTGTTTTTAATAAAAAAATGGATGGAGACAATCTTAATAAAGCATACAATATCATGTATGACCTAAACTTAGACTTTGATGATGTTGATTGAGGCGAAGAAGATGGAGAAGGGGAAGTCATTGAAGAGAGCGAAACTCCTGAAGAAGATCCAGCTGAACAATCAACTGCATATAATAATTTTGATTATGTAAACTATACGCCAACTAGTGCTTCACTATATGACTACATAATAGATCCAGCAAATGAATATTTCCTAGACTCATCAGTTGGTGAGCAAGTTTTAATTGATGCGTTGACTATTGAACAATTTGATAATTTCAGAATGGAATCTCCAGTTAGTGATTTAGTTAAATCAAATATTAAATTTGCTTGAATAGGATTTAAAAGTTCTCTAAAATAATGATTGATATTAAAAATAGAATTCAAATAGATATTAAAAAGTCAAAATTCATCACATACTATTTATCAGTGGATAAAGTAGATGAATTAAATGATTTTATAAAACAAAAGTGAGTCGAACACAAAAAGGCCGCTCACATTTGTTTTGCATATAAGATAATCGATGGTTCTATCCAAATCAAAGTAAATGATGATGGAGAACCAAAGGGAACTGCTGGTTATCCAATGCTTAGCATTATTGAAAGGAATAATCTTTCTAATATTGCTATTGTAGTAATTAGATACTTTGGCGGAACCAAGTTAGGTGCAGGACCTTTATTAAGGGCTTATTCAAAATCTGCTAGTGAAGTTATAAAGTCTGTTGATTAATATTATCGACAGGCTTTTTCTTTTTCAAACTATGGTTAATCATAATGCTCACAAATATCGCACCATTAACATTTGCCATAGTTCTAAACATATCTATAATTGGATCAAACCCCAATAGTGTTCCATAAGCATTTGAACCAAGTCCACTTGAATAATTTATTCCAACCGCATCCATAACAGTAATCGTAGAAACTGATGCAACTCCAGGAGTTCCTGCAAGACCAAAAGAAGAGAATGCAACAGAGATTAAAAGCATGATTCAAAATACAGGAGAATCAAATGATAATGAAGCGCCATCAAGCCCTCCAAAATATGCCACAAAACTTGCAGCTAATGCAGGGTAAATAGAACCACATGCAACCATCCCAATTGTAGTGCCGAGTGCGGGTGTTGAAGTTGCAACATCTTCACTAACACCGAAGTTCTCTCTTAGTACTTTTTCAGTCAATGGAAGAGTAGCATTTGAAGACTGAGTTGTAAACGCTACTAGCAGTGGTTTTGCAGCTGATTTTATATACTGAATTGGATTGATTTTTGTAGTAGCTCAAACTATTGATATTTGTATGCTCATTACAATCATTATTGCAGCAATTAAGAATAAGAAAAATCATGAAATATTTATAATGGAAGACAAGCCATTTGAGAACAATGCTCTTGTTAGTAATCCAAATACTCCAATAGGCAATAATTCAAGAACCATTTCAGTAATCTTAACAAAAACTCTTTTACCAGCATTCAAAAAACTTACCGCTGTATTCATTTCTTTTGCTTTAGGATTTTCTTTCATAACTAAGCTAATTGCAAAGCCAATTACTAGCGCCCCAATTAGTATTCCAATGATTGAAAAACTATATGCATTTGAAGCTAATACATTTTTAGGAATAAAGCTCATAATAGTGTGGAAAATACTCTCATAAGTATTAGGATCATTTAGTTTAGAATCACCACTTTCATAATTGGGGACAACTCTAAATAATTGCGCAAATCCAATGGCTAAAATAGCAGCAAATATTACACCCAATGTGAAGTATAATATAGACTTTCCAAGACCTCTTCCTTTTGATTTAATTACATTGGTAGACATTAAGAAAAATATCAATGGTGCAATTACAAAAAAGATTGAAGTTATAAATATATTTGCATAAACTTGAGTTAGTTTGTATATTTCATATTTTCAATCATATGCAATATTCCCATTGCCATCATTTGATAAACCATTAAAATTATTTAATCCCGCAAATATTAACCCCATAATTATTGCAAATCCAATTGCAGTATAAAGGGTGATATTTCAACTTTTTTCTTTTAATTTTATATTCTTAGATTTAGCTAAGAATACTCGTAGTAGTATTAAAGAAACTACTATTAATACAGATACCCCAAGAAACACTTGACTTTCCATTTCTGTGGCACCTAAAAATTGTTTTAAAAACTCCATAAGTTTCCTTTCTATTTGAAATTTAAATTAGATAAAAAAACATCTTGAGCAAACAAGACGTTTTATTGTTTTGTTTACTATCGTTCCGCACTAGAATCGATAGTAATGTATATCAAAGCTAGTTATTTATTTCTTTAATAAACAACAGCAGCAAGTATTAGTTAAATTCATTTTAATTATTAATTTAAACTTCATACCATTATATTAACACATAAGATAATCATATTGAATATAATTAAATTTTTATTTCTTTTAGTATTTCTAAATATTCATCAAAACTTAGGCCTGCATTAAATTTTTCTGAGTGTTTAGCTAATCAAATTAAGTCATCACCAGTCACGTCTTTAATTTCTTCAAAATCAGTAAATTTTAATGGTAATTTTAATTCCTTGATCAATGTTATTAATTCATTAATAAATCCATCGAGAGTATTGACATTAAATAGTTCTTTTCCAAGTTCTATTGTTAGTTCGAAAAATCATTTTTCATTTTCAGACCTAGTTTTTATATATACAGGAGTTAGTAATGCTAATCCTGCCCCGTGAGTAACATCTCACTTTGCACTTATAGCATGTTCAATCATATGAACATTTCAGTCACCACCTGTTCCATTGAAACTAGCCAATCCATTGAGGGCCATTGATGTTGTTCAAAGAATATTTTCTCTTGCAGTAACATCAGATTTATCTTTTAAATATTGATGAGCAGATTTAATGATTGTTTTTAAGTTTGCAACGATATATTCTTTTGTTCATAAAAATAAATCTTTATCGTAGTATTGTTCTAATAAGTGACTAATGCAATCGAATATACCTGAAGATGTTTGTCAATCACTTAGTGTTAAGGTATATCTCGCATCTTCAAATGCAACTTTAGGTGTTGACAGAGGACTATTAACAGCTTTCTTTTCACCAAGTTCTTCGTTAGTAATCACACTACCAGCATTATTTTCACTTGCAGTTCCCGCCAATGTAATGACAGAGAAAATATCAATTGGTTTATTTGGCGCTAAAGCTTTTTTCATTACGTAATCTCAGGTATCGGTAATTTCTGGATTTGTTGCTAATGTCGCAATTACTTTTGAGGCGTCGATAACAGAGCCGCCTCCAGCAGCGATGATTAAGTCAATCTTATTCAATTCGCAAAATCTTGCAGCTTTAAAAATAGTTGTATGTCTTGGATTTGGTTCAATTCCATCAAATTCAAATAAGTTTAAATTTAATGATTGGATTTGGTCTTTAATGCAATTATAAACACCGTTTCTTTTTATTGATCCTCCGCCAAATAAGATTAGTATATTTTTGTATTTTCCATCATTTAGTTCATTAGTTAGCTGGTCCAATGCCCCTGTACCAAAGTGGTATTTAGGTTGTAATTTAAAAGTATTCATAATGTTCTCCAATAGATTCATATCTATACTATATTTATAGAGCAATTAGATAATTAATTACAATTTATTTTTTAGTATTTCGAACATCTCTATTGCTTGTGGTTCAAATGATAGAAGATGTTTACCTTCCTCGAAAGTATATATATTATTTTTATCTTGTAAATTTATGGTTTTATCAAACATAATATCTTCAAATGATTGCACATAATGTAAATTACCTGGGAGATCATCAGATTTAAGTGTTTTTACATTATTTTTTATAGTTGCAAGGGCAGCCAGGATAACTTTATTACTTGTCTTTGTGTAACCTTTTTGACGTTGTGCAAAAATAATTTCACGGTTTGACGTATATCTTGTGCTGAATCTATTTTTTGAATAAGTTTCAATATTCAGACAGATTGTTGCAAATAATTTTAGGCCATCTAAAAATGTAATTTTTGTTTCAGGGTCAATTATTGTTGGAGCATTTCAACAAAAGAACAAGTGAGCTAACTTGTTGTGTTGTTGACTTAAAGCAATGGTCAATCCAGCTCCAAATGACTCACCTAATATTACAAAAGTCTTTTTCGCATATCTTGGATGTTTCTTAATTGCATCAATCATATTAACTGTGTATTTAATATGCTTCTTTAAGTTTTTTGTATGTGGAAGGGGATTGTTCCCATGAGCAATTGCATCAAATGTAACTATAGTATTTTTTTTAATAAGATCAAACTTAAAATATTCTATTGTATCAACTTGCCCATTTATTCCATTTAAATATATGAAAACATACTTCCCCCTCATATTTTCAATAGCATGGAAGTCATGTGATTTTTTATTTATTTCAATAGTGTATTTTTTCATATAATTTATTTTACAATTATTGCTTCGAAATAGTCATTATTTTATTAACTAGGTATGTTAATGAACGCTAATACATTGGCTACAATTAATGAAGACATCAGCAAAGAGTTCGTTGTTCAAAATGAAATATTATGTAGTTTTAATTCTTTCAATTTTCAAAGTGTTTCTTCTTTAAACTTCTTTTGTTTGTATACATATGTAGTAACATACAATACTATCATTATTCCAATCATTATTATGATTGTAGTGGGGCCAATAATATTTCTACCAATTATTAATGACTCAATCATACCACCGAATGAAAATACTGCCATTGATAGAGCTCAAGTACCTAGTAGACTAGTGCCAATGTGTATTAGCGTATATTTCTTGCCAACTTCTTTCCACATTACTGCGATTGTAGCTAAACATGGAATATAGAAAGTAAAGAACGTGATATATGAAAGTGCTGTACTTCTTCACAATGGAATTGCATGCATAAAATTAATAAATCCATTGATTCCTTCTTCTTCACCACCAAATATAAGAGCGATGTTAGAAGAAGCTATCTCTTTAGCTGGAAATGCCGTCACCAAACTAATTGTTAGCTGCCAATGTTCTCCAAGCCCTGTTGGATATAATAAAATTTGAAAAGGAATTGAAATATATCTCAAGAAAGAAAACTGTAATGCATTTGTATCATTCAAGTCCAATAAGAAGTCTTGTGTAGGGCCGGTTGATTGCAAAAACCAAACAACTAAATTTGCAACACCAACCATGATGATTACCCGTTTGGTGAAATCATATATTTCCATACCTACTTTTTTGATTACAACAACCATATCTGGTGATCTATATGGTGATAATTCACTGATGAAAAAACCTTGTGTTTTCCTGAATAAAATATTGCTAAATAAATAACCAATTAATAATGCAAACACTCAACTTAGTGAGGTTATACCTAAATTGAATATTCATGTATATTCACTTGAAACAAAAACTTGAGAAATAAATGCAATTACAATAACTCTAGCACTACAACTTACAAATGGCATTATTAATGTTGTTGTTACTCTTTCCTTCACTGAATTTGCATTTCTTGCCATTAATATTGACGGTATATTGCACCCTACACCAGCGATAATATTAATAATACTTCTACCACTTAATCCAAATTTCTCAAACCACTTATCAAATACTATACTCATCCTTGAGAGGATGCCTACTTGTTCAAGTATTGTCATGCAGAAAACTAAGATAATGATTCATGGTATGAAACTAATAACAGTGAATATTCCACCAAGCATCCCATCTGCGACAAAACTTGCCAATCACGTTTGTGTAGTTCATTCACTATTCATGCCTATGATTGATTCAGAAATAATATTTTGAAGTGCACCTAATCCATCTTCCGCTATATAAGCTTGAATTCAGCCTCCTGCATATTCATAAAATGTTATAAATCATATAAAAGCAATCAAAAGAAAAAAGATGGGAACTGATCAATATTTATTTAAAAAAATAGAGTCCAATGTTTTTTGAAATTTTGAGACTGTAATTAATTCTTTTTCAGATATTTTATTACCAGAATTATCTACTAATAGTTTCTCATATAAACTATCTATCTTATCTTGCTTTGCTTGTCGTATAGAGTTTATCTCTAATGATGTAAAATTAAACTCATTTTTAATATCATCAAATTGTTTTTTTATTTTAGACTCTTCAAGCCAATTATTGATAAAAGTATTATTTTGTAAAGCTTGTACAATCACAAATCTCTTACTCACTAAACTTTGCGGGATTATACCTTCAACTTTTGTTATAAATTTTTCAATTTTTTCAGAATATTCAATAAACATTGCCGGTGGTTTTTTAAGCGATGAATTTAACAATGGACGAAGAGATGTTTTAACATTTGTATTTTTCTTTGCAGAGATATCATTAACCATTACTTTAAATTCTTTTGTAAGCAAGATTTTTTTAATTTGTTTATCTTTCATCTCATCAATCATATTAATATTAATCATATCGAGAGTCCCAGCCTCTGCAAGTTCATAAGTTAACATTAAATCTCTTCTAATAGTAGTTGCACTAACAATATTGATTACACCTTCGTATTGATGTGAAAATATGTATTTAAGTGTTTCTATTTCATCATCACCTGTTGCATTTAAAGAAAGCACACCCGGTAAATCTATTATCTTTATTTTCTTATCAGCTTGAAGACTCGCAGATAAAGCGAAAGTTGTTACTCTATCAATATTTCCAACGGGTGAAGTTTTTCAAGTAATTTTATTAAAGTAAGTGGACTTCCCAATATTAGGAGTTCCAACTAAAAGATAATTTTTAAACTTATTTTCATTCATCATGTTTGACACTTTCTACAAATATTTTCATCGCATCTTTAGTTCTTAGAACATTAGTTACACCATTAACAGTAATACCAACCATTTTATTGTTATTTCCAATAGTTTTAATATGAATTTTCTGACCTTTAAAAATTCCAATATTATTTAACCTTTTAGCAATATTTTCATCATCAAAAGTGAAGTGGCTAACCACTACTGTTTTATTAGATAAATTTAATGTTATGGGTATAAGCTTCATTTGTACCTCTGTTTGACTTTTGGATATTATTAATTAATAGTATAGTAGTGTTTTAAAAACGATTATATATATTATATCATAATAGAAAATATAATATATCATGTAGATAAAAATTCATATCTGTTGAAATAAATACTAGTTTATTGAAAAAATATTTTATATTTTATTTATATAAATATCAAAAAGAAGGTTATATGAAAAATTTAAGCATTACACAACAACTATCAATGACTGCAAAAGGAATTTTGAAAGCTGATGTAGTCATTAAGAATATCAATTTAGTGAATGTTTGCACTCATGAAATAATGAATAATATCGATATCGCTATAAAAGGCAAAAAAATATGTTTAGTCGGCGATGCATCTCACACCATAGGAGAAGAAACAATAGTATATGATGGCACTAACAAATACGCCTCTCCAGGTTTCTTAGACGGACATGTACATGTTGAATCCTCAATGCTTAAACCATGCGAGTTTGCAAAAGGCATAATTCCCAACGGAACTGTTGCTATTTTCTATGATCCACATGAAATTTGTAATGTATTAGGATTGGAGGGTGTAGATTTAATGTCTAAGGATTTAGCACAAACTCCACTTAAATCTTTTTTAACTATCCCATCATGTGTTCCTGGCATGCCTGGTTTTGAAGATTGTAATGTAGTGGTGACTCCTGAAGATATAGATAATTGAATGGGCAGAGAAGATGTCATCGGATTGGGAGAGATGATGAATATGCCTGGTGTTATTCATGGAGATAATGCTGTCCATTCAATTATTAATAGTACACATAAACATAAGAAAATTGTAACTGGCCATTACTCAATGCATGAAACGGGGAAAGATTTGAACTCGTATGTTGCAAGCGGTGCAAGATGTTGTCATGAGTCAACTAGATGAGTTGATGCATTAGCAAAAATGCGTCTTGGGATGTATGCGCAGTTCAGAGAGGGTTCTGCATGACAAGATTTAGAAGAACTTGCACCTATATTATCAAAACCTGGGATTGATAGTCGTTATGCTTGTTTAGTTACTGATGATTGCCACCCTAATACGATTATTTCAAAAGGACACTTAAATCACATTCTTAAAAAGGCCTTTAGCTTGGGAATAGACCCAATAACTGCTATTCAAATGTTAACAATTAATACCGCTACTTGCTTTAAAATTGAAGATGAGTATGGTTCAATTGCTCCCTATAAATATGCCGATATTGTAATATTTGATAATTTTGAAGATTTCAATATTGAAAAAGTATTTATCAATGGAGAGTTGGTGGCTGAAAACGGTAAAATGTTAAAATCATGTGAAGGCATTAAATTCCCAGAATCTGCAATGCAGACAATGAAAACAAGTTTGAAAACTCTTGATGACTTTAAAATAGAATCGGAAGATGCATGTGTCAACGTCATTGAGATTATCCCTGTATCATCAATTACAAGGCATTTGAAGGTAGAAATGAAATCAACTAATGGTTATTTACAATCTGATATTGAAAATGATATTTTAAAAATAGCAGTTTTTGGCAGACACAATATCAAGGATCCTCATGCGCTTGGTTTTGTCAAAGGTTTTGGGATTAAATCTGGAGCATTAGCACAATCAGTTTCTCATGATGCTCACAATATTATAGTCATTGGGACAAATGATGAAGATATGTTATTGGCCGCAAATACTGTTATTAATTGTGGCGGCGGGGTTATTTCTGTTTCAAATGGAGAAATAATTTCGCTAGCACAGTTGAGCATTGCCGGCTTAATGAGTAATGAAACTATTGAAAAAGTTGCCCACGATATTGAAAGCATTGAAAGCAGTTGAGTAAAACTTGGTTGCAGCATAGAATCTCCATTCATGACTATGTCAGTTTTATCTCTTGCTTGCATCCCTGAACTTAGAATTACTAATAAGGGGTTAGTTGATTGCCTAAACTTTAAATTCATAAATCTTAAAGTTTAAATAAAAAAAATATGCCGTAGCATATTTATCATTTATTTGAGTTATTAACTCTCATTCAAGTTGCTTCTAATTCATACCTATTTTTATGAATTCACTGCATGGCACTCTCTATTCAATTAGCCATAGGATTATTAGATTCTTGTTCTAATGCTTGATTAAGGAAATCTAAACTTTCTAACATTTCATCAGGAAGTGATCTAAACATATTAACTTTGCATCCATACACTCTAAGTGCTGTATCTATATTTTGAAGTGTTAACCTATCGGCATTTGCATTATTTCCAATATCTAATCAAAGACAAAGCATTTGACAAAGTTCTTCAGTTTCTTTCCCATAATAAAAGTTATTTCAATTAAGGATTCCGATAGGCTTAAGTCCATTAAAAACAACATTTCCAGGAGCTAGATTTCCATGGCATAGTGTTGAACTGCCTTTTCCAAAAGTTTTATAGAATTCTTTCATCATTCTCAATACTTCATGGAATTGACCAATTCCATTTTCGCCCATTTGAGGAACAGAGCCTTTGATATATTCAAAGTAATCAAGCTCAGGTGTGAAGGCCACTAGTTTTTGAACGGGGAATCCTTCTTTTTCTATTGACATCAAAATCTTCTTAATCTGTTTTGAATATCTTGGGGAATCTTTTTCTACTATATTCCCAATTCTGATAGCTTTTGAATTTTCAGGAGCGCCATCAATGTAATAAGCGTCATCATTTTCAATTAAATCATAAACAATGGCTTCAATATCATCTTCTTGTGTTCGCACAATCACATTGTAGTCATCATAGTATTTTACACCAGAACAACTAATATCTTCAGGGGTGATAAATGATATTCTTTGGATCTCAATATCAGGATTTAACCTCTTTCTATCAACTTCAATTTCGTGTTCTTCAAGAAACTCATTTATGTTTCTAAAGTTGTATAAATTCTTTGAAATATTGTATTCAAATAATTTTTTTCCTATTAATAATAGTATTATATATGTTTGTCTCATAAAATATTTATATCATTTTATACAATAAAATTTACATAAAATATCTCAAAATATGGGTAATATTTAGTTTTTTTTATCTTGATATTAAAAAATAATAATAATTCATAGATGTTAGCATCAGAGCTCAAATAAACTCCATCTAAAATTGTCATTAATAATAAATTTCAATATCTATATTCGTTACATTTATATGCTATACTAAAATCATTATGTCTAATAATAAAAAATATAAAAAATGAGATATTGTTTGAATTCCAGAGTCAAAATATAACTCATATAAAAACGTTAGTACCAATAAAATGCGCCCAGTTTTAATATGGGCTAGAACACTACTCTTCAGAAGATATATATGTTTCCACTGTACGACCAATAAGAGTAATTATATTTCTGAATATATGCTAAATATAGGTAAATTATCTAAAAAAGAGAATAATACATTTATAAATCTAACAAAAATTTATATGGTGAATAAAAAAGATATTAATAGGCCATATAATGTTCTTAGTATAGCTAATAAAAAAATAAAGAAAAATATTAAATCAAAAATAAAAGATATTACTGATGTAAGATATTTCTGAAGAGATAAATCAAATCAAATTAAAATTGCAAATAAGAAAAAATAATATCTAGCGATAAAAAAAATCCGACTAACGGATTTTTTTAAGTTTATTCTATTTAGAATTTTCGTTCATTTCAATTGCCGCTAACTTAATGCCATCCAATGAATCAAATACCTTTAGTGCTGGAACATACCCTTGTTCAGCCGCTCTACCACATCACAGTGTAGCTGTTTCATAGTCTGGTTTTTCCATAAGTAATCCGTTGGCATAAAATATACCTAATGCAAATTGAGCAGGAGCATACCCTTGTTCAGCTGCATTTTGGAATCAATTAAATGCAATGTTTAAATCGCCTTCGATTTCAGTCCCTTTATAAAAGCAGAATCCAATATAGTATTGTATCTCAACGGGCATTTCAGTATTTATATTTTGAAAAATTTCAATTGCAGCAGGAATATTCTTTTCAACACCTAAACCTTGCAAGAAACACACAGCTAGGTTATATTGCGCTTTTGGATTCCCTTGCCTTGCAGATTGTTCAAATCAATAGTGAGCACCTTGTAAGTCAACATCAAGCCCATCTCCAACACTCATTCTAAATGCTAGATCAAATTGAGCATCAGCATTACCCCGTTCAGCATGTCAAACCAATTCTTTATATGAAAAATCACTTGCTTCTGCATTTCCAGTTCTATTATTTCCTCAAAATTTAGCCATATTTACCTCGTATAAAACATATACTATAATTATAGCATATATTGAATACATATATTTAAGTATAAATATAACTTATAATTAAATAAAAAAATCCGCTTTACGGATTTTTATTCTGTTTAGTCTTAATGCGAGATATAAGTAAAGATGCTATCTTTTCATTCTTTATTTTTATTTGAAGCGCTAACTAAACCTTGGATTAAGTCACGAGTAATAATGGTTGTACTTCTTATCACTTTTATTCTTTGTTCTCCAATTTGAGTTTGAGAAGTAACATCTAATAATTGATTAATTATTTGGAATAACCCAGGGCCAATATATCTAACGATTAGTCTTTCATCTCCATATGGACTATAAATATACTCACATGCATCAAATCGAATAAAGAATTCTTCTGGAATATCAAAGTGTTCTAAAATCATCGCTCTAATAGTAGGGTTAATTGGGTTCTTATTACCATCATGAAAAAGGTTTGGTTTTCCATTAGGTTTGTAAGAGTAAATTTTATCTTGATTTTTGTTTATACGAATTTGACTATTAAATCAACTCTTGTAAGGGTTATTTCTTTTTTGAACAAAAGAAAATAGTTTTTGTTCCGGATCAGTCTCACCTAACTTCGAAAGTTTATTAACCGGAGTTTCTTGATTAGTTTTATATGTATTATTAGTAGTGCTTTGAAAATCGCTAAAATCATATGCATCATTTGCTTCCACTTTATATGCATTATTTTCAAAACTATTCGGACTTGAAAAATTAAATTCACGAGTATTTAACCTTGTAGTGAATGCAGGTCTTGGTTGTTCTAATTCAATAGTTGGCTGAGCAGTCTCCTCATGTAATCATTGAGGCAATTCCACTGGTGGTATTTCTAATTGCGAAGTCGGCATTGGCAATTCAGAAGGTTTTTCTTGTTTTTGTTTTTTATTTCTTTTTCAGAAACTTGTTTTTTTGTTTTTAGTTGGTAAATCTGCAGTATGGTTAAATTCAGCAAAATTATCAATCGATGATTTTTCTTTATTGCTAGTTGCAAATTGAATTAAGTCGTTTGCATTTTCTTTAATTTCAAATCTAGTTTCTTCAATTAAATCAGAATTTTTTAAATGTATATCATTTTGTTGTGCAAATTCTTCTTGATCCATAATTTCTTTTTCCATTTATCTAATCCTTTAATATCAATAACTTATTTTATCATTTTTTCATTATTTTTCTAATATAAGATATAAGAAAATTTCATTTTATAAAAGTTTTATATTTTTAGGTAGATAATCATTAAATTTTATTAATGCTTTCTTCTATGTATTTTCTAAGAGTTTCATCTTTTTCAAGTAATGCGGTAACTTTCTCAACAGCGTTCATTACAGTTGTATGGTCACGATTTGAAAATTGAGAACCAATTTCCACTAATGACATATTATATTTCTTTCTCAACACATACATACACACATGTCTCACACTAGTTAAATTTTGAATTCTCGACTTACCTCTAACTAACTCTTCTTTAACACCATATCATTTGCAAATTGATGCTATTACAAGATCTGGATTGAAATCTATCCCTTGCATAATTTGTGGGGCTGTATCATTAATAAATTTAACAACGAAATCTTTTGAAATAATTTCATCAATAGATAAATTTTGAATAGCATAGAAGCTGATTTTATTCAATACTCCAATTAGTTTTCTAACATCTTTATTGTAGTATCTAACTATTTCATCAATTGCTTCATCTTGAAATAAAAAATTTGATTTATCATCCTTGATTCTGTTTGTAATAATTCTTTTTAAAACTTCTGATTCTGGTTGTTCAATTTTTAGAGTTAACCCACTATTATATCTAGAGACCATCCTCTCCTCTAAAGAGTCTAATTGATCCGGACTTTTATCCGATGTCATAACTATTTGTTTATTCTTCTTAATCAAATTATTAAAAATATTGAAGAATATTTCATTGGTTTTTTCTTTACCAGCTAAATATTGGATATCATCAATCAATAATAAATCAACAGAACTATACTCCCTCTTTAAATCTTCTACGAATGCACTCCCTTTTGAAAGTGCCGCAAATACATCCCTTGTAAAGTCGTTAGTATCAATATATTTAACTTTTTTATTCGGATGTTGTTGAGCATACATATTTCCTAATCCCATAATTAAGTGAGTTTTACCTAAGCCAGTCGACCCATAGATAAATAATGGATTATAGATTTTGCCCAAACTTTTACTAATAGCACAAACTGCGCTATAGGCGCTTTTATTAAATTCTCCAACAACAAAATTTTCTAAAGTAAAATCCTTAATTAATCCATCATCATAGTCAACTGTTCCGGTTGATAATGAAACTAATTCTTTATCTAAATTGTTGATAGACCTTTCATCCTGAAGAATAAATAAACAATTAAACTTTTTATTAATTACCTTTTCAAAGTATTCATTAATATAAGCCTTACAATCATTAGCTAAAATACTCTTTGCAAAAATAGATGGAACAATAACATATAAATCACTATCAACAACTTTTGATATTTTAGTTGGAGCTATACAGCTTTCAAAAATATTCCCGTTACTAAATAACGGTTTCAAACTCTCTTTTAAATTTTCTCACAATTTTTCTATTTCAATTTTATTCATATTTCTCGCCAACCAACTTATTGTATTATATTAAAATATTATATAATATATATTATTATATTCAATAAGGTGGTCGCATGTTTTTTAAATCAGCAATAACATCTATCGTTTCAAAAACGATGGGGAAAAAATTAGAAAATTCAACAATTAAAGAAGAAGATATCAAAGAGGTCTTAAAAGAAATCAGAATTTCTCTTTTAGACGCCGATGTTAACTTAATGGTTGTTAAAACTTTTATTAACAAAATAAAAGAAAGAACAATTGGTGAAATGGTCCCAGAAAGCATAACTCCAAGTGATTTTGTATTAAATATCATTAAAGAAGAATTAATTGAAATCTTAGGTAAAGAACAGCAATCAATTAATTTTAATAAAAAACAAACAAAGATTATGATGGTTGGTCTACAAGGTTCTGGTAAAACTACCACTTGTGCTAAGTTAGCAAAATTTGCAAAAGATAAACATAACAAAAACCCTATTATGGTTGCTTGTGATATTTATCGTCCAGCTGCGATTGAACAATTACAAACTTTAGCAAATGATATTCAAGTTGATTTTTATGAACATGGGACTCAACAACCAAACCTAACGGTAAAAGAGGCGCTTGAAATTGCTGAAAATAAAACTAATGACTGCATTATTGTGGATACTGCTGGTCGTTTACAAACTAATGTTGAATTAATGCAAGAACTTGTTGAAGTTAAAAAAGCACTAAACCCTGATGAAGTTATTTTAGTAATCGATGCCATGTCAGGGCAAGACATTATTAATGTTGCAAAAGAATTTGATAGTTATTTGAGAATTACTGGTGTAATCATTACAAAATTAGATTCAGATGCAAGAGGTGGAGCTGCATTATCATTAGCTTCATTATTAAATGTACCAATCAAATTTACTGGAGTTGGTGAAAAAGTTTCTGGACTAGATTTATTCTATCCTGACCGTATTGCTGACCGTATCTTAGGTCTTGGTGATATCATGACATTAGCTGAAAAAGCAGCTGATGTTGTTGATGAAAAGAAAATGCGTGGACAACTTCAAAGAATGTTATCTGGAAGAATGGATCTTGAAGATTTATTGAATCAGATGGAACAAATTTCAAATATGGGTTCTTTAGGTGGAATCATGGGAATGATACCAGGGATGCAAAATAAAATGTCCGCGGACAAAGAACATGAAATTGAACAAAGAATGAAAGTTATGAAAGTTCTAATGAATTCCATGACTTTGAAAGAAAGAAGAAATCCTAAAATCATCCGTCGTGACGCCAATCGTAGAGTGCGTATTATTAAAGGTTCTGGAAGAAAACCAGATGAACTTAATAAACTATTAAAAAACTGAGAAGAAACAAATAAGAAAATGACTGATGTTGGTTCTAAGATGAAATCTGGTAGAAATCCGTTTGCTGGCGGGAATATGCCATTCTAATTATGTCTGAGCAAGTAAATAAAATAAATTGATTTCCTGGGCACATGAAGAAAGCAACTGAGGAGATTATTAAAAGAATCCAAACAGTTGACTTAATTATTGAAGTACTGGATGCTAGAGCTCCAATGCAGTCCTCCAATCCTGAATTAGTTAAAATAGCAAATCAAAAACCCATTATACAAATAGCTTTAAAAAAAGATTTATCAGATATCGATGAGTCTGATTTTAAAGATATATTATTCGGTTCCACTAAAGATGGTTCTTTTAAAAAGAGAGTCATTGAAGAACTTAATTTTAGACTAGCAGATAAGATTGCAAGGCAAAAGAAAAAAGGATTATTAGTGTCTCAATTCCTTGTAATGGTTATTGGTGTTCCAAATGTTGGCAAATCATCTCTAATTAACTTTTTGGCACCTAAAAAAGTTTTAAAGGTTGAGAATAGAGCTGGGGTTACAAAAAACCAAGCTACAAGAAAGATAAACGATAATTTCTTCTTAATCGACACACCTGGTGTATTAGTCAAGAAAATTGATAACATTGAAGATGGGTATAGACTATCTATAATTAATTGCATTAATAAAACAATTTTGCCAATGCATGATGTAATTAAATTCTGTCACCACTTCTTTGTTACTAACTATAAAAGAAAAATGGATGCTTATTTTGATATGGAAGTTAGTGAAGACTATAAAACTTTCCTGGATCAAATATGTGATAAGTATCAATACAAACAAGAAAATAACCAGCAGGACTATGAAAGAGCATTCGATAAACTATTCCTAGTTTTCTCAAATGCTTCTATCTGTAAATATAATTTTAATTAGTTTAAATATTTTTTAAGTTCTTCAACTTTATCTAATTTTTCTCATTGGATATCAAGTTCTTCACGACCCATATGTCCAAATGTAGATAATGGCTTGAATTGAGGCTTGAATAAATCAAGTGTTTTGATCATTCCAGAAATTGTCATATCAAATGTTTTTTCGATTGCGTTTAAAATTTCTTCATTAGGGATTTTATTTGTATTGAATGTTTCAACATAGATTGCAATAGGTTTAGCAATACCGATACCATAAGCGATTTGAAGTTCACATTTATCAGCTAATCCAGCTGCAACAACATTTTTAGCAATATATCTTGCGTAGTAAGCACCACTACGGTCTACTTTAGAAGGGTCTTTACCGCTGAAGGCTCCACCACCATGTCTAGATATACCACCATATGTATCAACTATAATTTTTCTACCAGTTAAACCAGTATCACCAATCGGCCCACCAATAACAAATCTTCCAGATGGATTAACTATCATGTTGAAGTCTTGGTTTAAGTTATATTTTTTAGCTACTGCTAACATAATATTTTCTTTTACATATTGATTGAACTCTTGTTCATTATATTCATTTGAATGTTGAATACTCATTAACATAGTATTAATTTTTAGGTTGCTTAAATCTGAGTAGTCAATAGTAACTTGAGATTTCATATCTGATTTAGCTCATTTAAAATCTTCACTAACTCTTAAGTCATTTGCTAACTTAACAAGTTCGTGCGCCAGTAAAATAGGCAAAGGCATATATGATGGAGTTTCATTAGTTGCATAACCAAAAACAATCCCTTGATCGCCAGCTCCAATTTCTCCATCACTTTTAACAACTGCTTGATTGATATCAGCACTTTGACAGTTTACGTTAGAAATGATAGTGAAATCATTTTCACTATATCCAAGAGGTTGTAATACTTTTCATGCTTCTTGTACTACGTCAACATATGTAGTAGTATTAATCTCTCCACCAATAACTATTAATCTATTACTTGCAAAAACTTCACAAGCAACTTTTGCTAATTTATCCTTAGAAAGACAAGCGTCTAATACTGCATCACTAATTTGGTCACAAATTTTATCAGGGTGCCCGGCACCAACTGACTCACTTGTTATTAAACATTTATAATCCATTGTATTCTCCTATTTTTTTAAATTATACGTTAAATTTGTTAATTTCAGAAATTAACAGCTTTTAGTTATGAATCCAAAGAATAATCTACAAGTTCCTGTAATCACAGTTTTATACCCAGCTTTTAGTATGAATGCACTACCTTTACTTACTTCAACGCCATCGATCATTGCAAAACCATCAATAACGGTACATTCTACTCATTGTGCTTCTTCAAAATCAATATTAAATGATTCATAGTTTAGAGTAACATCTTTTAATTTGAAGTATTCACCATCAATTAAATAGTCATCATTAGTAACATTTTGTATATCTTGATTAAAGTTAATTACATTCAAAGAATCTTCAATGTGAAGTTCTCTTAGTTGTCCATTATCTAATCTATTGTAATCATATAATCTATAAGTTAAATCAGAAGATTGTTGCAATTCATAAAATAAAATTTTACCTTTTGTTGCATGAACTAATCCTGATGGAATATAAACTAAATCACCTTTTTGAACAGGTTTAATATTTAAGATAGATTCAATGTTATTATTGTTTAGAGCATTTTCTACTTCTTGACGTGAAGTTGCTTTTAGTCCATAAACTATTTCAGCCCCAGGTTCTGCGTCTAAAATATATCAACATTCCGTCTTGCCAAGTTTGTTGTGTTTTTTAAGAGCGTATTCATTCCCTGGGTGAACTTGAACACTAAGATCAGCATTGGCCTCAATTATCTTAGTTAGTAAAGGATATTGCTCTTGATAGTTATTGAAGAAATCTCTATTAGCATCAAAAAAATCTTTTAAAGACATACCATTAAGTTCTGGATTTAAAATAATAGAAGACTTATCTTGGAAAGCACTAATTAGTCATGCTTCACCCATTGGGATAGATGCATCGAATTGATAACCATATTGTTGGAGCTTATTTCCACCTCAAACCTTAGCTTCTAAGTAAGGTTTTAAAAAAATTATATTAGTCATTATTTTCCTTTAAAGAAATTTGGTAGATACTGCTTGTGAGCTTCTAACATTTCATCATATATTTGTTTGTTTAAAATATCATCTCTACAGTACACACTAATGTTAGATGCAATTAAACCATCTTTATAGTCTCCACTAAGTGCTGCTTTAATAACTTGCAGTTCATAGTTTTTAACAAGTGAAATTAAACCAGAAATTGCCGGAGGAACTTCAGTGATAGAGGCTAATTGTTTTACACTTGATTTTTTAATTTCAGCACTAACTTCTAACACATATCCTTTCGGATAATTTGTAATAGTTCCGTCATTAGGGTAATTTACAGTATGAATAATTTCAGGGCCACCTGCTAATGCAGTTAAAACTTCAATAGCAACTTTAGAGTAATATGCGCCACCTCTTAATTCTAATTCTTGAGGTTTTACATTTAAGTTAGGGTCTTTATATTTTTCAAATAAAGTTCTTTCCACTTCTTTCACTACTTGTGCTCGCGAAGCATTATCTTTAGCACATAGAACTTCTTCTCTAATCATTTCATCATATTTAACAATATATCTATAGTAAGCAGACGGAATTAATCTTAGTGATTTAATGTAGTTCGGTTCATATTGAATTGGAGGTACATTTCTCATTGTAAATTTTTCTGCATAATCAGGGTTAACAAAAGCACTAATTACATCATCAGTAATATCGTTGCCATCTTTAGTTACACTTCTACCAAAAGCCAAGTGGTTTAGTCCAACTCATTCAATTAAAAAATCTTCTCTTTTACAATCAAGGTATTGAGCAATAATCATTTCACTGTGGATTGAACAATTACACACACCAACAAAGTTTGAAAATTGACCATGACGGTGAACTGCTTCAGTTACAATTCCGGCTGGGTTTGAAAAGTTAATAATTCAAGCATCAGGTTTAGAATATTTTTTAACATTTTCAACAATTCCTAGAATCACAGGAATAGTCCTTAAAGCCTTAAACATACCACCAAAACCATTTGTTTCTTGTCCTAGCATATTGTATTTAATTGGAATTGTTTCATCTAGGATTCTTGTGTCTAGACCACCGACTCTTAATTGACAAACAACGAAACTAGCATCTGCTACAGCTTCTATTTGATCAAGAGTTTTTGTGATCAAAACATTTTGACCTGATTTTTCAAACATTCTTTTTGTTAGATCAAATATAATTTCTAATTTTTCTCTACCTAATTCAATGTCATGTAGACACACCTCAGTTAGATTTAAGTGTTTATTGTTATTAATAATTCCTTCAATAAGTTCTGGTGTATAAGAGCTTCCTGCTCCAATAATAGTTATTTTCATATTTTTTATTCCTTAATATTTCTTACATTAATAATGTTTGATAAAATGCAAATAATGATTTATATGCTTCCGCTGCGTTATTATCATTTGCAAATGATACTGCTTTATAATAGTCAGACAGTGTATCAAAGTGAGAAACTAAACCCATAATAATAAATGACATTGTAACAATCATAAATACAGTTGATAGTATCATACTAATTAAATTAAACACTGTCCCTCTTTTAAATAGTGCTATAGGTGCAATTGATACCAATGATAATGTAGAAAATATCACTAGTGTAATCATGTGTGCATTATTAAATTGACTAAAGGATCCAAGTCCGTTACTAATTGCAAATTTTAAATTAACACTTATATTTTCTAGAAGATTTAGAAAATCAGTATCAGCACCTGCAATTGTTGTGAAATCATATGATAATTCAAAAGAATTTAAAATACCGCTTGATTTTGCTACTCCGAAATTAGTTAAAAAACCATTTCCATTGCCTTTTGATCAGAATAGTGTCAGTACAATGCCTGCAATAGTAAACAAAAACGCAAGCACCATAGTTATGTATTTAAGAGAACAAAATACTATGTTAGTTGATTTTTTTGATCTTTCATTAATGAAAGAATGATTGTAAATCGAATGTCCATTCTGTTTTTTAAATATTTCTGGAATTGAAATTTTCTTAACTTGCATGGATGTAGTTCCAATAATTTTATTTGTATTATTTTTTGAAATTTCTTCTACATCTTCTAAAACATTTTGTGTTGATGTGTCAACATTAGTTTGATGTTTTTTATTAATCACTACTTCTTCTAAAGAAACACCTTCTTTAGATAGTTCATTAATAGATTCATCTATATTTAATATGTCAACTTCTTCTTTATTAGTATTTTTAAATACTTTAGAAAATATAGAAGTTTTGGCAGCTGTTTCAACTTCTTCTGATTTTGCAAATTCTTCTTCAAGTTGTTTAGATTGTTTAGTATCAGATATTTCTGAAATAACTTCAGGCTTTTCAGAAGTAGCTTTCACTTCAACTTTTCTTGAAGTGTTCAAATTGTTTTCAGTAGCTTTTGTTTTCTTAACTTTTTTAATAATATTTTTTTCAGTTACTTCTTTAATAACAACAGACCCATATGTTGTCCCTTTTTTAATTCAACTGTATCAACAAACATGTTTACCATCTTGTAATAGGACAGATTTGTGTGCATTTGCTCTATCGCAAAAATCACACTTAGTTGGGCTCTTGTTATAAGTTGCAAACTGTCTTCATATTTTTAGTTTATTTGAATAGTTGTATGGATCGTTGATATTCAATTTATCATTCTTTTCTTTTGGCATATTCCCTCAATTCTATATAATGTATAATTATATAAAATTAAAAGTCATTTGTAAATAAAACCCAAATGGAATATTTGAAAAGTATAAGTTGAGCATAAAAAAATGATAACGCTAGGCGTTACCATTTTAGTTTTAATTATTTCTAATTCTTAAAATATTATAATATTTTAAGAATTAATTACCAGACTGAGCCAAAACATTCTCAATAGCTTGTGCAACAAATGAAACCATTTCAGTTCCATCTTTAAATTCTTCACCTGCGTGAGAATCTTTATCAGATTTAGATAAATAACGAACAACTTGAGTCGTTGAATGAATGTATTTATCCTCAGCGTCAAGTGCCCCATATTTAACTTCTTTCAAAGTTTCAAGATTGATTTCACTTAACATAGCTGTAACTGGATTATAAACTTCATCATTATTTATATTTTCAATTGTTCAAGTATGAGATCATCCAATTTTAACAGTGTTACCTGTTATTTGGAAAGTGATAGTAGTATTATCTTTAGTTATTCCACCACTAACTAATTGTTCACCTACAGGAACTTCTTGATTATTGTTATCATAAACAATTGTAGGACGAATAGTCCCTTGAATTCCTTTTAATGTATCAATCATGTTAGTTTTAAAAGTTTCATAAAATTCATCTACTACTTTTGTATCTACATTATTGTCTTTATCAAATCAATTTGTAAATAGATCGCTTGCATCAACCTTCATAAGGTTTCTAAGTCCTTTACTTGGATTAACTGTTCATTCATAATGATGAATATCTGGTTTAGATGAGTTACTACAACTAATTACTAATGGAGCAGTTACTGCTGCAACACCACCTAATAGTAGTAAAGAACCCATAGCTTTAAATAAATTAATTTTTTTCATAAATTCTATTTCCTTTCCTATTAGTAATTATCATGAAGTAATCATGCTAGCTAATTTAGCTGCAAGTTCACTAATTTGTTTTGAAAGTTCATTCAATTCAGTAGTATATGAAATACTAGCATTAAAGTAAGAGTTATATTGAGATAGTAATCTACCCATTTCATGGAATTCACCAACAACTGTTTGTTGCGCAACTATTCCACTAATAAATACTCCACCAGTAACGAATAAGATCATTATTCCACCCAATATGAAACCAAGACTACAAATTGTATTTGGTTTGAAAACCATGATTGGGAATGCTACTCCTAATGAAAGGATTCCAAAGAACATCAACATTGAATTCATTGAGTCAGTGAATGATGAGATATCCATTAAAGATAATTTTCCCATCAAACTAGCATCTCATCCAAAAACAGATGGTAACACAATTTGTGTTAATCCAATTGAAGGGTCGCTTACAATTGCTTTTTGAATCATTTCAATTGTTGCATTGAAGCTACCTACAAAGCTAAATGTACTACCATTTAAAACTCCAAGAGTAGTTAGCACTCCTTTACCATCAGCTGATACTTGTCAAATACTTGAGAAGTAAAGTGAAAGGATACCAAAAGTCATTAATAAAATAATAGTTGAATATTTAAATAAGTTTCAAACTTTAGCACTAACAGGCAAAGTAGACTTAGGATTATATTTACCGTATTTAATCATTGGCTTTACTGGAGTTACAACTTCAGGTTGTTTTGCAACAACAGGTGTTGGAGCTACAACTTCTTTTTGAACTGCAGGAGTTTCAATTACTTTTTCAACTACAACTGGTGTAGTTTCTTTTTTAGTCACAGGAGCTGCAACTTCTTTTTTAACTACAACTGGTGTTGCAGTTTCTTTTTTAGTAGCTGGTTTAGCTACTGGTTGTGTTGTTTTTTTAGCAACAGGTTTTTTAACTTCTACATGTTTGTCTTCAAGACCATGTATTAAAACACCATTAGCTAATTTTGTTAGTTCGTGAATATCACCAGAATCTTTAAGTTGAGAATCAACTTCACCTAATGCTGCATCTAATTCTGCAGCTTCAGAAATCGTTAATGGTTTCTCTTTTTTAGGTTTTTTCGCTTCCGCTTTTTCTTTTTTGATATCAACTAAACTAGCGTGTTTTGCAACGACAGCTACAAACGCAGCGCCTTTTTTAATTCAACTATATCAACATACATGCTTACCATCTTCTAGTAAGACTGTTTTGTGAGCATTTGTTCTTTCGCAAAAGTCACATTTTGTAGGCATTTTGTTGTAAGTTGCAAATTTTCGTCAAATAGCAAGTTTCGTTCAGTAGTTAGACGGATCGTTAACTGCTACTCCCTTTAATTTTTTATCAACCATTTTTTACCTCGGTTTGTTTTTTTATAAGATTTGATATCTTTTTTTTTGAATGCCTAAGAACATTCACATTAACATAAATTAATATGTTAATGGTTTAAGAGAAACTCTTAGAATTTTTTTGAAAGCTTATTAAGCAGTTGCTTCAACTGTTTTTGCTTCTCCATTAAATAAACCAGTTACTTTTTTACCGATTTTTTGGAATCCACCTTTATAGTCGATTTCAACTAGTTCTTCACCAGCTTTTTTTGCTTTGTTATTAGCAATAATAACGAATGGTGCTCAAACAGCTACAGCAACAATTAAGTTGAATAATGCTAATACAGCACCTTCTCAACTTGCAACGGCAAGTAGACCACCAATAATTACAGGCGATGTTCAAGGAATTTTAACAATTACCCCTGGTACAATACCAAATTTTTCAATACATAATCAAGTAATTACATATAGAATTGGTTGAACAATAATAAACGGAATAGCATAGCTAAAGTTTAAAATCATTGGAACACCAAATAATAATGGTTCATTAATGTTAAATACTGAAGAAGGACCTCCAAATTTAACGATTTCTCTTGTTGCTTTAGTTTTACAAATAAATAATGCAACAATTACGAATGCTAATGTAGCACCAGTACCACCAAAGAACATGAATGCATCTCAAGTACCATCAGCAAATGCACTGAAGCCTTCAGTTGCCCCTTCTGCTCTTAATTGTTGGTTTGTTGCCAATAATGTAATTGCAATTGGAGAGAATACTCCCATTAATACGTTTGTACCATGGATACCAACGAATCATAGAAGAGCAGTAAAGAATGTATATACTAACCCAATCGCTAATGAAGCACCTGGATCTTGCACTAATGCAATGAACGGAGCTTGAACAGCAGTTGCGATTGATTGACCAAAACCAAACCCAAATGATGCAGTCCCTTTACTTACTACTTCAAAAATAATAAATGGTGTTTGAATACCAACCATTAATAATAATGTAAATGCTGAAGGTAATAATTTAGAGAACGCTCTAGCTACCGCAGGTGGGACACCATTTGGCATTTTAATTTCTAATTTTTCAGATCTTTCGAATCTTGAATAAAGTTCCATAGAAACTAATGAAGCGAAGATTGCAACTAGCATACCTGTCGCACCCATTAAGCTCTTATCTGCATATATAAGGATCATAAATGCTCCAAATGATATTACAGATCCCATGAATGGGTCTTTTACTTTGTTTGCTCTAGCAGCAGCATAACCTAATGTTATTGCTACAAATAGAGATAAGTGGTCAAAGATACCATGTCAAAGTGTATAGAATATTGCAGTCCCTGTTTTAGAGATTACGTGAGCAACTGAATTATCAACAAATTTTCATGCTCCCCCTCCTGCATCGTATACTTGGCCAGGTATTCCTCAAGTAATTCAACCTAAGATTGAAGTCTGTGTCGTATCTCATCATCCGAAAACGAATGTCATACATAGAACACCTAATGATGCTGCAATAATTAGTGGAACTAATAATGCGAATCCATCTCTAAGCGCTGCCATGTGACGTTGTTCAGCTAATTTACCCATACGAACTAAGAAGACATTTCAACCACGTTTTAATTTACTATCTTTTATAGATACGTTTGTCATATAACGTCCTTTCTTAATTTAATAGATTTATTTTTTGTGTGCTTGAATTAATTTTCAACATTCAGCACCGTTTGCCATTGCATAAATATGCGGCGGAATAATAACAACTGGAATGTCGCCAGCAACTTCTTTGAAGCCAGCTTCCATGAATCTAACCTGTGGCCCTAAAAGACAGATGTCATATTCATGAATAACTTCCTTTGCTTCTCCAGAAGGTTTCGCAATAACTTCGATTTGGAAACCTTCAGATGCTGCGTAATCTTGTAGAGACTTTTCAAGCAGTGATGTAGACATCCCTGCAGAACAAGCTAATAATACTTTCATAAAAACTCCTTTCTATGTAATTATACTATGGGAATGGAGTGTTTTTTTTAACTAAAAATTGTATTTTTTCTACAAAGTATAAATATATGTATAATATAGAAAAATATGGTATAATTAGTACCCAATTCCTTAAATTTAGGGTATTTTTAGATGAATTATGAAGATATTCCTTAAATTATGTAAAAATAAAAATACAAAGAAATTTTTAAAGAATTGATTAAATTATGAAATATTACATCCAAACTGATCTAAATTTAGATAAAAACAAAGAAATATACAATGACCTTAAGGATGTGCTTAAGGGTTATGAGTGAGATGAAAATGACTTTGAATACCTATTTATCATAGGAGGAGATGGATCATTTTTAAGATATGTTAATAAGTATTTGGTGAATAATGAAATCAAAGTAATTTTAATTAATTCCGGAAACCTTGGATTCTATAGCTACATAAGTAAACTTGAAGATTTCAAAATAGAAGACATAACTGATGAATCAAACTATGTTAATTTAGATGTATTAGAAATTTCATATAGGGACCAAATCTATCATGCTGTGAATGACTTTTCATTCTATTCTAACTTCACTAGTGTAATTGATACTTATATTAATGATACACTACTACAAACAATTCATGGGAATGGAATGCTTGTCGCTACACCGTTTGGGTCAACTGCACGAAACAAATCATTAGGTGGGGCAATTATTATGCCCAACTCCAATGCATTAACTATCATTGAGATTGAAGCCATTAATAATAGAACATATAAGTCCTTGAATAGTCCGATAGTTATTAGTAACAAATCTAAAATTCAAATGAACACAAAGAACTATCATGGAGCATTCTTGTTAATTGATGGGAACGAAATTCAGGTAAGTGAAGATACATCTTCGATCACAATTAATAATATTACTTCCAAGGTCAAAGTTCTAATTAAAACTGATGATTGCAATTGAATTAAAAAATTAAATTACTCATTTAAATAATAAAAAAAGGATACATCTACTAAGTAAGTGTATCCTTTCCCAAATTGAATTATTAAGTGCAACACTTATTGTAAAATATAAGTGGAGCACTTTTTAATTGCCAAAGGCGTAAAAAAAGTGCCCCCTTATCGTACAAGGGAGCACAATAATGTTATACAACCAAATTACAAATGA
>JBOFTB010000048.1:0-1145 GCA_051651845.1 Mycoplasma sp. | reverse complement strand
TAATAATCTTCATTTTCATTACATTGTTTACAATTTGATGATATTCCTTCACATGTTAAACATTCGTCTGCGCAATTCTCATAGAATTTACTTATTAAATCTAAATAATATCTTGGATAACGCTGATCTCTTCAAGCATCGTCAATACAAATTGATTCTTCATTTTTTACAGGATAATAACCTAATTGCATATTACATTCATCACATTGAGAATTCAATTCATTTCCTATAGTTGTGCATTTCATACAAGTTAGATAACAATAAAGGTATTCGTTATTAATTAGTGCGGTATTGATTGGCTTAGATAACTCATCATAACATTCAATTGTATTTTCTCATCAATAATAATTATTTGAATTATCACATGATGTACATTCGATACCATTTTCGCATGTTAAGCATTGCGGTAGGCAATTTTGAAATCCATTTAACTCGGTATCAAAATAATACTTTTCAGGATAAGGGAGAGTATCACTTTTATGGCATTTAGAAGGGTTATTTGGTAATGGGTAATATAATCCATTTGAGTTGCATAAAATGCATTTTGTATCTGTGATATCAGCTAATTCATCACATGTTAAACAAGCCGAATTACATCTTTTAAATTTAGTCTTATCGAAAAAGTATCTATTAATTCTTCAATCTTTATGATAGCATTGTCTTGAATTATCAGATAAAGGATAATAACCATTTCACTCATCACATATAAGGCATCTAGTATCATCGATTGAAACACCATTCTGCATGCATTGTAAACATCCAGGATAACATCTCGACATTTGATTATTATAAAAGTCTAAGTAATATCCATCAACATCACCTTCAGCTAGATCAGCACAATTTGTAGGATCATCTTTTAAAGGAAAATACATAAGGTCTACCCAACATTCTTTACAGTTCTGCTTTTCTATTACTCCTTCTCCATAACATTTAAGGCATGCAACATAGCATTTTTCAAATTGATTTGTTGTTGTATTCAAATAATAATGATCCAAATTTTCAGATATATGAACACAATGTGATGGCATATCTGCTAATGGGTAATAATTTTCTTTAGTATTACAAACTGAACAAGATGTATCTGAAACTGAACCATATTGAGTGCAATTATAACATCCAACAAAACAGCGTAAAACCTCAAATTT
>JBOFTB010000047.1:0-1347 GCA_051651845.1 Mycoplasma sp. | reverse complement strand
TTATTGAAGGAGCAATGACTGCTTTAGGAAGTAAAGTCGTATCAAAATACCAAAGAAAATTTGCTGAAATTGCTGTCAATGCTATATTAGCTGTTGCAGATTTAGAAAGAAAAGACGTCAATTTCGAAATGATCAAAGTAGAAGGAAAAGTCGGTGGTAGCTTAGAAGATACCACTTTAGTTCATGGTATTGTTTTAGATAAGGAAATGAGTCATTGTCAAATGACGAAAGAAATACAAGACGCCAAGATCTGCATCTTAACTTGCCCCTTTGAACCACCAAAACCTAAAACTAAATACAACGTTGATATTAAAGACGCTGAATCATATAAAAAGTTATATGAACAAGAACAAAACTATTTTAAAGAAATGGTGGAATATGTCAAACAAAGTGGAGCCAATTTTGTTATCTGTCAATGGGGTTTTGATGACGAAGCAAATCATTTATTAATGCAAAATAATTTACCATCTGTCCGTTGGGTTGGTGGTACAGAAATTGAATTAATCGCTCTTGCAACTGGTGGAAGAATAATACCAAGATTTAGTGATATTAAACAAGAAAAATTAGGAAGAGCTAGAGTTGTTAAAGAGACAGCATTCGGTACTGAAAATGAAAAGATGATTGTAATAGAAGATTGCCAAGTTAATAAAGCAGTTACAATTTTAGTAAAAGGAGGTTCACGTATGATTGTTGATGAAGCAAAAAGATGCCTTCATGACGCCTTATGCGTTGTACGTAACATGATTCGTGATCCAAGAATAGTTTATGGAGGAGGTGCAGCTGAAATATCATGCTCATTAGCTGTAGCATCAAAAGCTGATGCAACTTCATCTATTGATCAATATGCTATTAGAGCTTTTGCTGAAGCACTTGATCAAATACCAATAGCATTAGCTGAGAATAGTGGATATAATGGAATTGAATACTGAGCGAATTTAAAAGGTTCACAAAAGAAAGACAATAACCCCTATTTAGGAGTCGATTGCACAAGAAATGGTACACTAAATATGAAACTACAAAAGGTATACGAAGGATTTAATTCAAAGAAACAACAATATCAATTAGCTACCCAAGTATGTAAAATGATCCTTAAAATTGATGATGTAATAAAGCCACATGATTTCCAACAACAATAAATAATCTCATAACCATTTAATTTTTAAAAAATATGAAAGAGAAGAATTAATTAATATTTTTTTTATTAAATTATATTGATCTCGTAGTTGATAATTCAAATATTTCACATAATATATTAATAACAATCAAGTCATTATCTTATTAATTATTAATATAATAATAAATTGTATTATCTACATCATAATAATTATAGCATTCTTATATATACAA
>JBOFTB010000046.1:0-1713 GCA_051651845.1 Mycoplasma sp. | reverse complement strand
CTCCAATAAAAGTCTCACATTATATAATAAATGATCCTGCATATTATAATACTCGTGATTGCTCAGGAGATACAATAAGTGGCATTACTTTTATATCAGCCCCATTAGTAGTTTCTATTCATTTTAAGATAGAGCCTTGAATTGTAGCTGGTCAATTAATTGCTGTATGTGGAACAGACTGTAAAGCTACACCTAAAGATGTAATTAATGGTGCACAATATTCATGTATAGAGTTAACAATTTCGGCACTGGGAGATTATTCAATAACAAGCTTATCATTAAAAGATAATTCAAGTCTGATTTTTGATATTACTTCGTTGACTAAAGCTCCAATAAAAGTCTCAAATTATATAATAAGTGATCCTGTATATTATAGGAATTATTATTGCAAAGGAGATTCAATAAGTGCTATTACTATTACCCCAGGCCCATTACCAATTTCTATTCATTTTAAGATAGCTCCTTGAATTAAAACTGGTATATTAATAACTGAATGTGGAAAATATCCATTATGTGAGGTTTCAAGTCCAGTTCTTCAAGATGCGGAATCTGCATGTTCACATTTTCTAATTAATGAGGTGGGAGATTATTCAATAACAAGCTTATCATTACAAGATGATCCAACTGCGATTTTTGATATAACTTCGTTGACTAAAACTCCAATAAAAGTCTCACATTATATAATAAGTGATCCTGCATATTATAATACTCGTGATTGCTCAGGAGATACAATAAGTGGTATTACTTTTATATCAGCCCCATTAGTAGTTTCTATTCATTTTAAGATAGAGCCTTCAATTGTAACTGGTCAATTAATTGCTGTATGTGGAACAGACTGTAAAGCTACACCTAAAGATGTAATTCATGGTGCACAATATTCATGTATAGAGTTAACAATTTCGGCAATGGGAGATTATTCAATAACAAGCTTATCATTAAAAGATAATTCAAGTCTGATTTTTGATATTACTTTGTTGACTAAAGCTCCAATAAAAGTCTCAAATTATATAATAAGTAATCCTGTATATTATAGTAAAAGTGATTGCTCAGGAGATACAATAACTAGTACTAAATTAAACATAGGAAAAGCAGATGTTTCTATTCATTTTACGATAGCACCTGGAATTGTAGCTGGTCAATTAATTGCTGTATGTGGAACAGACTGTGAAGCTACACCTACAGATGTAAATCAAGGTGCACAATCTTCATGTATAAAGTTAACAATTTCGAAAGTGGGAGATTATTCAATAAAAAGCTTATCATTAAAAGATGATTCAACTAAGACTTTTGAGATTAAAGCTCTTATTGATAAAATAATTAAGATTGAAGCCTCCGAATATTTAATAAGTGATCCTGTATATTATAGTAAAAGTGATTGCTCAGGAGATACAATAACTAGTACTAAATTAAACATAGGAAAAGCAGATGTTTCTATTCACTTTACGATAGCACCTGGAATTGTAGCTGGTCAATTAATTACTGTATGTGGAACAGACTGTGAAGCTACACCTACAGATGTAAATCAAGGTGCACAATCTTCATGTATAAAGTTAACAATTTCGAAAGTGGGAGAATATTCAATAAAAAGCTTATCATTAAAAACTGCAACAACTAAGACTTTTGATATTACTGCTCTTATTGCAAAAGAAATTAAGATTGAAGCCTCCGATTATTTAATAAGTGATCCTGTATATTATAGTAAAAGTGATTGCT
>JBOFTB010000045.1:0-1139 GCA_051651845.1 Mycoplasma sp. | reverse complement strand
TAAGTAAAGAAACATCAATTTCACGAGAGTTTTCATCTTTGAATTTTAATTCGGTGATTTTATAACTACCAGCAGCTGAAAAGTCTAATTTCATGCACAATATTTTTGTATTTGAATTTAATGCTACATCTGATGCTTCACAATTAGATCCACATTTACCAATTACAGTATCACCACTTGATAATTCTTTGACAAAAGTAATTTTAGCATATGCTGATGCTTTCCCATCTGATAATGTTAATTTACCTGATATTTCAGATGAGCAATCATTTTTATTATGATATTTAACACCTGATGGTTTAAAATTATTCTCTGGTTTAGGATTTTCTTCTTTTTCAACAACAATATTATTTAACACTCCAGAAGCAATAGTAAATGTATCTGTTAATACGTCTGATCTTAATGATTTTATAGTAAATTGTCCTACATCTGTAAATATTAATTTTGCACAAAATACTGCTTTCGTTCCATCAAGGTCAGTTTCCGCAAAAGAGCATTTCCCATTATCTGAACAAACCCCGTTTAATTTTCCTTCATGAGGTACCTTATCAAATGTAATTTGAGCATAAGCAAGGGTATCCCCATCATTATTTAACATTATAGGAGATTCTCATAATGTGATACATTGATCATCATAATAATCAATTGATTGCGCCGTAATTGCTTGTGCTTGATAAGAAACTACAATTTGAGAAATAACAGTTCCTAATGAAAATGTATAAGAATCTGAAGCAATAGACGCAAATGTATATGTTTTAGCCTCTGTACATGTTACAATTGTACAAAATGGATTTTGGGTACCAACGGTTACCTTACCTCCTGCACCAGCGACACAACCAGTATTAGGTGAAAATGCTAATGTTAACTCAGATTCATTAGCTAATGGCTTATCGAAAGTAATCATCATCGTAAACACTACGTCCGTATCACCTAATTCAACGGATCCTGTTAGTTCAGTCCCACAGGTATTACCTTCATCATATTCATGGTATGTAATAACTGTCACTGTGTATTCATCCCCATTTCTTCTAAGATTAGATTCCTAAATGTTAAATAAACTATTTACATTTTGATTTGAGAATAATATGACTGATAGTCATAGAAGTATAATTAATTGTGATTTCATTTTAAATTATTTT
>JBOFTB010000044.1:0-3215 GCA_051651845.1 Mycoplasma sp. | reverse complement strand
TGAAAATCAATAAATTTAAGTTTCAGATTGCACTTGTGATGCAAGGGCTTAACCAGACTGAGTTCGCGAAAAAAATCGGTATATCCAGGAGTGGTCTTTCGTCTATCGTCAACGGCAAAAGCTGTCATCCTAAGACAGCGGCTAAAATTGCCAATGGCTTGGGTGTGGATTTGTTGGAAATTATCAAGGAGGAGGATTAGAGGATGGAAGAAACAGTAAGAGATGCCGCTTCAATGGTGTTTCCCAACCCGATAAGGTACAGGGAAGAGTTCACCGAAAAAGCGTCTGAGAATGGCGATGAGAAGCTTTTACAGCTCTTACAGGGTGTGAAGCCAGCACAGCCCCTTATATTAGCTCTGGATAGTGACGAAGACGGAAATAAGATAGCCAAGATGCTCTCTAATGAGCTTAACGCTCTCCAGATCCCTTTTGCAGGTAGGAGACGCTAAGGACGCTAACGGAGCTTTTACAGCCTGCAGAGAAGGTTTTACAGAAGCAGTAAGAAGAGCTGAAAAAGAAGCCTTTAAAGAAAGAGAGGTGCAGAGACTAACTACCTTGACAAGCTGGAGAAGCTGTAAGCGGTAGATTTTCTTTTACAGGCCTTACTTCCAGGAATAAACACTTCCCGATTTTTCCATGGATTCAATAATGCTCTTTCCCTAGAAACCGTCTGTTTTCCAGGTGTTCCAGTTCCATGACTTTCATTTTCTCCCCTTAAATCGCATCTTGACATTTCGTTTTTCCGGATTTTCCATAGATTTTCTAAAATATCCTTTGCAAATATCGTTGAAAGCTCCACTATTAAACATTTCGTTTTTGTCTGCATCCGTTGTTCCAACAAACATTTTAAGGGTTTTAATTTTGCGTTCTATATCTTCTTTGACAAGTGCGGATTGTTCTGGGTGCTGTTCCAAATATTATTCGTAAGATTGAGATTGTAATTCATATCAATCCATAATAATTCTCCTTTTATAAGTGATTGAATAAAATACATTAAAATAAATTATTATAATGTATTTTAATGTATTATATTCTTTCGCTAGTTTCTCTTGATACAAGTGCTATTTCAACATCATATCCAAGAGCGTTCGCAATCTGTCTAAAGTCGCTTTCTGAAAAGTTATTCTTTTTGAATTTATTTGTAATTGTTGGAGCTGAAAAACCTGTTAATTCTGCAAGTTTTGATAATTTCATATCATTATTTTTTACCATTGCAATTCTAATTTTTTCAGCGATTATATTATTATTCTCAGCCATATTTTCTCCTTTATATGATTAAAATAAATTATTATAAATTATGATTTTTTATGTATTCTTCGACTACCCGACAGATAAAGTCGGGTAGCTTTCTATATTCCTTTTCAGATGCTTCTATGAAGCGTTGCTTTTGTGCAGGGGTACAAGTCAAACTGAATTGTACTTTTCTTTCTTTTTCTGCTACAGAACCCCTACCAAGCGTACCGCCTTTTGTTCCTTTTTTTGGCTTTGGCGTGTAGTATTTGCTATAGTTTCGGTTTGGGTCTATTTCTGCTTTCTTAATGGTTGTCTTTTTCTTTTTTTCTGGAACTGTTGCAGGAGTTTCTACTACTGGTTCATCTACATTTTCATCTACTTCATTTCCAAAATCAAGACCGTCAGCAACGCCAAATTCACTTTTTGGCTTGTTGTTCTTAACTCGCATTATTTCAATCCTTTCAGAAGTTCCCTTGCAAAGGATTTGTAATCTTCTGCGGTTGTGCAGTTAGGGGCATATTTTATAAGTGTAGTTCTGGTTGCCTGTGCTTTCTGGGCGTTGGTGCTTTCACGGATGGTTGTTTCAAATATCTTTGTTTCCATTTGTGATGCTATGGCATCCAGAGAGGTTTTAACTTCCTGTGCTAACTTTTGTCTGCCTTTATATTTGATTAATAATAGACCTGATATCTCCAAATTAGGATTATTACGTTTTTTCACTTTTACAAGTGTTTTATTCAAGTCTGAAAGTCCTTGAATGGCATAGCGGTCGGCAGTTATGGGAATAACCACTTTGCCAGAAGCAATAAGACAATTTTTTAATAATTTGTTATCGGCAGGAGCTGTATCTATTACTACATAGTCATATCCTGTTAGATTTTCAAGAGCTTCTTTCAAAATAAAGTATTCATCCCCATCATTAGGGAGCTTTATATCAGCTTCTTTTAATTCTGGGTCAGATGCAATAATATCTCCAATTTCTGTTTTCTGGATTGCTTCCATGATTGGTAATGGGTCAGCTATATCCAGTACAACATCATAGAGCGTTGCTGTATTCTTTGAAATAGCTCTAAAAGTATCTGTGCTGTTTCCCTGTGGGTCTGCATCAATAAGAAGTGTTTTATGTCCGCTTTCTTCTAATATAGATGCTAATGTTGTTGCTGTGGTCGTTTTTCCGATACCGCCCTTTTGGTTTGCTATACATATTACCTGCAAAATCAGTCCTCCTGTCTTTCTGTTTTCGTGATTAAAATACATTATTATAATTTATTTTACATTATAATAACTTATTATAATGTAAAATAATTAAAATATCAATATAAAAATTAAATAAAATTAAATTTTTTTCAAATTTTCATAGGAAAACTATTGCTTTTGAAAACAAGATAACATAAAATATATTATAAGAGTTGAAGAAACGAAAAAACCGCACCCACTTGCAATGGGTACGGTTCATAAAATGTTTTTTTCGACTGCCAGAAGAAATTGGAGTTTCTTACTGACAAATTAAAATATGTGCTCTGAACAAATACATAACTATAAGGTTTTCGTCTACCTTTGTACCCTTTATTATAAGGGTTTTATTGTGATATGTCAATCGCAATATGTAGTAAAATCAAGGGTTTAAGGCTCAAAATGGGGTATTTTGCCCTAGGGAAATTATGGTATGTAAGTGGATGCAGATTCACATACATACCTTTTTTATTGCCAAAAATACGGAAATAATAATTTAATAAGGCTCTGGTTGCCATCCTAGAGGGAAGAAGCGGTAGTGTTGAGAGGACAATCACTATAAAACAACCTTTACGAGGTAGCAGTCGTAGGAATCGCCGTCAGAGGGTGCGTTGGTAGACCATTATTTTTAGAAATCGGCGTTGCCCGTCCTGTCGCTTAAATTGGTTTTTAATGCTGTGAGAAAGCATTAAGTTCAAGGTTTCAAGTACCAAAACAATTTAAGAGGGGGTTTACAAAAACTGGTTTGC
>JBOFTB010000043.1:0-1027 GCA_051651845.1 Mycoplasma sp. | reverse complement strand
TATCAACCTGTTTCATATAAACTAACATCAAGACAAGGATCTAAACTTCAATTTAAACAAATGATTAACAGATGTCGTAGCCGTAATGTTAGAATATATGCTGATGCAGTTATCAATCACATGACAGGAAGTGGAAATGATGTATCTCAAGATCATAGAAATAAAGTTGGAAAAACATGCGAACATTGGGGTCCTAAAGCTGCTTCAGCTGGATCATCTTTTTTTACTACCAAAGGACAATATACAAATAACACATTTTCAGGAGAACTTCCCGGATGAGAATTTCCTTCTGTTCCTTATACATCAAGTGATTTCCATTGTGAAAGACCATTAAGCACATTATCAGATCCAAACATATTAAATTACGGTTGGTTATATGGATTATCTGATTTAAATACTGAAAAAGATTATGTCAGACAAAGAATAGCTGATTATTTAACTGATTGAATTTCATGAGGAGTTTCTGGTTTTAGAATAGATGCTGGAAAATATGTTTCACCAAATAATTTAAGTGCTATTTTAAAAAAATGAAAAGATAATTTAGGAGGAGGTGACTTACCAGAAGACTTTACAGTTTATATAGAACTTTTATTTGATGAAGAAAAGGATTTATTATTCTGCCAAGAAGGACCATATAATTATGGTAAATCATTTGAAGACAATATGGCTAATAATGGATTATCTCATTCAGATATTCAAAAAATAAAAATATGGGGAAGTGATTACCCAAAAGATTTTCCTATTTGTGGATATTGGGCTATTTCTGCAGAAAGAACTGCTATTGGATTAGATTGCCATGATGATCAAAGTCCAGGAAGCAGCACCAGAGACCTTGGTTGGGCAGGTTCTGTTTATATCAAAGAAAAAGATGCAGAAAAGCACAGAAACTTTGAAGTTAATTTGTTTAGAAGGACTGATGCACCATGGAAAATCAAATTAGTATTATCAAGCTATTCTTTTATGAATAACGGAGCATCTGGCTTCCCTGATGGTAACTCAGATTGCTCAAAATGCATTAGTGAAGAAT
>JBOFTB010000042.1:0-4022 GCA_051651845.1 Mycoplasma sp. | reverse complement strand
AATTACTATCATAGTGAATTTGTAGAGAGAAAATTCTGTGATGTTGAAAAAAATATTTTTGTCTTAAGAAAAGACTATACAATAGAAGGAACAATTGATTTGATTATAGAGGAAGAAGATGGGTTGAAAATTATAGATTTTAAAACAGGTTCTGATGAATTAAAAGAAGAGGTTTTAGAAATATATAAAACTCAAATAAAGTTATATTGTTATTTGTTGAGTAAAAATACAGAAAAAAAAGTTATAGGTGGAGAGATTTATTTTATAAAAAATAACAAAAGTTTGAAGGTTGAATATACTCAAGGTGCTGAAGATAAAATTTTACAAGAGTTTGATATGATATCAGAACGAATAAAAAATAGGGAGTTTTCCGAAAAAAGTTCGTCTAAAGAAAAATGTTTAAAATGTGAATTTAAAAATCACTGTTTTGGTATAAATATGATATAATAAAAATAAAAAATAAGGTGATAAAATGTATGTAGTGTTAAAAAAATCAGCTACATCTGGAGAAATTTTAGAGTTAAAAAGATTTATAGAGGCAACAGGACATGGCGCTTTAGAGATTCTAGATGGTGGTATAAAAAAAATAGGTATTATGGGAAAACAGGGAGGAATTACAAAAGAGAGTTTCAAAACTTTTGAAATAGTTCAAGATGTATTACAGATTGGAAAGCCCTTTAAATTTGTAAGTCGAGAGTTTAAAAATGAGGATACTGTAATTGAAATCAAAGGAAGAAAAATAGGAACGTCAGAGCTAGTATTAATGGCTGGGCCTTGTTCGATAGAAGATAGAGAGATGATATTAGAGATTGCCAAAGTTGTAAAAGAAAATGGCGGAGAATACCTAAGAGGTGGAGCATTTAAACCAAGAACATCCCCTTATGATTTCCAAGGTTTAGGTGAAGAAGGGCTTAAATATATGAGAGAAGCTGCGGATACTTACAATCTTCTAATGGTAACAGAGGTAATGGATACAAGAGATATCGAATTAATATCAAAGTACACAGATATTTTCCAAGTGGGAGCTAGAAATATGCAGAATTTCAGCTTATTAAAAGAGCTTGGAAAAATGAATAAACCTGTACTTTTAAAAAGAGGATTGAGTGGAACAGTAAGAGAGCTTTTAATGGCAGCAGAATATATAGTTGCATTTGGAAATACAGAGATTATTCTTTGTGAAAGAGGAATAAGAACGTTTGAAACAGCAACTAGAAATACTGTAGATATAAATGGAATAGCTCTTTTAAAAGAGAAAACACATTTACCTATAATTATAGATGCAAGTCATGGAACAGGAAAAAGATCTTTAGTAGAACCTGTGACATTAGGATGTGTTTTAGCTGGAGCTGATGGAACGATGGTAGAGATTCATAAAAATCCATGTTGCGCTTTATCAGATGCAGATCAAACACTTAGCTTTGAAGCTTTTGAAGTGCTTTGCAAAAAGTTAAAAAAGACATTAGAATTCAGAGAGAGTTTAAAATGTTTATAGATAAAAAATTATATTGGGAGTTAGAGGAGTTTAAAGAGTTTAATTTAAAGGTGATTTATACAACAAAAACTTTTGGTGATGTTCGAAATGAAAAAGATAGAGAAAATATACTTAAGTGCGACACGTTTCGTGATGAAAAGTTACGACATGTTAAAAGTAGCTTAATATAAAGCGAAATAACAGAGAACTGTATTTTCGAGAAGTAGAATGAAGGAGTAACGCCCTGAAATGCTTCCTCTGATACTCCGATATGCGATGTAATTCTAACTAAATTACATGGTGTAAAGCTCGGTGAAGTCGGTTGAGAGTTATCCCTAACATGTAATGATGAGGAAATGCGAACCAGAGGTGGTCGAGATAATGATAGATCGGGAGTCAAGTCCATATGGTAAGAATGCACGCATGTGCTGACAAAGTTTCGAATGTACGGCTCTAAAAATTTATACGACAGAAATGTTATAACCGCAAAATTGTGGGGTAAGTGGCGATTAGTAAAAATTTGAGTTATGAAACTCGCTATACTGTTACAGGCAGTATCCAGCTTACAGGGCTATAGAAACTACCTAAGTAGATTTAATGATAGAAAATATGGAACGTGGAAAGCAAGACACAACAAAAACCTAGTTAGAGGGTTGGTGAATATAAGTTAAAGTTTAACGAAATTTCTTTAGTCTTGTGAGAGGAGGGGTACAGTACCAATGAAACCATGATAATAAGTGGTGGAGGGATAGCCCCAAGTCAATAATTTTAAAATTGTTTTAATTTAGAATTAATAGATGAATGGTCGTAAACCAAGAAAATAAAGTTTCCTAATTCTTAGGAAGAGGGAGGCGTACAATCTATGAGTTTAATAGACTGCGTAATTGACGAATCGAATATTTATAAGGCGATTCACACGCTGAAAAGCAACAAGGGAAGTAAAACTTCAGGAGTGAATGGCGAAACCATAAGCGATATATTAAAAATTGAAGATGAAATAGTAAAACGAATTAAATATGATTTAAAGGGCAGATACACACCAGGAATGGTAAAAAGAGTAGAGATTCCAAAAGGAGATAGAGAGGTTAGACCGCTAGGAATACCTAATATTTATGATAGGCTAGTACAACTATGTTTTAAACAAATTTTAGAACCAATAGTTGAAAAAAGTTTTCATAAAAATTCCTTTGGATTTAGACCAGAACGTAGTGCAGAACATGCGATAGCAACTTGCTATCATTGTGTAAACATTTCAAAACTACATTTTGTTGTAGATATTGATATAAAAGGATTCTTCGATAATATAAATCATAAAAAGTTGATAAAACAACTTCAGCGATTTAAATCTATCGATAAGAAAACCTTATCAATAATAAAATGCATGTTGAAAGTGGAAACTGTATTACAAAACAAGGATATTATTCAATCTGAGAAGGGAACTCCTCAAGGTGGAATACTTTCACCACTTCTAGCCAACATAGTTTTAAACGAACTTGACTGGTGGATACATAAACAATGGTCAGGATTAAAAACCAAAAGTGAATATTCGACTCTTGGAAATAAAGAAAGAGCTCTTAGAGATACAAACTTAATAGAAGTTAGAATTGTTAGATACGCAGATGACTTTAAACTATTTTGTAGAGATAGAGCTTCTGCGGAAAAGATGTTCAAACTAGTTAAAATATTCTTAAAAGATAGATTGAAACTAGAAATTTCAGAAAAGAAATCCAAAATAGTAAATCTAAGAAAAGAGTTTAGTATCTTTTTAGGAATAAAACTCAAGGCTGTTAAGAATAGAAATAGATTAACTGTAAGGTCATATATATCTGACAAAGCAAGAAAAGCTATCCTAACCTTAATCAGACAAGAGATAAAAGAGCTTCAAAAGAGACGAACTGCCCAGCAAGTCTTAAAATTTAATTCAGTAATACTAGGAATTCAAAATTATTATCGCATGGCAACAATGATAAGTATGGATTTTAGTAAAATTGGCTATATAGTTAACAAATCCTTAATGAACAGAATAGGGAAACCTTCTGATAAAAAGGATAAGAAATACAAACTCCGCTATAAAGGATATAACTTTAAAGTATGGAACGTAGCAGGAAATACAATTTTTACGCTACAAGCTATAAAGTTTAAAATACCTAAACTATTTTCAGCGAAAAAGAAAATGCAGAAAGAAGAAAAACAAATTGAGATAAATGAAATAGAAGACCCTCAAATAAGAGCTGTTTTGAGACTCCAAAGAAACTCAACTTGCGAAGTAACAGGAAAATATATCGCAGGAAATGACAACTTTTATGTTCATAGGTTAGTTCCAAAAGAACATGGAGGAAGGGATGACCTTGAAAATTTAATGTTATTAGATTCTTCGTTCAAAACTTTACTGAAAAGTGGAAATAGAGAGGATTACTATAAAGACAATGAGAATTATGCAAGAATATTAAAAACACTTTCTAAATATAAATAAAATTTAAAATTATGATGGAACGCCGTGTGCGGTGAAAGTCGCATGCACGGTGTGGAGCAGGGGAAAAGGTGGAGATAA
>JBOFTB010000041.1:0-1111 GCA_051651845.1 Mycoplasma sp. | reverse complement strand
AGTTTGCCAAAATTTATTTTGTCGAAATTAATTTTAATTGTATAAGAATTATGCGTTGCTTTTGCAATAATCAATCCACAATAATCCCACTTAATTCGTGTTCCTTTTTTTTCAAAATTTTTTTCTATTTACCTTTTTTTTATTTTTTGCTCTGAAAAAATTTGAATTTCTTTAGAAAAAATTGAATTTTATATTCTAATTTTTCCTAATTAAATTTACCCGTACTATTTTGAATCCAAACCTTTTTCCTTTTAAATATTTATTCTTTCCCTGTTTTTTTGATTGAAATTTTAATTGTTTTCATGAAATATTTATAATTTAAATTTCAAATGAAAGAATAATTCCAATCAATTTTAGATTAATTTTTTTATAATTGAAAATTCTTAATAAAAAAATAAATGTAAAATGCAAAAATTCGAGATTGAAAAACTAATTTAGAATATAAAATGAAATAAATTAGCTAAATAAATGCAAAAAATAAGAAATAAATCTTCAATCATTATAAAGTCTAATCATAAAGATTAAAAGTTTGGAGAGATAACTACGTCATTTGAAAAAATATTTGCGCAACTTGTTTTTATAAATTTGATGAATATCAAACAATACCTTTCGAATTTCAATTTTAAAAAATATCTTTATTATTTGTTTAACTTTTTTCTGAGACATTTCGTTATTAATAGGAACTATGATTTTTTGATTACTAATTAATATTATTATTCATAGTTTTTTTGCCTTGTGTTCCGATAAATTCTATTTTTGTTTGATTGATACAGAAATTCGTTTTTAGAGTTTGAAAAATGATAATAATTAAAAATATTCAATTTATTAATTTAATAACTATCAAACAATTATATTTCTATTTTAAACCTGGAAAAACTAAATTTTAGGAAAAAATTAAATAAATTAATTATTGGCCCAATTATTAAAATCATTTAATCCAAATTATTAAAAAAAATCATTTGATTTATTTTGATTTGAATAATTGGAAACAAGGTAAAAACACAATTATAACGAACAAAAAAATGCAAAAGAAATTTAAGTATGAATTATTAAATATATGATTATTACAATAAAATTTGACTGAATTTAATCTTTTTCATACCAGGGAATT
>JBOFTB010000040.1:0-1726 GCA_051651845.1 Mycoplasma sp. | reverse complement strand
TCCATAACCCTATCTTGCTTTTCCTTATAAAAAGTATTTCATATATTTCTCACTTTATCTTCTTCGTAAGTATATTGGACTAATGTTTTTCTCCATCAATCAGTTATCACTTTATTAAATGATCATTTTCATCTTATATTTGGCCAACAATATCTTTTATATCCTTTTCCTAGAGAACTAATTCAAGGTCCATGGTGTCTAGTCCATCGACAACCTTTACTACTCCAATCCCCTTGGCAGCAGGTCCAATGTGGTTTCCATCATATTATTTTTTGTTTTCCTTCTTTTGGACCATTTTTTAATTCATCAACATAATCACTCATTTTTGTTCCTGTACAACCATGATCCCATTTACCTGAATGCGATCGGCAATTTTTAATTAATCCCTTTTCATAATCCTTTTCATAAAAGACTTTCTCACAAGCCCAATTTAAACAATACTTTGGTTCAGTTAATTCTTTTTGTTGTTTTACTAATAATAATTCTAATTTAGTTTTTGTAGTTTGAAAAACAACTTTAATTTCTTTATAATAATCGCATTTACAAATTAATTCACCTACTGTTTCTACTTTTTTATTTTTGACTGATGTGACACCTTTCATTATACCAGGATTATTCACTGGTTTGGGATAAAAATATAATTTTGCTTCATCACTTGGATATTCAACCGTTTCATGATTAGTAGAATGGCAACCCTTTCCAAATTTATCTCCTCCTTTACAACAAGTCCATTGTCCATTTTTAAAATATCCTGGATGATATAAACATCCTTCAGTACTATCTTTCGTAAAATAAGCACCACATGCAGAATCCGGATGCTTTGTAAATGTATTTATTTCACCATGATGTCAGCATCACATGATTCTTTCTTTAGCTATTACTCCTTTGTGATAATTTTGAGTACATCCAGGACTATCCCATGTACCTTCACAGCAAGACCAACATTCTGGCCAATATCCATTATATGATCCAAATTGCCAAATACCCGGATGATAAATGCAACTAACAGGTGTATTATTAGATTGTACAAATATTTGTCCACAACCCCAATTAGTACAATAAAACTGAGTATTATTAGCATCAATTTTTTGCTCTTGAGGTTTTTTTTTAAATGCTTCATTCTTTGCTTTCAATGCATCTTCTGAGTAATCAATTGGGAATTCATGATAATATTTTGAAGGTTTACTAAGTGTATTTTCAATAGTAAATTGTCTTTGTGCTCTTTCCATATTTACACTGGAACCATAAACAATTGATAAAGCAATTCATTTATCTCATATTTCATTTGTTGTTGGGAATTTATTAGAGTTGGATTTTTTATATATAAAAAATCTATGTTTATTATCAAACACTGGTCCTATACCATGTAAATAAACATCAAACGAGCCATAGTACTCTATTTCATCATAATTACCAATAATATATACATTTGGAAAGATAGAATGAATAGCATTACCAATTTCATTAAATTTATCAATGAATGAATATTCCATATGCCTTGTTGTAGTTTTATGCTGATGACAATTATAGCAATGATTAATAACTATATGAAATGCACCATCACTCCATGTATTAGGATATTCAGGTTTATATTCTGGATTAATTTGTAAAATATCCTCTTGAGCTTCTTCTTCCCCATTCACATTATTTTGACTATTTTTATCTTTATCCTGATTATTCATATCATTATTCTCATTTGGATTTTCATTCTCTTTTTCATTTTGTC
>JBOFTB010000039.1:0-1334 GCA_051651845.1 Mycoplasma sp. | reverse complement strand
TTCAGTTTTCAAATTAAGGGTTGTGAAATTACTGATGTAACCCCTTCTTCCCCTCCTTCAAATATTTTTTGTACAAGAGTTGAATGTTCAAAAATTGGAGTTTTTACGCTTAATTCTATTACTAATGCTAATAGTGATCTATTTGTAATAGAATCAAATACTAAGCTTATAGTTCATGAATTTCTTCAAAAAACTGCTTATAAGTTTCATGATAAACCTGATTGTAGTGGGGAACCAGAAAATTTTTTCTTTATTTTAAGTAATGAAGAAGTAAAGGCATATTTGAGTGTTACTTTTACTAAAGATTTAGCTAAGGGTACAATAACTTCTTCACTTAGACCAGATGGTTGTCAAGTTCGTGATATAGTAATTCCTGAGAATTATGACAAGAAAATGATATGTTTTCCTGTAACATGCGCTAAAAGTGGAGAATTTACCATTGATTCTTTATTGTATATAGGTGGACAAACAATCACAATACAATTTTTCGCTCCTAAACTTAATATTGCAATTCATGTAACATCTATTGACTATTATTCAGATCCGACTTGTCAAAATAAATTATCAAAAAATATCCTTCCATTATTTAGTGGAGAAGCTAGTACTTATGTAAAAATTGGTTTCAGTATCCCATTACTAGGAGGAATAATAACACCTCGATATAAACATTATCTTTGTTCATTCGATGGAGTAGAGATAAACAATAGCGATAATTTCTGCACTCTTGTAAAATGTACTAATGTTGGAGATGTTTCAATTTTTAATTTAGATTCAACAAATGACCAACTTCAAATAGTAGCTGAACAGCCTGATATTAAAGTTAAGCTGGGAATTGGAACAACTATTCAATATTATTCAGATAATGAATGTCAAAATGAATGAGAATCTTCTCTTAAATTAAAAAAAGGAAAAATAGCCTCAGCTTATGTCAAATTTACATTTGATAAGGCTCCAAAAAAAGGAACATTAAAAGTACTTTGTTCAGAAACTGGTTGTACTGTGACAGATATAAATTTGGTTGGCGGTTCTACAGTAGAATATTGTACTAAAATAGATTTTACAATTAAAGGAGAATTTACTATTAGATCGTTAGAATCAACCATTGAAGAAGATGTATTTGGTGTTCCTAATCAAGATTCAAATAAAATTGTAGTGAAGAGTGGAAACTTTCCTCTATACAGTATAATATTATTGCTTTTATCTGTTTTATTGTTTTAACAAATAATATATTTATTAAATTTAATCAATATATTCTCATTGTAATTATTTTTATCATTATTAATTATTAAACTGTAATTCCAACAATTCTCTCTTCTTTCAAAAATAACAAATAG
>JBOFTB010000038.1:0-1152 GCA_051651845.1 Mycoplasma sp. | reverse complement strand
GCATTAATAGAGGCAGCAATACTATCGATATTTAAAGAATTTAATATCGTATATTGAGTGCCATCAGTCTCTTTATTTTTAAAAGAATGTAAATAATAAGTTCCTGCTTGTGATACTTTTATAATACCAGTAGTAGTTTGAACAGAAGCATCTGCTGTTGGAGCTATAGTTATTATACAAGAAGTATCATTACTATCATATTTATTTCTACAAACTGTAGAAGCATCCGATTCAATTTTTATTCCATCTTCATAGTTAATTGTAATAGGGAAATCTGTTGTTGAAGAACTAGTTCCTTTATTTTTACATTTATCTTCAGTAAATATAACTGAAGTAATATCAGTTTTTTTTTGTACTAATGAACCTGTTATTATTAATTTTAAGGCTTCAGTTTTATCAGTATCATCACAATCATTTAGATATACATATACTGGATATCCTGTATCTGAATTACTAATTTTTTCCGTCTCAAATCTACATGTCGCAGTTTTCTTTCTATTAGCATCTAAAGTGCAATCTGTAACTAAACTTTTACTCGTACCTAATTGTATAACAGCTTTTGGAATATTTCAGGGGTCAACATCAATATATGTAATTGTGAATGAATTTTGTGATGCTGAAACATCAACTGTTTGCGGTGTGGCAGTATTAGCATCGATTTTCCCCATTAATTGCACATATTTAGATTTATCTGTAGTAGTAAAGGTTGCTCCACCAGAGGAAATTGAAATCGATGAAAGGTAATAACTACCTAATTTTGAAAGAGATAATGTTCCTGAATGTTCTGTTTAGATGTATTTTGGTTTGTAATACTAGCAATACATGTATCTGTAGCATCTTTTACATTAGTACAAACTCCACTTCCACTAGAAATTACTGCTGCCAAAGAAATAGTAAAAGTAATAGGAACACTCACAGGAGTAGTTGCAAGATTAGAAGGATAAGAGATACAAAGTTTATTTTTATTGTCACTCCCATATTTTGTGTCAGTAATTGTACCATCTTGTAGTTTTTTCTGCAGAAAAGTCTAAAATATTATTTAGTTAACTTACTGATTGAGTAGATAAAGCAAGTAAAGAAAGTATTAGAATTATTTCAGTAAATCTTTTCATTTTATTATTACTAATTCGATACGACTTATATACAAAATAA
>JBOFTB010000037.1:0-1123 GCA_051651845.1 Mycoplasma sp. | reverse complement strand
CTTTCATTTTTTGAGCTTTAATTCTTTCTTGTCCATATAATTCAGTTTCATTTAATGCTCCTAATCCCATCCATTTTCTCATTGCATTTACATTTTCTTGGTCTCTATGTACTCTTGTATAAGTTCCTTCTAACCATCCTCCACCGCTTCCGCAGTCATATCCCTTAGAATTTGGATCATAAGCTTTTTGATAGGGAACACTTTTATTACAGTTGGCCTTGCATTGTTCACCTTGGCAGGCAGAACAATCTGAATTACCATCTGGAAATCCGGCAGCTCCGTTATTCATGAATGAGTAACTACTTCACACTAATTTTATTTTGAAATTATAACTCGTTCCTGTGAATAATTGTACAGTAAAGTTTCTATGTCTACCAGCGTCTTTTTCTTTAATATAAACTGAACCCGAATCACCCATATCTCTACTACTACTTCCTGGATTTTGATCATCATGACAATCTCAACCAACAGCATTTCTTTCTGAGGAAATAGCATCAAGTCCACAAATAGGATATTCTTTAGGATAATCACTACCCCAAAGTTTAATCTTTTGGATATCTCCAGAAGATAATCCTGCACTAGACATTTTTTTTTCGAAATTTCTTCCATAACTATAATCACTATCGTTACATAATAATAACTCTTTTTCTCCTCCGTATAAAATTTCTAAATACGCAGTAAAATCATCTGGTAATTCACCTCCTCCTAAATTATCTTTTAATTTTTTAAAAATATGACTAAGATTTTCTGGGGAAATATGTTTTGCAGCATCAATTCTTATACCAGATACACCCATTGAGAGTAATTCAGTAATATAATCAGAAATTCTTTGTCTGACATAATCTTTTTCGGTATTTAAATCAGTTAATCCGACTAACCATCCATAATTCAATGCAATAGGATCAGACCATGAACTTAAAACTCTTTCACAATGGAAGTCTGTTGCTATATATGGAACAGCTGGAAATTCTAAACCTGGTCTTATACCTGAGTAAGGATTATCTTGGTATTGCCATCCAGTTGTATACCAAGGAGATCCTGCTGCACCAGCTTTAGGACCCCAATGAACACAACTACCTCCAGCTTGATTTCTATGATCTGGATACATATCATTTCCATTACC
>JBOFTB010000036.1:0-1072 GCA_051651845.1 Mycoplasma sp. | reverse complement strand
TGCAACATTGGACTATTTAAGATTAGGAGTGCCACATCCTATACGTATTGTTTTCCCTGACCCTAATATAGCTCTATATATTGCAGAACAGTTTGGAGTTTCAGTTGATGAGCTTATAAGACCTGAACTATATCCTACGCTAACTGAATTCGGTGGAAAGAATACAGGAAATTCTTGGTTTAATGGTAAGACAATAACTACTTTCGAAGGAATTCAACATTTAACAGGGTTAGAATACTTCCAAGTTGATAGGGCGGTATTTACAGGAGATGGCGTTAAGGTTGATTTATCAAACAGTCCAAATTTAAAATCTCTTGCGTCAGCTTTTTTAAGATGTAATATTGAGGAAATTATATTACCAAGCAAAATGCCTAACATAACAAATATGAATAGTATGTGTATTGGTTGCGATAAATTAAAGTCAATAAAATTCCCTGAGGAATTGCCAAATATTGTAGGTATGAATAGTTCATTTAAAGAATGTTTAGCTTTATCATCAATAGAATTACCTGAGGAATTGTCAGAGCTAACAACTATATATATGTTATTTGAAAGATGTGAAAAACTTACATCTGTTAAGCTTCCTAAAATGCCTAAACTTACTGAGGCGAGACTCGTATTTTCAGCGTGCAAAAACTTAACGACAGCTGAATTGCCTGATGAATTACCATTAGCTACATCTGTAAATGAGTTCTTTGACAGATGCGAAAATCTTATATCTGTTAAATTCCCTAAAATTCCGAATGTTGATAGTATGATTAAGACTTTTTATAATTGTAAGAAACTTCAATCAGTTGAATTACCTGATGAATTATCTAAATTAACTAATATTAACTCTGCATTTGCAAACTGTATTGAACTTGAAAAGATTACTTTACCAAGAAATTTAGATTTAGTTCGAGATATGGGAGCTTCATTTGAAAATTGTAGAGCTTTAACCACTATGACCTTCCCAAATGAAATGCCAGCACTAACTCAAATTGGTAATATCTTTAACAACTGTTCAAACCTGAGAGAAATTATATTGCCTCAGAAGATGGATAAATTGGATAAAATGGAGTATTCATTCAGA
>JBOFTB010000035.1:0-1055 GCA_051651845.1 Mycoplasma sp. | reverse complement strand
CAGCATTACCATTACATGCCACTAAAGCATTGTGCTGAGAAGTCTTTAAGTTCTCAACAGTTACACCAGCCATGACCTTGAGGTTCAGGGTGATAGTAGTGTTGGTACCTTCGAAGTTAACTTGGAACGCACGACCAGCTACAGCCGCAGAAGGGTATTCCGCAGGTTTGCTAGAGTAGTGGCTTAAGGTACGACCTATTGACTTAGCTTTCAATTTAGCTAGGATGTGAGAAGTTTCACCTGCAACTAGCACACGAGTATCGTTAGAGGTATTGAAGAATACCTTACGACGAGCTTGAGCATAGTCAGCTACATCTTCAGCAGCTTTCTGGTCACGCCAGCGAGCTTGAAGTACAATGCCATAGAAAGAGTTGTTGATGTCTTCTGCATCCATCAGTGCCTTGACTGGAGTCTCAGCAGCACGTGCTTCAGATATAGTTGCACCAGCTTCAGCAGTTAAGCCTAGGATCTTAGCACAATCTTCGATGTCGCCAGAGGCAACAGAGATAGATGCAAACTCACCTTTGACTGTAGTCGTTAGAGTCATTCGGTTATTGGTGGTAGTCACGTTGACGCCGTTGATCTCTGTATCCAGTAACAAGGCTGCTTCCTCTATAGTACCAATAGAAGAGAAGTCAAGACCCGTAATGTACTGAGGGATTCCACCTACAGAGATAGTGAAACCTCCGCTTACCACTTCTTGCAAGTCTGCTAAGCTTACGCTCTTGCCTGCATATAAGGTAGCTGAAGTTTCTACAGCAGATGCAGTGATGACCATGAAGTCTTTACCGCCGTTACCATAGAATGCATTGGCAGCTTTAACTACCGCAGAGTCAGCATCCCAGTCTTCGCCAACAGCTTTAGCATCGCCGTACTCATATACGCGTTTCAGTAGAATGGCACCAGTCTTAGGGAGTTCATTAGTGACAAATGCTAGCTTACCGAAGCTTGCTAGTGCCTTGGCCACAGGGGATAATGTAAGGCTTACATCAACTACACCAGTAATAGGTAGAGACATTTTATTTCCTTTTTGTTTCGATGTGTAGTGGAATGGC
>JBOFTB010000034.1:0-1834 GCA_051651845.1 Mycoplasma sp. | reverse complement strand
TCAATCAATCATATTGCTAAATAAATTAAATAATTAAAACTCATATAATGATATATAATCAATTATTATATCACATCAGATTTAAACATTAAAAATCCAGTTGATTTTATTATATTAAATATATTATTTAAATTATATTTATTAATCATACAATATATAAATGCAAAAAATTAAAGCTGATGAACTTGTAGCTCGACTTGAGTCAATTAAAAAAAGAGGAGAAAATAAATCTTGTTTTGATTGCGGAGAAAAAGGAACTACTTATGCTGCAATGGATTTTGGTACCTTCGTCTGTTCTAGATGTTCAGGTTGATTAAGAGAATTAAATTTTAAAGTAAAAGGAACTGGAGTAAGTTGATTTAAAGATAAAGAAGTTGATTTATTGGATAAAATGGGAAATGAAAAAGCGAAAAAAATTTGGATGGGCAAATTTGATGAAGACCGTGATAAAAAGCCAAACCCGAAAGATTCTGATGAGATCAAGAGATTTTGAATCGAAAAATATAAAGATAAAAGATTTTATAAGAAGCCTAAAAAAAGTGAAGAGGATGAAGAAGAGAGTAGTGATAGTGAAAATGATAAAAAGAAGAAGAAAGAGAAAGAGAAAGAGAAAAAGAAAAAGAAAGAAAGTAGTAGCAGTGAAGAGAGTAATGATGATAGTAGTAGTGAAGATGATAAAAAAAAGAAGAAACAAGATAAGAAGAAGAAGGATAAAAAGAAAAAAGATGAAAAAAGTGACAGTGAGGAGAGTAATGATGATGATAGTAGCAGTGAAGATGATAAAAAGAAGAAGAAAGACAATAAGAAAAAGAAAGAAGAGGTAAAGGAAAAGAAAATAGAACCTAAATTGAGTAAAATATCTATTAAAAAGCCTACAGATAATTCTAATAAGGAAAAGGCAAAGCCTACTGAAGAAGGTAAGAAAGATAAGAAGAAAAAAAAAGATAAAGTAAAGGAGAATAAAAAGGAAGAAAATGATTTTGAATTTGTTAATGATAATCAGACAAGTAATAATAAGCAAAATAATGATGCTTGGGGAGATATTTGGGGAAGTGTTCCATCAACTAATAATAATAATCAAAATCAACAACATCCACAAATAATAAATAATGCTGCTACACAACAACCTAAACAAAACATTGTTCAAAATAATGATTTCCCAAATTTTGACTTTACCGCTCAACCACAACAACATCAACAACAACATCAACAACAACAACAACAACAACAGCAACAACATCAACAACAAAATATGCCTTCACAACAACAACAACTACAAGGTCAGCAACAACCTCAGCCACAGGTTGGGCAACAAGATAAAATGAAACAATTAGAAAATGCATTAAATCAATTAAATGTTCAACAACATCCTCAACCAAATATGATGAATCCAATGATGATGGGACAGAATCCAAATCCAATGATGATGAATATGAGTGGTATGAATCCTCAACAACAGCAAATGATGATGTACATGATGATGCAAAAAATGATGCAAGGTAAATTTCAACAAGGTGGTATGCCTAATATGGGTGGTATGCCTAATATGGGTGGAATGCCTAATATGGGTGGTATGCCTAATATGGGTGGTATGCCTAATATGGGTGGTATGCCTAATATGGGTGGTATGCCTAATATGGGAGGTATGCCTAATATGGGAGGTATGCCTAATATGGTTCCAAACAATAACAACATACAAGGAGGTTTCAATACGAATAATCCACAAATGCCAAATTTAAATAATCAAATGGCATATAACCAAAATAAAACACCTCAACAACTCAATAATAACAACAATCCCTTTAATTTTTAAAGAATAAATAATTAGACTATT
>JBOFTB010000033.1:0-1102 GCA_051651845.1 Mycoplasma sp. | reverse complement strand
TTACTTTGATGTACTAATGGTACATTATATTCATGTGGTAATTCAGTCAACGGAATCTGAGGGTGAGAAAATGTCTATGATAAAGAAACTTTCCCGAGAAAAATTGAATCACAAGCTATTTTTTATCAAAAAGAACATAGTGAAATAATGAAGGAGTCACCTATTTTTCAGGACTATTCATCAGATTTTAAATTAGACTTACAAATGAAAAGATTACCAGATTCAATGATGTATGTTGATTGCTCATTTTATAACACTGCTTTTATTACAAACACAGGAGAATGATATATGAGTGGGAAGCAAGATTGAATACCTAAAGAAGAAGACAATAAGGAAGAAAATAATGATGAATGAAATATGAATATGAGAGATAAATATATTACAAAAGTCACTTTCTTCCGTGAAAAAGTTAATTACATTGCATTAGGTAAATTTCATATTATATGCATCGCTGAGGGAAAGGCTTATTCATGGGGTAAGAATGTAGACTGTATTTGTGGAATATCTGGAAAATGTAATGGAGATACAATATCAAAGCCTACATTAATAGAAACTATTAAAACAAATATTAAAATGGCTTGTGTGTCAGATACTCATTCAATGCTATTAACAACAAATGGTGAAATATATGCATTCGGTAGTAATACTTACGGTAAATTGGGAATAGGAGATTTAAATAGATATTTTACTATAGGTACTAAACCCATGGAAGCTGAACCAATATGAGTAAAGAATATTACAGTAGCTCAATATATCGCATGCTCTTCAACTCATTCCGCCTGTATAATGAAATATGACCAAAGTTGAAAAGATAGTTATAGTGTATATACTTGGGGAAGTGGATTTAATGGTAAATTAGGACATAATAACGGAGGAGATGTATACGAACCAAAATTAGTTGAAGAACTGAATTATAAAAACAACGAAGCTAAAAATAGAAAATTATACTTCATTAAAGTTGCTTTAGGTAACGATTTCTCATTAGCATTAGATGAAAATGGTCAACTTTGGGGTTGGGGTAAAAGAAAGTATTTACCAAATAGATCAGGTGATCAAGAAGGAAAAGATGAAAACCCACAACTTTTATTACAAGATAAAATAT
>JBOFTB010000032.1:0-1206 GCA_051651845.1 Mycoplasma sp. | reverse complement strand
TTACTAAAATTAATCGAATTAGGTAAAATAAAGAATAATATTGCTAAAAAAGCACTGGAAAAAATGATTTTAACTGGTAAGAGTGTAAACGATTTGTCCGAGGAAGATTTAAAAGTTTTTACTGAAGATGAACTTATGAAAATTTGCAATGAAGCTGTAAAAAGTAATTCTAAAGCTGTTAAAGATTATGCATCTGGTAAAAATAAGGTTAAAGTCAATTGTTGGTTTTGCTATGAAAAGTACAAAAGGTAGAGCAGATGCACAATTAGCTGAGAAGCTCATAGTTAAAATAATTGGAAAATAGAATTAAAAATATATTTTAAAAATTCATAAATTTTATTTTTTAACAAATATTATGCTTAAAGCGTTAGGGCCACAGTGTGAAGATATTAAGCATCCTTGGTGCTATTTCTATTACTTTTTCAAATCCATATTGTTTTTTAAGTTTTATTTTTATTTCTTTTATTTTTACAATATCGTTTAACAGGTGAGGTATAAATACAAATTTTTTATTTATATCATCACGGTTATTAAGTTGGTCATCAATATACTGGTCTATGCACTTGTGCAGTGGACCTCTATATTTTTTGTAACATGTATTTCACCATTTTTAATTTCTAGGCGAACTTTGCGATAGAAGAACATCTTCCACCAGTGTGTAAATAGGTTAAAGTGTCTATTATTAAACTTGTTTCTATTTTAGGAACTATTTTAGTTAAGATTGTTTTATTTACGTTGTCAATAGTTTCTTTATTTTTAGCTATTTCAGAAGCAAATATTGCGCAAATTGCAGTTCCGGATGATACATTATTTGAATCTATTACATAAATACTGTTTTTTGGGAACGTATTTGCAGCAAGATGAAAATTTACTACCAATGATTATGTGAATTACTTTGTTGTTATTGTTTACAATAGGTTTGAACAATTCTGTTTTGTCCTTAATAGTAGCTGCAGATGTTTTAGCAATTGTTTTTGTTCCTTCGTAATAATCAAAAATATCTGCAGGTTTAATATCTGATATATCTTTGTAAGAGCTAGATTTTATGTTTACATATAATGGTAATGTTATTTTAATTTGATTAAACAATTTCCACCTAATATTTAAAAATGCAAGCTATATGTGTATGGTTTAAATTGAAATTTATTTTAATACAGTTTAATAGGTCTCAACTATAGTAATTAATTGATAGTTCATATGCTTTTA
>JBOFTB010000031.1:0-14510 GCA_051651845.1 Mycoplasma sp. | reverse complement strand
TTTGTAATTTGGTTGTATAACATTATTGTGCTCCCTTGTACGATAAGGGGGCACTTTTTTTACGCCTTTGGCAATTAAAAAGTGCTCCACTTATATTTTACAATAAGTGTTGCACTTAATAATTCAATTTGGGAAAATGTTCACCTAATATCTAGATGAACATTTTTTATTACATATATTTATTAGCTATTTTTTAAAGTCAATAATATTAACAGTTTCTAGCGAACGTAATACTTTTGAAGAGTTTTCATTGCTGTCAAAATCCTCATCAATACTAATAGTATATTCAGTTGGGCCATTGATACCAATAGCTACGTTTACAATGCCTTTAACAGCGCACTCAACAGCGAAGCTTGCCATACGGTAAGCATTATATCTTTCGATAGCAGTTGGTTTAGCGCCACGTTGTACAAATCCTATTACATGAGTCTTTGTAGGTATTTTTGTTTTCTTTTCAACATAAGCTCTTAAATCACTTAAAGAGATTTGTTCTCCATCTTTACCAGTGTAGATTAATTCTGTAATTAGAATTAGCACTGATTTCTTATGAGGGATTGCTTTCGTTTTTTCAATAACTTCACAGAATTTATCTTTATCAATTACATTGTATGGTGTAACAATGTAGTCTACATTTGTAGCACTACTAGCTGCAATTGTAAGATCACTACAATGTCTTCCCATGATTTCAACTAACATTGTATTACCGTGTGTATCACAAGTTGTTTTTAACATATCAATAGTATCAGTTACGGCATTAAGTGCTGAGTCGAATCCAATAGTAAATTCAGTACGTGCAATATCATTATCAATAGTACATGGTAAACATACAACATCAATTCCGAAGTTTTTAAGTTTTCTACCACCTTGGTAACTTCCGTTTCCACCAAGTACAAAAACCAAATCAATATTATGTTTTTTAAGGTTTTCAACACAAACCTTAGTTACTTCATCATCTTTGAATTCTGGGAAACGACTACTTAAAATACAACTTCCAGCTAAGTTAGCATTGTTTTGTAATACTCTTATATCTGCTTCTCTAATTCTGTCTGTATATAGACCTTCAAATCCGTTTAATACAACATATGACTTAAGACCGTGTTTATTTGCGTTCTCAACAATAGTCATAATTGCTTTGTTCATTCCAGGTGAATCTCCCCCTGATGTTAAAACTGCGATATTAGAAATTTTTTTCATTAATTAACTCCTGACATTTTTCTATAATGTTTTCTACATTAAAGCCCATATCATTATACAAAATATTTCCATCTTTTGATTTACCAAATTTTGTTGCTTTAATAGTTCTTACTTTTTTTGTATATTTTGATAATTCATATCATAGTGATTCACTAGAAGATTCAATTGTAATCACTCCAGCAAATGATTTAATAGTTTCTTCAATATACTCATCTTCTTGTTCTAAGAAAAGTTTCAAACTAGGACATGATACAACTTTAGCATTTATGTTAAATGTATCCTTTAGACCTTTGACTGCATTCATTGCTAGTTCAACTTCACTACCACTTGCAATTAATGTAATATCAGCATCAGCTTCTTCGTGAATTACATATCCACCATAATTGAATTTTTCAATGTCGGTATTATAAGACGATGGCATCCCTTGTCTTGTTAAGACTAAACAATGTGTTCGTTGTTTTGAATCAAAAGCCATTTTTAAACTTGCGAATGTTTCTCTTTCATCACATGGCCTTAAAACATAAACATTGCTAATAGCTCTAAGCATTGGAAGTTGATCATATGGTTGGTGAGTTGGTCCGTCTGGTCCGACTTTATATGTATCATGCGTAAGGATATATGTGCTTGGTAATTTACACATTGCACCAACACGCATGGCACTTTTTAAGTAATCAGCAAATGATAAGAATACACCACTAATACACTTTACACCTTTGTGGAATAAAATACCATTTTGAATAGCTGCCATTGAGAACTCTCTAACACCCATCATTACGTATGGCGCTGGTTCACCATCATTAAATATTTTATTGCCGATTTTACAGTTAGTTGTTGAAGCAACATCTGCGCATAGTGTCATGATATCTTGTGTATCAACTAATTGATCAAAAAAAGTTTTTAAATAAGTTTTTGAAGCATCACCAGTAGTTGATATTTTTGTAATATCTAATAGTTTTGAATAATCTTCAAACTCCCCATCAAAGTGAGCTAAGAATTGTTTAACTTCTTCTGGATTAGTAGATAAATAATAATTTAATAATTTATTTCACTCATCGTACTTTGATGAACCTCTATCTATCACATTTTCTTTAAAGTAATTATAGATGTCTTGAGGTCAATTTCAATCTGTATATTGCATGTCATAATATCTATTTGCAAATTCAATTTCAGAACCATTGATTGCAAAACCATGAGCTTTGAATGATGCAGCAGCAGTTGTACCTTCGCCAATAATAGTTTTTACTTCAATAAATGTTGGTCTGCTTGTACTTTTCTTAGCGAGCTCAATACATAAGTTAATTTCTTCTGGATTATTGCCACATGTTAAATAATTTCAGTTTTGAGATTCAACTCTCATTTTAATGTTTTCATTATTAACTTTTTGAACATCAGAATCAAGTTGATAATCATTAGAATCATGAAGCATAATAAGTTTGTTTAATTTAAGTTTACCTGCAATACTCATTGCTTCATATGAAATACCTTCTTGTAAATCTCCATCACCACAAACTACATATGTATGGTGATCAATCAATCCCTTTAGTTTTGCTCATCTATGTTCCAAATATTTTTCAGCAATTGCCATACCAACACCATTTGCAACCCCTTGACCTAGTGGTCCAGTGGAAGCATCAATGAAATTAGTCTCTGTATACTCTGGATGACCAGCTACATTTTTAGGACCCTGTCTGAATTGTTTCATTTCATCTAAAGAAATTAATCCCGAGAAATGAAGAATTGTATAAATACTTAAACAACCGTGTCCACCACTTAATACGAAACGATCACGGTTGATTCATTTTGGATTAGTTTCTTCAATGTTGATGTGTTTAGTGTATAGTGAGAATGTTAGAGGCATCGCACTCATTGCCATCCCACTATGTCCTGTTTTAGATTTTTCTAATGCGTGCAAAGCTAAACTTCTTAATGCACTTACATATTTATTTTGTTCCATAAATTACCCTTATTTAAAATACATTATTATTTTATATTATTTAGGCAATATATATAAGTAAATAATTAGGAAAATTTGCATAAACCATAAATTCTAATGTTTATTTTGTTTTAGTAATAAAAAACATCGCATTTGCGATGTTAGATATAGAACAAGAATTATTTAATTAATTTTTTCATTTCAGCTTTATAAGCTTCAACTCCAGGTTGATCAAATGGATTAACATCGTGTAAATAAGCACCAGTTGCTGCGGCGACAGCGAGGAAACCGATTAAATATCCAAAAGTAAATTCTTTTGAGTCTTTTAAGATAATTGAAATATGTGGCATTTCAGCTTGCTTTGTATGTGCTTCCTTAACTGCCTTATAAACATTAATATTTAAATCAATCAATTTTTGATTAGATACATAATCTAAATTATCATCATTATCAAATGTAGAAACCGGAACAATAACGTCACTGTTTGCAATTTCATAAATTAATGAAGTTTCAAAACAATGGTTGATACCTTCTTGATAAAGTTGTCCAATGGAGTGAAGGTCCTCACTATTATTTGCAATTGTAGGTAAAATACTATTTACTTTTTTACCTTCAGATTCAGAGAAAATTTGTTTGTAATGTTCAGCAATGTATTTCATATTATTTTCATATGTTGCAAAGATTTCAACGTCTTTATTTTCATGCGCAAATAAATGGTGTCTTGCGGTTGCATATAGCATCGCATTATTATCAATAGGATCTTGCGTTTTGAATTCATTAAGGAATGCTTTTCAGCCATCTAAAATTGCATCAACGTCAAGGTTTGCTAATGCCATAGCTAGAATACCAACTGGAGTTAAAGTTGAATATCTGCCACCAATATCATTTGGAATAATCAATGTTTGATAATTTGATTTATCTGATAACTCTTTTAAGCAACCTTTTGATTCATCAGTAACAGCAACTATTCTACTTGAGTGCATTTCTCCATATGCTACTTTTAATGCTTCTCTAAAAATTCTAAAATTAACGGAAGTTTCAAATGTTGTTCCTGACTTTGAAATTACAACAATTGCTCAATTTTTATTTTGTAAAGATTTCAATAAATTATTATTGTAATGTGAGTGCAATCCACTAACAAAAATAATGTTTGTTTGATCTTCTGCAAAAGGTATTCCACACATATCAATCCCACCTTTAGAACCAACATAAGAACCGCCGATTCCAATAACAATTATTGTATCGATATTCTTTGCTTTTCAATCACTTTTAATCTTCTTAATTAAAGGTAATTCTCTATTGACAAAATCTTCGCTTGGTCAGGATAATCATCCTAAGAAATCATTTCCTAAACCTGTTTTATTTATGATGGTAGATTTAACATCATTTAGTTTAGAACTATACCTCTCTTTTAGTTCTTTTTCAGTGATAGATAATAAGCTATCTAATTTTAAATTAATCATATGTTTCCCCCGTTAATTTCATTTTATTTTTTCATTAAAAATAACACCTATAAGGTTTGAATCATAGGTGTTATAAATATTATATTTTAGAAGCAGCAATACTATCTACAATGATAGTAACATTAGGATGTTTTACTAAAATACTTGCCGGGAATTCTGGGTCAAATTCTTTTGAGTTAACTAACCTTTCAATCGGTTCTGATTTTGAATCTCCAAAAGCTAATAAAATGATTTCTTTCGATCTCATGATAGTTTCTAATCCCATTGAAATTGCAGTCTTTGGTACTAGGTCGGAATTGCTGTTAAAATATTTCTTTGCATTAACATCAATAGTAGATTGTGTTAAATCTACAATTCTAGTTACTGAGTCTTCTGTACTCCCTGGTTCATTAAATCCAATGTGTCCATTCACTCCCAATCCTAAAATTTGTAAATCAACTCCATTGTGAGATTTAATAATATCTTCAAAATTTACTCCATCTTCTGGGAAGAATGTATTTTCTAATTTAATGTTGATGTGGTCAAATAAATTATCTTTCATAAATCTGTGGTAACTAATTTCACTATCATAAGCAACACCTTCATATTCATCTAAATTGAAAGTTTTAACATTACTTCAGTCTGTACCATTTTCTTTGTGGTCTTTTACAAGTTCTCCATATAAGCAAACTGGAGTAGTTCCAGTAGCAGCTCCTAAGTTAAAACTTTCTTTTGTTTTAACCTTACTAATAATTAACTCAGCTGCATATTGTGATGCTAATTGTTCATTATCAAATTTTTTAATTTCCATTTTGTTCTCCTATATTAAATCTTCAATACCTATAATTATATATAAAATGATTTTTTTTAATTTAAAAATCATACATAAACTCACACATCTACAAAAATAAGCAATTTTCTAATATAGAATAAAAGGTGCGTAGTTTTCTCAACAATATATATATGATATAATTAATTTATATTTCTTATAGGAGAACAAATGAGAAAATTTAGTAAAAAAGCAATAGCTTCTTTATTTTTTGGAACAACACTAATACTTGGTGGTACATCATCGGCAGTACTTTTTTTGACTCAACCTTGAGAAAATATTCGTTCTAATCTTTCTTCTAGACAATCTGTAGTTAAATTGAAAGAAGAATATAACAAAAGACTGGCATATCGTACAATATTAGATAAATTTAACTTTGAGGATGGAGAATTAATTGAAGCATCACTTTTAGAAGAATTTGTAGAACTTGTTAATTTCCCACATAATTCAGAATTTAGATTTAAGTCATGTGATGCAAATTTTGAAGAAGGCATTGCAAAGATAATATTTTCATCAAGTAAGTATAATGATGAGAATGGGAATATTGTAATTATTCAAACTGGTAAAGAGTTTAGTTTCCAAATTGAAATTACTAAAAATGCAATAACTACAATCAATCCAATAGAAGAAAACCTTGCTCCAATTACTTTAAAAACATTAAGATCAAACCTGAAATATAAAGATAAAGAAACTCCAATTAATGAGAGTGAAATGCGTAAGTATTTTGATATTGAGTATCCAATTTATGGCGCTAAGTATTTTTTGACTAGTTCTCTTTACAAAAAAAATGAAGATAAAACCACTAATGTTGAATTAATTTTTGAACCAGATAAAACAAGCGATGAAAAAGGCGATGTCACTAAGAATGCGATAAAAACAAATTTTACAATGTTTGAAAATAAGTATGATACAAGTGATGTTAAGGAAGATTCTTCAGTCATAGGTGTACAAGTAGACAGTCTTAATGAAGATTGAGTAAAAGAAGCAAATACTGAAGGATCTGATTTATGAAGTGATGGAATCATTATTCCTGATGAATTTGATGGTAAACCAGTTTTAAAGATAAGTCCTAATTTTATTGAAAATAAAGATGATCGTTATAAAGAACTTAAAGGCTCTATTTCAATACCGGAGTCAGTGCAAACTATTGGTGCTTCTGCCTTCAGCGATTTGAAACTATTATCCGGAACAATAAGGCTTCCTAATGTAACTTCTATTGGAGAAAATGCATTCAAACATTGTATGAAAATATCGTTAATTTCAGTCACTGAAAAGTTATTTAATGAAAAAGATAAATGAGCTAAAGACTATTGAAACTCTAAGGGGGGCATAGAGACAAATGTAATGCTCCTATCAGATACTTTAATTACAGAAAAATTTGATTTGAAAATGATAGATAAAAAATTAGCAATTGCCGGTGTTACAAATGAGTGAAAAGAAAAAGCTAAACTCAACCCTGAACTATGAACTGATTTGATTATTCCTAAAACAATAAATGGTGAAACTATTTCTATAATTTCTCAATCTGCATTCAAAAACTTACCTTTTATTGGAAAACTTGATTTAGGTTCAGTGGAAATTGTGGATGCTAATGCATTCGAAGGAGTTCAGTTTACTAGTGTTGAAAGTTTTGCAAGTGTTCGAACTATAGGTTCTTATGCTTTTTCTGGCACAAGTATTTCAGGAAATATTAATCTTGAAAATGTTACATCAATGGCAAATTTTGCATTTAATGAAACCAATATCACAGGCTTTGTCTGATCAACCACAATTAGTAGAATACCAAATGGAACCTTTCAAAATTGTACAGAACTGAAAGAAAAATTAACATTCCCAAGCAATGTGGTAGAGATAGGGCCTAAAGCTTTCTCAAATACATCAATTTCAGGGATTCTTGAAATCCCTTCAACAATCACAAAAATAGGGGATTCTGCATTCGCTAATTGCGCTAAAATAACTAATTTTCAACTATCCCCAAATGTTACTGAAATACCTGCAAAATTATTTTATAATTGCATCGGTCTTGCTGGCGATATAACAATACCAAATACAGTCATTGAAATTGGCGAGTCAGCTTTTCAATTCTGTAGAAATATGACTTCTGTATCTATTGGAATACAAACAACAGAAATTGGAGCATCAGCTTTTAGAAACTGTTCTAAATTAGCAAAAATTAATATAGAAGAAATTAAAAGTAAATTATCAACAATTGGTGAGTATGCATTTTCATTTATAAATGATTTGAGTGATAAAACTGCTACTTTTAAAATCCCGCGAAATGTAAGGAGAGTAGGTTCAAATCTTTTTGCATTCTCATCATTTAAAACTGTTTATGCTCACAATAGGTATGACATTTATAGAACTAGATCAAAATGATCACAATCATTTAATGGCGAAGTGAAACTATACATGTCTTAATCATTTATGCTACTCACTAGTGTAAAATATACAATATTTAAATAAATAAGATACAATCACTTTATGGAAATAATAAAAGCAAGAGTAATTGGCTTAGATAATAAACATAAGTTCATTAAAGATAATGAATTAAATATACCATCATGTATTAAATCAATTGAAGAATATACCTTTGAAGATACTGATAATTTACATGGAAATTTAATACTACCTTACGGCCTTGAAGAAATAGGTAAATTTGCCTTCAGGGGTGCAATATGCTTTGATGGTGACTTAACCATCCCTAAGAAAGTTAAGGCAATACCAGAAGGGTGTTTTCAGTATTGTCAGTTTGATGGATACTTAGAATTACCATGAGAGCTAAATGAAATAGCAAAAGAAGCGTTTTTTGGTTGCGACCAATTCTTTGGCAATATAACAATCCCTAAAAATGTTAAAGAAATATCTGAAGCAGCTTTTGCTTATTGTAGATTTGATGGCCATTTGAATCTTTCTGAAGGTTTAAAAATTATTAGTGACTGAGCATTTGCAAAAAATGAATATTTAAGGGGCGACTTAATTCTACCTGACTCATTAGAAGAGATTGGTAGTTCTTCATTCTTTCAGTGTGGCTTTAATGGTAAATTAATTCTTCCTAAAAATCTAGCGATTGTGAAATCAAGTGCGTTCTCAGGATGCACTGATTTAATCGGCTCACTAGAATTTTACGATGATGTTTTAGAAATTCACGAAGACGCTTTTTCTAATTGTGGATTTAATGGTAAATTAAAACTCCCTCAAAATATAAAAACACTTGGAAAATTTGCTTTCGCAAATTGTGCAAAACTATATGGTGATCTAAATATACCAATGAGTTTAAGGAGAATAGAAAGAGGAACATTTTTAAATTGCTCCTTCGGAAAATCTTTGATATTTAATGCACCTATAGTGATTGAAGACGGTGCATTTGACGGATGTAATAATATAAAAAAAATAGTATTTCCTGACGGAAATACTATTGATGTAATTGATGGAGTTTATAATGCTCTTATCAGTGAAGAATCACCCTTTAAAAAAGAAGGTGATTTATTGATCCTTGAGTAAATTTTATAAACTAATTATTCAACTTTTAACAAGTGCTTCATTGCTCTAATTCACTCATTATCAAATCTTTCTTTTGTTAAATATTTTTTAGAGAACTCATAACAAGATTCGCATGCTTTAAAATAATTATCACCTTGTTCCAAGTAATCAATAAAATTTTGAAGCTCAATAGCCATGTTTTTTGGTTTCATTTTTTTCTCAACACATTTAATTGCACTTGGTAAGTTTTGTGCTACAAATCTGTGACTTGCTGAACAATCAGTCATAAAGATTGGGGTACAACATGAAAGACATTCAGTCATTGACCCGGCCATACCTTCATAGAAACTTGTTAAAACAGAAATATATCTACTAGTATAGTTATAAGCAACTTTATCTCATGGCATTACTCCAATATAGTTGATACTTTTATTTTTTAAAATTTGGTTTAAATATACGCCCTCACCGCCGATTGCAAAACCTTTAGAAATCAAAGGTGCAATTTCATTCATGTAATGAACTCTTTTTTGCTCCTTCATTATTCTTCCAATATAAACAACCTCATCAAGTATTTCATTTAATTTGATTTTTGCTTTTTTCTCTTCTCAAAATTTTTCAATTTGTTCTAATGTGTGATTTGCATGAGGTGCAATAAAATAATTAGTTTTATATTTATCTCCTCAACGTTGTTTCATGTATTTTTCGTCTTCATCAGTAAATACCATTAAGTTCTTTGAACATTTATAATTGTTTCTTAAATTAACTGCAAATATTAAAAATTGAGCAACATATTTAAAAATTCCAAATTCATCATGATCCATAAAATCAGCATCAAAATGTTGAACAGTTATATAGTTGTCTTGTAATTGAATTTTTTTATCATTATGTAAGATAACAGTGTTATTTATAATTGCATCATAGTTACCTGCAATTTTTCTAATTTTCTTATTTGAAACAACAGATAAATTAAGGAAACTTCTAAATGCTCAACTTATTATATTTTTGCCATCTTTTCAATTTCTTTTTTCAGAAGGATAAAATGTTTTAATATCAATTTTATTTTTAACTTTTATTCCACTTTTAAATACCATAAAGTCATAAGCATACTCATGGATTTCAACATCGAAATGTTCATCTATTACTTCCATTGCACGAATGGCATATAGTTGTGCACCAGTAAGAACGGTGCATGGATTTGCATTCAAAAATAATATTTTGAATTTTTCTCCATTTTTCTTTTTTATTTTTTTATTCATAATTTCATTATATCAAATGAACATATAAAACACAAATCATATAAGGCGAATGAAGTGAACTTATAAAAATCTGACTATTAAATTATTTCCAGTAGATAGTGCTTACTAAAAAAATAGATATACAAATCATGTTAATAGCACAAAAACAAGTATAATAATAACATGCTAAATCAAACTTTTTTAAATCACAAAATTATAAAGAACTCCAAAACTACTGTCGTATTCTTTCATGGGATATTATCAGACTCCCTAAGTGCTCCAGCATTAGAACAAATATGTGACAAACTAAACATGGATTTTATTTCTTATACATTTCCTTTTCACAAAGAAAATAAGTCTTTGAAAAAAAGTAAGGATTTTTATGATTACGAAATCTATGAAATATTTGATTATTTGATAGACAGAATCAAGACAAAAGAAATTATTATCATAGGACATAGTGCAGGTGCTAATTGAGCAACGAGATTTTATGAAATTGTAAAAGATCAAATTAGTGTTAAAAAATTGATACTCCTTTGTCCGATTCTTTCTATTGCTAAAATATTCACAGTGAATAAAATCAAGAAAATTAAAGACTATTACGATAAAGGTCGAAGTCATGAAATTAAAAGAAGTCTAAAAAATTATTATTTAGTCGCAGGCTTGTTTACAAATTACAATTTCTTTCAAAGAAATGAATGAGTAAATTTCTTCTTTAAACTAAAAAGTAAAAAGGTAACTTTAAAGACTGAAGATATATATAAAAATGCTTCATGTCCAAAGATGGTAATAGGTGCTGAACTTGATATGGTAATTGATAACGTTCAAGCGGAGCAACTTTTTAAAGATTTATGTGCTAATTCTGAGTATCTAACATTGAAAAAATCAACTCATATTCCACACCAAGATAATTGAGAAATTTTTACAGATGAAATGACTAAAGTTTTGAGGGCTTGTTAGTATGTTCAATATACTTGAATACTAAACTATAAAAAAATATGAATATAACACGAGAACAATTTCTAAATCAAAAAATACATAAAGATGCTACTGTTACTGTCGTATTTTTCCATGGACTACTTTGCAATTGCTATAGTAACCCTCCAATTGAGGAAGTATGTGATAGTCTAAAAATGGACTTCATTTGCTATACATTCCCTTTTCATAAAGATAATAAATCTGTTAAGAAAAGTGAATTCTTATTTAATCACGAAATGTATGAAATTTATAAATTCTTAATGTCAAAAATCAAAACCAAAAAAATTATTATCATCGGACATAGTGCAGGAGCTGTTTGATCGGCTATTTTTTATGAATCAGCAAAAGACAAATTTAGTGTGGAAAAATTCATTTTTATATGCCCTATTATTTCTTCTACAAGATTACTAACATTCAATAAATTTAGAGTATTAAAAAAATATTATGATGTTGGAAGAACGAAAGAGATTTCTAGGAGTCTTTGAAATTTTTCAACTACTTCAAATTTATTTTCTGATAATAACTTACTGGAAATATTTGCTTGACTTGGATTTTTTTCAAAACTTAAGAGTAAAAAAATTATAAATAGAACAGAAGAAATTTATAAAAATATGAAGTGCGAAAAAATGGTAATTGGTGGTGAGCTTGATATGGTTCTTGATAATGAAAAAACAAAAGAAATATTCACCAAACTTAGCCCAGGGTCTAAGTATATAACTTTAAAAGCGACTACTCATGTTCCACACCGTGATAACTATGAATTGTATATTGATGTGATGACTAAAATTTTATCATCTAATCATAAATGTATTATTAAAAAGTAAAAGCTAGCACAAAACCCGAAAATATAAATTAATGTATAATCAAAGTATGAAGATAACTCTAATTGACTCAAGATTAAAATCTATATTTAATCTTATTAATGCATATTTTTGAAGGACTATTGTAGGCCCTGCATTTGCAATTTTATTTCCACTAATACTAATGGTAGTATATTACGTTCTTGCACTATCTTATAATGATATGAGTAACTTTGTGAGAGGACTACCATCATATTTAGTTTTGACTATTGCGCCCTTATGTACAATGACGCTATCATCTATGAAGATTGAATTTAGAAAATCAATTATATTTCGTAAGATTAAATCTTCAGGAATTAATAAAATAAAGCTTGAGAGTTTATTCTATTTATATTTTATTTTCATCACTTGTTTTTTTCTCTCAATTATACTTTTTATTTTCTTTTCATTTATGTCAATGGATATAACTGAATTTAAATATATTTCATGGGATGGAATTATCTATAATATTTTTATAATGATGCTACTGTCAATTGCAATGGGTAGTCTATTTAGTAGTTTTATGAAAAGCTCAATTGCTGTTCAACTACTATCATTTGGTTCAATTGTTCTAACATTGTTATTTGGAGGTGTGATCATTAGTATTTATCAATTCGCTGAAGTTGATGCAATAAAATATATTAGTATGGCATGACCACCGTCCGGAATAATGCAATTATTTAACATTACAGTAAATTTAGCTAACACAAATGATATATTTGATTTTAATAGTGATTTCATACTTCAATTCAGTTACCAAGATGATATACATGTTTTCTATGCTTGAACTAAGGTTTTCTTCTTTGTCACACCTTTAGTGTCGATAGTAGTTTTATCATTATTAGCGGTTAAATTCTTTAAGTGAGGTTCTAGGTAATGATTTTTAGAGATAAATTATATAAATATATAAAAAGTACATCACTGACCAAAAAAGAAAGTCCAAGAGAGACAGATCAACTACTTATTCATGATAATGCCAATAAAACGCCAATTATCAAAATCAATAATATGAAAAAATCATTTTCGAAAAAGAAAGTAATACTAAAAGATTTCAATTTGACTATAAATGAACTTGAAACAACATGTATTCTTGGTCATAATGGTTGTGGGAAAACCACATTAGTTGAACTTATATTAGGGATAACAAAACCAACTTCTGGTACAATTGAAGTAACGCAAGATAAAAAGTATGGTGGTGATTTAATAGGCGTACAATTCCAAGACATATCATTCCCACAAGGATTAAATGTTTGGAATCTAATTCAATTTAATGTTGGCATTTCTCAAAGAAGAGTCAGCGATAGACAATTAAATGAAATGATAACTGCATTCAATCTCAAAGATTTTCTAAAGACTCATATTACAAAGTTATCAGGTGGTCAACAACAAAGGTTAAATGTATTACTATCTCTAATAAATCTCCCGAAGATAGTTATATTGGATGAGTATACAACGGGACTTGATATCTCATCAAAGAGTGAAATAACAAAGTTTATTAAAAACTTTTGTATGTTTAATAAAGTGACTTTAATCCTGGTATCACATGATATCGAGATAATTGATATATTAGCCGATAGAATTGTTATTATTGATAATAAAAAAGTATGAGCGGACCTTTCTCATCAACAAGCAATAGAAAAATTTGGGACAATTAATAAATTTCTAAATGAGTATATTAGATAGCAAAAAATGGCTTTCGGCCATTTTTTGTTAAATCTATATAGATAATTATTTTGCTTCTGGAGTTTCTTCTTTGTTCGACATCAGTTTTCTAACTTCAATATACGAAGTAATGCTACCGCTAATTAGTAACACTGCCCCTAATGCTAAGAAAGTGATTCCTAGTGTTAAATTTTCATCAGATTTTAACATGAGGTAAATTTTCTTTGATTCAATAAAATCGTTCAATTGTCCGGCAATATGTGTAATAACTTTAAATTCATTTAATAATTGATTTCTCTTATCTTCATCAGTTTCTACTTTAATTTGAGCTTCGATTTTTTTAGCTTCTTCAATATAATTACCAAGTAACTTAATATATGCCCCTTGTGAAAAGTCAGCGAATAACTTTTTCCCATTAGGAGTCATTAAAATATCTTCTTGTAATTCTTGTAGTTGTTCTGGTGTTTTTTCTGGAACACCTTGTAAGTAATTTTGACCGAAATTCCTTGTCCCAACTCCAGTTTCAACTTTATGTGTAATCCCTGTAACAGGGTCTGTTTCTGCAAATAATACCAGTTTTGTATCTAATGAATTTGGGATCAATATAGCCCCTGCTATCGATCCGGCTAGACCAATAGTTACTGATCCTAGTGCGAAAAGTGCACGCGGAGACTTTGTTAGTTTTTTAATAAAATTCATTTATTACCTCTATTCTATTAACTAATAATATTATAACCAAATAAATAATTGCTCCCAATATATATTTAAATGAAATTATATAGGCACCGTAAATTATTTTGTGGAAACTCTCGATAGCAATTAAAATTAAAGAGAGGCTAGAAATGACACAAGCAGAAAAGAAATTAAAGAAAATTGCTGAAAAAGAAAAATTGGCAAAAGTTCAAGAGATGATGGACC
>JBOFTB010000030.1:0-1299 GCA_051651845.1 Mycoplasma sp. | reverse complement strand
TTTTATTTTGTTGATTGAGCAAAGAATCTTCCCGTAAAATTGATTCTAAAATGTAATGAAGAGTGTACTTCTTGAAAGGTTGATAATTGAAAAACTCTTGAATGAGGTGGATATAGTTGGACTAAAGCTGAATTTTTTGCTGCTGTTAGTGACAGAATACAATTTGAAGTATATAATTATGCAGGACATGTTGGATTATCAGCATATTTAAATGTAGGAGATATTGTAATTACATCAAGTAATAGAAATTATTGGAGTTATAAACAAGCATTTTGTGACTATTGATTTAGAAGTGAAAAAGACATGTGAAAAGTTGGTATTATATATTATGATTTTTTAGCTAATGATATGGCAGGCATTGGATATCATTATTTTTATTTAAAATTGCCTAATGTTAATTATATTAACCAATATATTGCTGGTAATTATCAATATATTCTTCGATACGATGATGAAGATCTTACTATAAATATAGGAAATATAATTACTGGATTGACAGAAGGAGCAATAAATGATAATAAGAATCGTATTAAAATTGTCACTTATCCAAAAGGTTCTTTAATACCTTGAAATGAAGGTGGTTGAGCAGATGAAACAAATCATATTTATTACACTCAAATATTTAACTTTACCAAAACTCCTAATACTTATTCTTTCTTAACAATTTTTACATATAATCTTATTCGATATGAAGAAACAAATTCAAATATTGGAACAATTAATATTATAGTATGTGGATTATATTGTGAACGATGTGATAGTTTAGATAATTATTGCCCTAAATGTGCAAATGGTTATTATGCCATAGAAGATAATATTCATCAATGCTTTCCTTTATCTGATATTCCGATAAATTATTATCTCTCAAAAGATGGTGTGACTTTTAAGCCTTGTTATGAGAAGTGTGAAACATGTTCTATGTTAGGAAATGATTGAATTAATAAATGTAATACTTGCTATAGTTATGTTAATTATTTTGAAGTAAGGGATGATGGAACAAGAAACTGTTATACAGAATGTCCAGAGCACTTATATTTATATGATAGTAATGGAATCACTCAATGTGTTTCACAATGTTCTGAAACAAATTTGCCTTTTGAAAGTCAAAGTGAACCCAAAAGTTGTCTAGCTCAATGCGACAATAACCAGTTTGAATTTGTTGGCACTTCTTATTGCGCAGATAGTTGTGAAGATCCTTTTATATATCAAGTATTAGATAGTCCTTATAGAAAATGCTATTCAGATTGTCCTGAAAATACTTTTTATGATGAGAAAAGGCAAAGATGTAGAAATAATTGA
>JBOFTB010000029.1:0-1175 GCA_051651845.1 Mycoplasma sp. | reverse complement strand
TGTAAAGGTAATTGCATAAATGATTTTGATTTTAGAACACCTGGACTTTCTGAAGGAAGAGGTGTATGTGCATCAATTTGTTCGACACAAACTATGTTAAAGCAATGTCCTAATTCATCTGCAGGATGATTAACTTATCCGAATAGTTTTCAATGTCAAACATCGTTCCCTCGTATCAATTATCATTGCTTTGATGAGTTTAATAGTATTAATAAAGGAGGTTTATTCTACTCAAGATGTAATAAACCTTGAAATATTTACCATGATATGTCAGCTAACTTTAAAACTCATGTACCAAATGGATATACAATTGAAATGTGGTTTACTATAGATAATATGATCTGCCCTACTTTAGGCTGAACTGATAATGTTAAATATATTTTCTTTTACGCAGCTCCACATATGATTTACTATTTGAATAATCAGTTTTATTATAATATTAAAAATAGTGTCACGAATTATGAAACTAAAATTACAGGAATTCATGCGTATGAATGGAATAAAATAATAATAATGACAAATTTAGAACTGGGAAATGTTAAAGTCAGTGTATATGTTAATTTCCAAGATCTTGTTTTTGAAGTCACTGGTGCTATTACTCAAGACATGTCATTAAGTAATATTGCGTTTTGTAGTGGTGCTGGAAATCCAAGATGTACTGCAACAAATGAAAACTTAACTTGGGGAAGTGCTTATTACAATAATATTCGTATATGGAATTATGAGACATCTTCTTTTGATGTTATTCAAGCGTTTAATAACAAAATGTTTAGTGAGACTCCAAAAAGTTTAGTTTGATATTATCCACTTACAATACAATATCTAGATAACAATCGTATGACCAACATATTACCAGGGTGATCCGATGACATAGTATTAGAAATTCCACCCACTCATAAAATGTACAATGATGACAATATTCTACAATATAACTATTCAAGTAAATTTGATTGGGGTTTAAATAATCCAGATCAATTTGTTATTCAAATTAATCGAGATACTAAAATAGTAACATCTGGAAATTGTGAACCAAGCTGTAAAAGATGTTATGAATCTAACGATGATACTAAATGCTATGAATGTAACAAGAATTTTGTTTTAATATATCAAAAATGCTCTAGACTCGCTGAATCCTCATTTTTCTTAAAAACTCCAATTGCAACAGCAAATACAGA
>JBOFTB010000028.1:0-2435 GCA_051651845.1 Mycoplasma sp. | reverse complement strand
CTATCTGGAAGAGCACGGAAATAATAACTGACATTGCTTTATCAATAAAAGAGATTGTAATTCTTTTACAATTGGTTGTTCTTTGATTATTGTTTTTGATAATTTATCTTTAATTTCTCCAGCCGTTATACTACCTTTTGATCTTTTCATTGTCATTTTTATCTCCTATACATCTATATTCTTAACATACTTAGCGTTTTGTGCAATTAATTCTTTTTTAGGTGTTATATCATGGCCCAATAACATTGAAAATTTACGATCAGCTAAAAACCAATTAGATTGATACTTATAAAAGTATTCTAGTTTCAAGGTTCATTGTAGTTTCTCAAAGTTGAAATGGATTCATCTCTCCTAGCCCTTTATATCTTTGGATGTGAAATTTAGAATTTCCAGCTTCTGCTTTGAATGAATTGAATTCAGCTTCACTATAAGCATATCTTACTGATGCTTTATATAATGGAGGTTGTGCAATATTAAGATTTTTACTAGTGATAAGTTGGGACATGTATCTATAAAAGAATGCCAACATTAAGATTCTAATGGTGACTTCCATTGACATCGGCATCGGTCATAATAATAACTCTATTATTATATCTAAGTTTTACGATATTAAATTCAGGACCAAGTCCTGCACCAATCGCAGTAATTAATGCAGTGATTTAATCATAAGCAAAAAATTTATCTGTCTTTGATTTTTAAATATTGATAATTTTACCTTTAAGTGGAAGAATTGCTTGGAATTTTCTTTCAAGTCCAGTTTTAGCAGAACGACCCGCTGAATCCCCTTCGACTATGAATATTTCACTCACTAAAGGATCTCTTGAAGAACTGTGAGCTAATTTACCAAGGAAATGAATTAGATTCAAATGGAGATTTTCTTCTTGTTCTTTTCTGGCTTTTTATGATCTTTTTCTAGCATCAGGTGCTAAAATTGATTCCTGAACAATTATCTTTCCTTCATTTGGTTTTTCGAACAGAAATTTTTCAAAAATTTGAGGAACAATTCCTCTAACAAATTGCCTACATTCAGTATTTCCTAATTTACCTTTATTTTGACCTTCATATTGAGGATTAGTGTGTTAATTTGAAATAATTCCAGTAATCCTTCAACAATATCATCACATAATTTTTTCATCTCCATCTTTTAAGAATTATCATTCAATATCAAATATATTGATTACTTTAGTTATTGCTCATCTATAACCTTCTTCGTGAGTACCACCCTCGATAATATTAATATTATTTACAGAATGAATGTAAAGAATATTGTAAGTTTTGTTATATATTGGAATGCAACTTCACAAGCTATACTATATTTATTTAATAATTCATCTTCACGTGCATTTGGAATTTTAGCTTCACCAGTTAATTCGCAATAGATAATAATTTCTTTATCTCTATTTATATCAGCAGCATATTCTTTAAGTCCACCTTCAAAACAACATTCTTCTTTAAGACCTGTTTGTTCTGAACTAAATTTAATCTGAATACGATATGCTGATTTTTTAATCTTGAAGCAATTCTATTTTAGTTTCATGGAGTATGTTCCATAATTGGAAAATCAGGATAAAATTGAATAGTTGTATCATGCTCTTTAATTGGTTTTTGCCCAGATGGAGCTAATGGAACTGCGGCATTTCCACCATTCGTAAATTCTACATAATGTTCTATTGAATTAATAGTTACTCAAACTTTAAATCGTTGACTGGAGGCATTAATATCTGAAGCACGGACACCATGTAGACCACCAGAAACTTTATAAGAACTATTATTAAACTTTCCACCTGCATGTAATACAGTTAAAACTGTTTCAACATTTGATTTCCCAATTTTTTCATTTGTTCAAATTGGGATACCATTACCATAATCCTCTCTAATTGAAACATCCTTAGAGATACCTTCGCTAACATAAGAAGCATGGCAGCCATCGCTTTATCAATTGAGTTTTCAACGATTTCTCAAATCATATGGTGAAGACCTTTTTCCCCAGTTGATCCAATATGCATTCCAAGACGAACTCTAACAGCTTCTAGACCTTCTCAAGCTCTAATACTATCGACATTATAATCGTTTTGAATATCAACAACATTTTTCTCTTTGTTATCTTTTAATTCAACTTGAAACTAATGTTATCAAAAGAGACGATATCTTTAGTATGTAACTTATGACTTCGTCTTCCTTCTAATTCTCCATTAACTAATACTAACTTCTGAGCCATTTTGATAATGCCAGCAAACTTTAAGAGTTGTCCAAGTATAGTGTAATTTGTTTTTATGTTGATTATTTTCATTTTTATTTATATAATAATTAATATTATTATTATTATTATTGAGAATTGTTAATTGTTATTGATAATATTAGACTTTTGTATTAAGTGTTTAACTAAGAGAAATTCAGTAATTCCGCATCGACTTTTTCCTTTGAACAGAGTAGAG
>JBOFTB010000027.1:0-1390 GCA_051651845.1 Mycoplasma sp. | reverse complement strand
AAATCTACTTACTTTTTACAATGATCCTTTTCTTACAGATTGCACTTTAAAATGTCCTGATATGGAATTCCCATTTCATAAAATCATTTTAAGTGCTGCTTCTAAATATTGCTATAACTATTTCAAACAAATCTCTAATCAAGGAGATAACAAAAAGGAATTACCATTACCAGAATTAGTAACCTCAGAATTTTCTAAAGGTAACCCAAAAGATAGTTTAAACATTGCTATTAAATATTGCTATGCTAATCAAGATTATGCAAGTATTACAAACGAAATCACTGAAAATAATGCATTTACGGTTTGAAGTTATGCTTATTGCTGAAATATCAAATCATTAATTGAGAATTTGGAAAGAGTTATTAATAATAGTCTGTTAAATGAGAAGAATGCGATGAAAATGATGAATGATGCGATTTTATTTGAGTTACCAAAGTTGAAGGAAGGATGCATTGGCTGAATTAAAAGGAATTTTGGAAAGTTAAAGAATGAAGGGGGATGAAGTATTGATAGTATTGCTAATTTTAATTACGAAACATTTAAAATGTTTATCAGTGCGGATGATATTGAGGTAGAAGATGAAAAAGAAGTTTGTGAATTAGTATTAGGGTATATTAATTCTCGAAAGAATTTACAACCTCCCAAAGAGGAAATTACAAAAGTTGTGGAAGTTGTAGAACCAAAAAAAGAAGAAGTTGTTGAGCCCCCAAAAGAAGAAGAAAAAAAAGATGGAGAAGAAGGTACACCAAAAGAAGGAGAAGAGGAACCACCAAAAGAAGAAGAGAAAAAAGAAGGAGAAGAGGAACCACCAAAAGAAGAAGAGAAAAAAGAGGGAGAAGAAGAACCACCAAAAGAAGAAGAGAAAAAAATAGAAACAATACCAGAGGAAAATGAGCAAGCAACAGAACCAAGGGAACCACTAAAGGATTTACTAGGTGAATGGAAAGAGCATATTAATAAAATTCAATCAACATTGAAGATAATGCCACTAACCCCAGAACAAGAAAGAGAATTGATTTTATGTATTAGGTTTTCATTCTGATCACATAATGATTGAATTCATTACTCCACTGACCCAATATTATCAGTTCATAAGGATTTGCTATTAGAAGGTTTATCAGTGAGACTTAATACATATGAAAGTGCAAGGGAAAAACCTTGAACGATTAATCTTACTCCAAGAACATACACCAAACCTTTGACTTTATCACTATTACCAAATCAAAATCAAATGAATCAAATGGGGAAAAATTCTGATAATATTAACAATATTTCACAAGATGAAATGTATTCTTCAAATAAATATGTTAATCAGCAAATACCATATAATAATTCCAATAATATAGCAAATTCTACATATAATAATAATAGATATGATACTAATAATAAA
>JBOFTB010000026.1:0-1511 GCA_051651845.1 Mycoplasma sp. | reverse complement strand
GAAGAACTTTGTAAAATATAATTTGACTTATTAAAGGAATTGTGATATAATATATGTATAAGAAGTTAAACGAAATTCTGAAGGAAATCAATTCATTGAGTGAATTAGATAAAGAACTTTCAGAACTTAGAAAAATTGTCGAAGAACTAGAACACAGGAAAAAAATTATCTTAAATAAAGAAGCTAATGGGTAATATAAGAATAATACAAATGTATGATATGAAAAATAGAATAAACCTTTTCAAAATAAATATTGACAAAAAATAAATAACATGATACACTATTTGTAGTGATGGTAGTTGATAAGATTTTAACCAACTGTATTGATTCCCTCTGATTTTAAATGGCGTGGGCAGTAGTCCGTTGGTCGTAATTTCAAGGAATGATAAGGAAAAGGGGAATGGAATGCCGTGAAATCCATAACCAAAAATAACGGTCATCAGTTTGCTTATCAGCCTAAGTGTGGTAATGCCATCATTAAAAATATGTGGGGTATAAAAGATGAATACAATAGTGGGGATTATTGCTTTTATTTTTGGAGTGTATTTAGGAATAACAATTTTTAATAATAATGAATAAGAGGAGTGTATGAAATGTTAAAGTTAGCACAGGAGCAGTATTTAGAAGCGAAGTCAAGGTATACGGAATTATTGATAGATGATATTTTAGCAAAAATGCCTTTACTTGAAGCTGAGTTTCAAAGGCTTGAAGATTCTGATGATTTTTGTATAACAATAAGAGAAGATGGTTCTCAATCAGATTATTATGTTGTACAAACAAGGATGGAATATGATATTAATGATGAATGTTATAGACTATATGAAACAATAGAAGACAATGACCATTATGGACAAAGAGAATGCACAAGAAAAGAATTAGAATTATTTGAACCAAATGAACTTTCGCACGTTGTATGGTGTCTCGCTGATGAATTAAAGAGATGGAAGACTTATGAAAAAAGGAGTTATTAATTATGTTTAATATTAAAGAACGTTATTTAGAAGCTTTACATGAATACAAATCTGAATTAATATTGCAATTTTTAACACGAATGAAATTAGCTGAAAAGGAATTTGAAAGACTTGAAAATTCTGAGGACTTCTCGGTATTAATGAGGAAAACTGAGCATATTTCAGGATATGATGAAGAATATGAGCAAACAAGACTTGTTTTTGATGTAGAAGTAGGCGAATGGAATTATTATGAATATGTCCCAGGTGGCGGGATTGATTATGTTGATTATACAGAAGAAACATTGACTAAATTTCATGTATTTGAACTTGAAAGAGCTGTAGATGAAATTACAGAGATTGTAAAAGTATGGCAAAACTATACTAAATAATATCAAATAAGATTACAACTTGGATATTTATGATAATACTAAATGTAGTTGATTCACTGAATTGTGGTTAATTAAAGTCAGAGCTTGGAAGAGTTGTAATAATATGGGAAGTTAAATTAATTGGTTAAAAGTTTATGCGATAATTCGTGGTTGCCGTTCGATACGGTTA
>JBOFTB010000025.1:0-1665 GCA_051651845.1 Mycoplasma sp. | reverse complement strand
AGATTATTGCTTCTAAAATTGAATCTTTTTTTTGAATATATTTTTCTCAACTATCAAAATTCAATTTATTATCCTTAACTGAATTACATTGTTGAATACCCATTTATGTTATAATTTATTGGTTATTAATTCAATTATTAATAAACAGACTTTTCTTATAAACTTAATAATTAGGGTTTAAATCAATTAATTAGTAAAAAGAAAATAATAAAATAATATTATATAATGTAGTGAGGATATATAAAAGGTTATTTAATGCTTATTTGTAGTTGATTAATATATTATTAATTAGTTTAGTAGTAACAGAGATATTATTCATACCTTATCGATGACATATTTAAACAGATCAGTATGCATAAGCGAAAAGTAATAATTGAATAATAATAATAATAATAATAGTGTTATTAATAAATAATAATTCATTATATAGAAATTATATATTGTTATATCAATCTATATAAGGATATAAGTTGAATTGATGATGTAGTTGATGTAATAAAGATCATGAAGTATTTTTTATCAAAGATGAAAAAGTATCTCATTGTCATATAAGAAATTATGCATGATATACTATATTTAATTTATAAATGATAATTGTTTGAAAATAATGATTGATAAGGAAATATTCAAGTTAGTTCTATAATTATGATACGTTTTAAAAATGTATTACTTAATTCATCTTTTATAGAAGGGAGTTGATTATTTAAATGATTATTTTTATACTATTAGTCATAAAAAATGTATTTTTGAGCATTGGATATATATATTTGTATTATTATTATATAGCATAATACATTAAAGTTGAGTTCAATTTAAAATTAGATTATATAAATCACATTAACATAAAATAAATATTTAGTATATAATAATAATTATTATATTAATTACAAGCTTAGACCTTTAACACATGTGAATGATCATTAGTTAAGTTAAATTACTTTAATATATAATATTAAGTAAAATAATTAACTAAAATGTAAGAAAGTATCCAATATATTAAAGTGATAGTATAAGTACTAAAAATAAAATACGAACTTTTATTATTAATACTGAAACTATATAATATGTTAACAATTATTAACTACATAATGTAAATATACTAGGACCATCAATTATTTTTTCATAATTGTAATGAATATAATGAATCATATAAAAGGTGAATTATTGTTGAATGATTCGATGATAATATAAGAATGACTTAAATATTTTGTTATTTTGATATTTTCAAATAAGTAAAATCCAAAGGTATTATCAACTACATTTATTCCCGAGTTAGCATTAATACTAAAAATAATGATAATCTCTTTATTGATATTAAATAATCGAATGACTTGTTAATACATACATTCAAATATTAATTATAATATTAATTCATTAAAATAATTAAATTAATTCGATAATTAAATGTACGAATATGATAATTATTAGCTAATAATTAACAATGAAATAATATTATTGAATAATAATAATACTTCTATAAGTATTAAATTATCACTATTAGCTGAAATAAAGGAAAAGATTTAATCTAAGGAAGTCAATATAACTCATTGAATACCAATCACTAATTTGATTATACAATTTATTTATTGAATTAATTTATTTTAAATTATTTAATATCTAAGTGATAATAACTTATATAACTAACCCTAATGATCGATATAATAA
>JBOFTB010000024.1:0-4583 GCA_051651845.1 Mycoplasma sp. | reverse complement strand
AACTAATTATAATCTGTTTTCCTGATAACTAATTATAATCTGTTTTCCTGATAACTAATTATATCAATAATTATTGGATATAGCAACCTTTTAAGGCTTATTTGAGTGCATTTTTGTACAAAAATTGTCTGATTGTTTCTAGACGAAAGAGAGGACACTAGAAATTAGTGTTCTCTCTTTTTTGTTTAGGAATGAGGTGACTTAAATTGTTGAAAATGAAGCAAGAATGGGCAAATGAAGCGAGAGAATTGGTGTTAAAGACTGGTTTAAAGCAGTATAAAGAATACAACAGTAAAGTTGTATCGATGACACACAAAGAAGACCAAAATAAAAAAGGCTCTATTTTTGGCTTTAGATCAAAAGAGGCAATGCAAGAATCAAGAGGTATTGTTTTAACGTCTCTTGAAGGTTTGCGTGAAAATCAAAACTTAACGCATTGGACTCCCAACGTCTATGGATGGGGTGGCTATGCAGATAAAGGTCGTAACTATGTAGAAGGTCACTTCGAGAGAAATTTAAATCAAATCAATTGTTTTGTAGTAGATATTGATTGCAGCGAGGACCAAAAACCAACAGAAAATGAAGTGATTTTAGAATCATTGAATACAGAGTTAGGATTATTGCCTACTCTTATTTTAGATACTCCAAAAGGCTACCACGTTTATTATATATTGGAACATGCAAGTTATATCTCCAGTAAAAATAATTACAAGTCATTAAAAGTCGCAAAAGCAATTTCTATCAGTATTCGACTAGCTTTTGAAGAACGTTTCGGTTCAATGATCGATGTGACTTGTAATCACTTTGGAATCTTTAGAGCGCCAACTGAAGAGAATATTGTACACTTTGAACCTAACTTTACCTATAAATTTGATACTTTGATGAAATGGTCTATTAAATACCAGGCAAAGAGACTGGAGAACACAAAATCAAAATTAACATTGGTACCTCAGCCTTTAAAGAAGGTTAAGTATAGACAAATTGATAGTATGTGGTACAAAGCATTAATCAATTCTGAAAACATCGATTGTGGAAATGGTGAAGATTCAGGGCGTGATAATACCGTATTTACGCTAGCACTTGCTAATTTTTCTTCAGGAGTACCTTTCCAGGATTGTTTAAACGAAATGGATCTGTTTAATATAAACCTAACCAACCCTTTAAATAATAGAATTGTTGAAAAAAAGGTAATCAGTGCTTACTCAGGTGAGTACCAGGGTGCAAGTAGTCAATTTATTGATCTTTTAATCAACAAATGGGTGAAATCCGAGCAGTTATTAGCATTTAAGAAACAAAATATTGGCCGAGTAGACCGTTCTTTATGGGTGAAACACGCCAAAAAACGTGAAGATAGAGAACGTGTACACTACCATGAGTGGAAAGAAGACTTTATCAGCTATATTCATTCAAAAACAAATTATCAAAAACCTACTTTAGAGATCACAACCAAACAAATTGTAGAAGAACTTAAAATACCTCTGAGTACACTAAAGGACCTAATGGTCCAATTGCGTACTGAAGGGGAGTTATTTGTTAAAACTACACGTGGTCGATACGGCAAGACTTACTTGACGACTCGTTCTCTAATGCTGCAGTTAATTTTAAAATCAAAAAGAAAAAAAATGGATCAGCTACAAGAGGCCTTAGCTAACTTAATGCCTGAAATGCATAGAGTATTTCAAGCAATGAAAAAAGAAGCGTTAGAGAGCTTTAAAACAGCGGTGGTACAAGGTTCGTTAGACTTGGATACTGGTTGAATCTAAATAGCCAGTCTGCCAATAACAATATATCAAGTATACGGGTTCTTGCTAGTCCTCTGCTCTTTTGAATGACTGTATTATAATGTTATTATGAGTAGAGAAAAGTTTTGAATTAAGGAGTGTTAAGAAATTGTCAAAAATAGAAAAGAGAATGAACTTATTAACGTGGATAGTGTTACTGATTGCGGGACTGACGTATCTTTTTTGGGTGTACGCAATACCAATTTATAATGCACCAGATGAACTAATGAGATATCAAATTCCGCAATTCATATTTAAACATGGGAAACTCCCTACAGGTTACGATGCAGATACTATTTATCATTTAGGTCATTGGTCATACGCTTTCTATCCTCAATTTTTAGGAGCATTGATAAGTAGCTTGTTTATGAAAGTGTTGGTTGTGTTTAACGATTCTGAATTTGCATTGATTTATATGGCTCGATTAGCTAGCGTTTTTTTTGGATTGGTTACAGTTTTTTTTACTGGTAAAATCATTGAAAAAGTGACTAAAGATAAATTGTTTGTAAGTATGGGAATGGCTATCGTTGCTTTTTTACCTCAATTTACATTTTTATCTAAGAAATTCGAAAGAACTTCTTAATAATTTGGTAAAGGGCATTAATAGCACCTATGTATTGTCATTTAACTATACTGAATTGAGAGATATTAACTTATATGAAGTAGAAAATGTACATGGAAAATTAAGTAACGAAATAATTTTCGGCATCGATTACGAAAATATTGAAGTTACTGACAAAGCGTTTAAATATTCAAAAACATACAGGAAGTTGTTAATGAATATTAATGATAGTAAACATAGTTCGTTGCCACAAGGAATTAAAAAAATCATTTGTTTTTGGCATTCATTAGCAGACGCAGATTATTCATATTTTCAATCAATTATGGATGAGTTTTTGGAGCTTGCCACTATCGGAATGCGAAAACACCACTTAACGAAACCTGAAGCAATCGAAACGGCAAAACCGTGATACTTTATGACAGGCTGGAAAGACTGGAGTATACAATGGAGCATATAGCTATGAGGTCGAGCTAGACCGGATCGCTAATGAGCTGGACAGCATCTCAAAATGTATTGCATTAGGGCATGCCCAAACGCCATATTGAAAAAAGCCCAAAATACATGTCACACAAATAGTAAATACGATTATGAAATACTGCAAGTGTAAACATACCCTATTGACACACTGATGGCAAAACAAAACAAGTTTGTATGTCACCACCTCAATAAGGGGCTGTGGATTGAAATAGTCACATAATAAAGGGGATATAGAAAAAGAAGCCTTTAAAGAAAGAGAGGTACAGAGCCTAACTACCTTGACAACCTGGAGAAGCTGTAAGCGGTAGATTTTCTTTTACAGGCCTTACTTCCAGGAATAACCATTTCCCGATTTTTCCATGGATTCAATAATGCTCTTTCCCTAGAAACCGTCTGTTTTTTCAGGTGTTCCAGTTCCATGACTTTCATTTTCTCCCCTTAAATCGCATCCTGACATTTCGTTTTTCCGGGTTTTTTATTCAGCTTCGATTGAAGCCTGGCACACTCCTTAGTGGTTCTTTAAGCTGAGTTATGCTATAATAATTCCGTTGTCTCACAAATTCTGGCAACCAGACAGGGGGTGAGCTTAGTGAAGTGGATTTTGTTAGGCGGCTTTTCTGCAGCCTTTATTTTGTTAGGCGGCTTTTCTGCAGCCTTTATAAATTTCTTAGTTTGGCTTCTTTGTTCTTAATCTTCTTTAATTAATAATGATTGGTGAGAACTCTAATGAAATTTATTATTACTGATCCTGGCTCACCGCTCTAAGCAAGTGTCGTGGCCTACTGCATCTGCAAATGGCTAGAGCGAAACAGATAAGACAACTAGCCTGAAAAAGTTTAAGCTGCTTTAAGGAATAGAAAACCCCGGAGGGGCAATCCTCCTGGGTTTTCGTTTTTTTGTCCGATTGGATATTAATCTCTTTTGCCTAATTATATAACACGATAAACAAGCTTGTCAATATTCCCCCCATGCAAAATCTTAAGCTAGTATTCCATCTCATTTTCAATGCTTCGGTATTCCTCAATGGCATCTGCTTCTCGATCGAACTCCATTACCCGATATGCATCCTGATCATGCACGAACCATTTGTTGTCTTGTTGTGTTACCCATAGCCCATCAGCCCGACTACCACAAACAAACATTAGCGGAAGTAGTCACATAGGTAAATGCAGTAGCTCAGATAGTCTTTCAAAAGATAATCATATACGCTTCATGGTGTAATAATCTGGAAGCGGAGATAGCACAGCTAGCGGACGCTCTGGAAGTACCACAAGTACTAGCTTTAAGATAGCCTTTAAAGAAAAAAGAGAAAAACAGTGTACAAAGTTAAACTAAATTATACAAACACAATTATACAATGTCAATATAAGTTAACACATATTTAAACAATTAGTTGACAGACTCAATAATATGATGTATAATAATAACAAGGAGGTGAGCTCATGATACTCAATAAGTCGAAGGTTCAGATTGAACTTGGGAAATCAGGGTTTAACCAGACTGAGTTCGCGAAAAAAATCGGTATGTCTAGGAGTGGTCTTTCGTCTATCGTCAACGGCAAAAGCTGTCAGCCTAAGACAGCGGCTAAGATTGCCAATGGCTTGGATATTGATTTGGTGGAAATTATCAAAGAGGAGGATTAAAGGATGGCAAATAATGAATGGATGGACGTAATCAAAACCCGAACGGCGGCTCATGGAACCACGTTGGATCATTCCGCCCGAAATGGGGAATATGCAAAGGCTCTGGATTCGTATATTCGC
>JBOFTB010000023.1:0-4476 GCA_051651845.1 Mycoplasma sp. | reverse complement strand
TACCTTTTGAAACATATGTTTTATTTTTAGCTACAGTATAATGAATTTCATTTGACCTCGTAATCATACCTTTGCTAATAATTTCTATCATTAAAATATTTTGACCATCATATTCTGTAAATTCTTCAAATGGATGAATTATTATCATACCATCGTCATTAATAAAACTTACTTCTTGCTTCTCCTTGTCTTCTTCGAAAATACGTATATCATCTTTGAATACATAAACTATGCAAGTATCATCCTTAGACAATTTAACTACACGTGAATCCCTTAATGGAATTAATTTTATAGTAGTATCATTTGTCCCTTGGAAAAACCCTGCTGATATCTTACAATTTCCAGCTAATGGACTAAAATCGCAATGACCAGTGTACATTTTATTATTCATTTAAATATATACCTCCTTTTATATTTAATCATCACATATGGCCAATATGTGTACCATATATGATGATTAAAAGTATTATACATTATGTTATTTTGTAGATCAAGCTTATCTAATTAATAACATTAAAAATATAAATATTATATGAAGAATATTTTCAATTATAAAAATTTATCTTTTTAATGAATGATAATATTTCTCATATTCAATATATATTTCATTATAATTATTTTTTATATACTCCAATTCTTCACCTCTTCTTACAAATATTGCAAAAAGATTTGCCATTAATTCTTCAATTATATTACAATTTTTATTATGCTTAAATGGATATTTTATCTTCCATCTAGTGCTTGTAGTTATAAAATCCTGAAGCTCTTTATTATGCTCAGAAGGAATTATCTTTGGTGGAATAGGATATTCTTTATTTAGTAATTCTATCAGTTGTTCATTTGGTCGTTTAACATTAAAACTCATAATATGTCCAAATTCATGTAGCAATATGTCGACATCACCCAGATCACGAACTATAATGGTATCACCTATTGTAACATTCCTAGTTCCATTGTGTATAATCATTATGCTACTTTGTCCAAATGGTCTTAATGGTTTTATTGACGAACAAGCTGACAATAATATTGATAAGGTCATGATAATTTTCTTCATACAAATCACAATCCACTAATTTAATTATTTTTCAACATTTCAGCATCATTCCAGTCTGATTCGTTCATTTTAATTATAATTTCATCATAAGAATATTCTTCAACTTCGAGTCCATCACAATATCTCAATCCAGCAACAAATTTATTCTTGTCATTTGATAATCTAAATGTATTTAGCTGTATTTCAGATAGTTGTGACGCGTAACCTATACCATAAGATTTTTCATGCTCTAGCGTATTTAATATTTTTGTATTATTTATTCTGACTATTGATTGCTCGTATTTGTAATTATGTACTATTTCTTCTGAAGTAAGAGCTCTGTTGTAAATCTTCACAGAATAAACTAACCCACTAATAATTCTATTCGAAGTCATTCCATTAACCAACTTACCGATAGTTGCCTCAGAATCAATTTCAACGTCATTAGTCAAATCTTTTAATTCAATAAGCGAACCAGCATCGTCATTTACGTATGCCTTAAATTTATTTTTTTCAAAATTAACATAGGTAATTGTAGCCAATACATTATTTGGGAAGTCTTGCCCTACGCCATCATCGTTAAATCTACCAACAAAAACTTTTGAATTAAACGAACCTAACTGCATAGCCTTTGCAGCTGATGGTGCTCCAGTTACAAAAAGTGGAATATACTGCTTACTTACTAGTTTGCAAGTTACGCAATAAGTAAATAAGTTACTGTTTACCATATTATTTATACAGTTCTTTTCTGAGAAGCTACACCAGTCATTAACTCCATCAAACTTCAATCCGCTCCCAGTCCAGCCTGAATTCTCATCAAAGTTGAAATTACTTAAAACCAACTTATTATTACTAGCTCTACAATCTAAAGTGTCTTCTTTATCCTTCCCGTCTGCAAAATCAAACCAATTCACCAATCCATTAGTTATAGGTTGTAGCTTAGTTGACCTGTCGATTGAATCCTCATACGCAACATTACGAGTTATCTCATCTTCTGTTAGAACTTTATCGTATATCCTGATAGTGTGGAAGTATTTAAGTATGCAATTCTTCGCGTCATTAAACCCTAGCGAGTTATACATGATTCCCCCATTATTTGTAAGAGTTACGACATTGGATTGCTGCTTTCTTCCGTTTATAAATAGAGTCATGCTAAGTTGCTTCTTTTCCTCGTCTACAAACCAAAATGAATGCACTTCATCTCCTGGTTTTATAGTTTCTATACTTTTAGTTGGCCTAGAATTACTACCATACTTAAAACTAATCGTAGTCTTGTTGTCAATATACAGAGATGGCGAATCTGTATCTCCCTCTAAGAAATCAAGAAACCGAAGTCCTAGGTTATCTTTTATAACACCCTTTACTTCAAAAGTTCTAGCGTGGTTTGCCATATGAGGAATATTTATTCTAAGGTTATCGTCTTTGTCGTCGAAGGCAAGAACATTTCCTAACCATCCGCTATCATTATTAAAATCTAGGCCAGTCAATATAGCATAGTTTCCAAGTCCAGACCTGTCTTTCCATGCATCTACCTTATCTATGTTAGTCCCATCACGACCATCTAGCCAGCATATAAGTTTATCAGAAACAGGGGTTATAATCTCGTCTCTGTTGATTGCCTTTTCGTATTTCCAGTTACCCTCAACCTCCTTGCCAGTTAAAGGTCTGTCATAAATCTTAATACTATATATGTCACCATTGAAATAAGTTCTTCCACTAGTTAAATCTCTTAGAGACCCAAGTGATAAAAAGGCATTGACAACTCCAGCTTTATCTTTAAGGTTCATATCTTTAACCATTTGTCCATCAAAGTAAACTTTCCAGTTCTCTCCATTTCCAACCACTGTAACTTCAGAGAACATATCTTCATATTTATTTTTATCAATAGCAGCACTACTGTCACCTCTAACAAATGCCAGTTTAGGACTCTGAGAGAATATAACAACCCCACTTCCAGCTACTTCGTCAAAACTAGATATGTCCATATTAGAATTGGTTCTATTCATTTTGAATGTAGTACTCATAGTTATGTTAGGTAAATTAAAACGTTTGTTCTTATCGGCAACACATCTGCTCTTACCATCAAATCTTAAAGAAGCTCCAGTCCACATGCCACCTGCATTAAATCCAATTAAATCAACATTGTTTCCGTTACCAGTTCTATCAATCCAAACTCTGTCGTCTTCGTATCCATCACGTCCGTCAAGCCAACATATAAGTCCATCTTGTGCAACAACTTCTGGAATAACATCTTCTTCATATTCTAATCCTCTATCGACTGTGCTCTCGTACTCCTTGTTATGAGTTATCTCGTCCTTAGTTAAAGGTCTATCGTAAAATAAAATAGAACATATGTCAAACGCATTCGCATACTGATAAGGCTTGTCGTACTCGTTATTAAAGTATATCTCATCAAAAGAGTGAGCTGGCGCATCATCATCTCTTAGATATGTGTCATTTTCATAGAAGCTACATACGCCATCTTTTTTACTTATTGTAAAAGTCATCTTATTTTCTAATTTGATTGGTCTAGCCTGTGATACTTCTGAGGTTTCTGACCTTCCAGCTTGAAGAAGGTAGTTATTTATAATACTGCCGTATGTACCAATAAAGCATTTGTGTGAGGCTACTGCACTAGAGGCTTTTGTATGGAATACCCTTCCATAATTCTTAGTAGGCATTTCATTAAATATTACAGTTGTTTGGATTGTGAAGTCTTTGTCGAAAGTTTTACCCAGATTTACTTTGACATAGTCGTTTATCTTATCCAGAACAAGATTCTTTCCGTCCCATCCACTCGCTTCTGTACCATCTAATCCTATAATGTCTCCGTCATTTCCGTGACCAGACCTGTCGGGCCATTTAGAACTTCTTCTTCTATTCTGACCGTCACGACCGTCTAACCAGCATATTAATCCACTCTGAATAGGCTCAGGATTATTCCCATATATATTTTCTGAACCTATGTAACAGCTGTTAATCTCATTTGAACCAATGTACGCTTTGACAAAATGACGAAAGTCACCTATTGTAATCATTAATGCGTTCCTTTAATCATATATAATGTTGTCTCATCTGGGAATTGAATGTTATTATATTCATCTTGAGTACCTATCCAAATTTTAATAGCAGTCTTTTCATTCTGCTCAATTAATATTCCATTATCTCCATTATCTCCTTTGTCACCCTTATCACCATCATCGCCTTTTTCTCCTTTTGGACCTTGAAGTCCTTGGTCTCCTTTTGGTCCCATTGGTCCAATGTCACCCTTCTCACCTTTTTCTCCTTTTTCTCCGCCACCATTTCCTCCTGCAGGCAGTGCTACTTCAGTAGTTGTAGTTATAACTCCCAATTGACCAATTCCCTTTGCATAAACCACTGTATTCGGCTTTATAAAAAAGCCATGTCCTGGGCTTAAAGTTATTCCGTCATTAATTTCATTT
>JBOFTB010000022.1:0-1859 GCA_051651845.1 Mycoplasma sp. | reverse complement strand
GAAGAACTTTGTAAAATATAATTTGACTTATTAAAGGAATTGTGATATAATATATGTATAAGAAGTTAAACGAAATTCTGAAGGAAATCAATTCATTGAGTGAATTAGATAAAGAACTTTCAGAACTTAGAAAAATTGTTGAAGAACTAGAATACAGAAAAAAAATTATCTTAAATAAAAAAGCCAATGAGCAATAGAGGAGCAATATAAATGAAAAACGCAAATACAACTTTAAAATTAACAACTAAAAAACAAAATGATATGGAATATATGAATAGTAAATATGTAAATCCACTAAAATTATCGACACATGACACTACTCAAAATAAGATTATGTTAATTGATACTAAACATCCTCATTATGGATTGCAAACTGAGTTAAAATTAATTAGTTCATTAAATACTTATATAGAAATGGATTTAGGTGTAAAATATACATCAGAGGGATTTGACAGACATGAATTATTGTCAGCAATGAATATAGATTCGACAAGCGAAATTATCCCAGAATTAATTGCAGTAAATGCTCACTTACAGTATCATACGATTAACACAATTGTAGAATATGAAAAATAGAACCAACCTTTTCAAAATAAATATTGACAAAAAATAAATAACATGATACACTATTTGTAGTGATGGTAGTTGATAAGATTTTAACCAACTGTATTGATTCCCTCTGATTTTAAGTGGCGTGGGCAGTAGTCCGTTGGTCGTAATTTCAAGGAATGATAAGAAAAAGGGGAATGGAATGCCGTGAAATCCATAACCAAAAATAACGGTCATCAGTTTGCTTATCAACCTAAGTGTGGTAATGCCATCATTAAAAATATGTGGGGTATAAAAGATGAATACAATAGTGGGGATTATTGCTTTTATTTTTGGGGTGTATTTAGGAATAACAATTTTTAATAATAATGAATAAGAGGAGTATATGAAATGTTGAAGTTAGCACAGGAGCAGTATTTAGAAGCAAAGTCGAAGTATACAGAATTATTGATAGATGATATTTTAGCAAAAATGCCTTTACTTGAAACGGAGTTTCAAAGACTTGAAGATTCTGATGATTTTTGTATAACAATAAGGGAAGATGGTTCTCAATCAGATTATTATGTTGTACAAACAAGGCTGGAATATGATGTTTATGATGAATGTTATAGACTATATGAAACAATAGAAGACAATGACCATTATGGACAAAGAGAATGCACAAGAAAAGAATTAGAATTATTTGAACCAAATGAACTTTCGCACGTTATATGGTGTCTCGCTGATGAATTAAAGAGATGGAAGACTTATGAAAAAAGGAGTTATTAATTATGTTTAATATTAAAGAACGTTATTTAGAAGCTTTACATGAATACAAATCTGAATTGATATTACAATTTTTAACACGAATGAAATTAGCTGAAAAGGAATTTGAAAGACTTGGAAGCTCTGGGGACTTCTCAATATTAATGAGGAAGACTGAACATATTTCAGGATATGACGAAGAATATGAACAAACAAGACTTGTTTTTGACATGGAAATAGGCGAATGGAATTATTTTGAGTATGTCCTAGGTGGTGGGATTGATTACGTTGATTACACAGAAGAAACATTGACTAAATTTCATGTATTTGAACTTGAAAGAGCAGTAGATGAAATTACACAGAGATTTTAAAAGTATGGCAAGGCTATACTAAATAATATCAAATAAGATTACAACTTGGATATTTCTGATAATACTAAATGTAGTTGATTCACTGAATTGTGGTTAATTAAAGTCAGAGCTTGGAAGAGTTGTAATAATATGGGAAGTTAAATTAATTGGTTAAAAGTTTATGCGATAATTCGTGGTTGCCGTTCGATACGGTTA
>JBOFTB010000021.1:0-1041 GCA_051651845.1 Mycoplasma sp. | reverse complement strand
ATACAATAATAATTTACTCTGTCCCTCGATGGACATTTATAACCTGTTTTATAATTTCCTAAATCGTTTTTTGGACAATTACTCCCAACTGGACAATTTAAAGTACAAATACCATGAACTGAAGATGTTCCAGGTGCTCGAAGAATTTCTTTTATACATCCATTTGAACAATTTGTGTCGTCACCTATTACATTAACAAAATATTGAAATTGACAATTCAATGGTTTGCCACCTTCATAACAATTATATGCACTTAAACCATTTTTATCGCAGTTAATTGGGCCACATTTTTTCGTCTTTTCGCTATAACCTTGGTTATCGGTGGGATCACATAGGGGTAAGAACACAAAATTTGCACTTAACTCTTTTGCCTCTCCAATTAAATTAACAGAATATGTTACTATCAAAGGATTGTATGTACTATATGTCAGGATTTTTGTAGTCGGATTATTTCCATTTTTAATATTAGCAAAATTGCATACAAATACTAAAGAAGGCATATAATTAGCTACTAATTTACTTAAATCCATATATCTAATTAAATATTCATATGGAATATAATCTTGGAATAATTGAATACTTCTGAAATATATTTTTCGAGTTGATTTTATGTTTTCTAATTTTAATTTAGACTTTCAACCAACTTCACTCATAAAGTATCTTAAAGGATAAAGACTAAAAGCTTTTAAAGATCCATCTTCATATAAAGCTTCAAGTTCAAATTGTGTCTTTGGAGATTCATTGATAAAATATGTCTGATTAAAATTTGACACACTACAAATAATCCACATCCATTCACCACTTTTTTCCTTAATTTCTTCCTTTCATCCGTTTAAAGCAGTATCAAATTTATTATTAATATCTTCATTACTTATCTTATCAGTATAATAACCTTGAGGGAAGCATACAGCATATCAAAGATTATTATGGAAAACTGTAACTTGTAAATGTTTTTCCCAAACAAGATGAACACCATTCGTTAGAGTAGTTGAGTCTTCTGTAAAGAACCAAAATGCCATTGCATAATTACCACTATAAGAA
>JBOFTB010000020.1:0-2880 GCA_051651845.1 Mycoplasma sp. | reverse complement strand
TAATAGTAATCAGAAGGAATATCACTCTTTAAATCACAATTCCCTTTATATTTTGGTTCAATGAAGAATCTATCTGAAGCACATGAATCACAATTGTTTATTTCATTATTTCCTTGAATAGAACATGTTTTACAATTCTTGTGGCATTTTTTAAATGTGTTATCATATATGTCTAAGTAGTAGTTTTCATTTATTTGCTGGTGATTAATACAGTTATTGGGTTTATCTTCTATCCAAAAGTAATCTTGCTTACATTTCGAACAATTATTCTTTACTTCATTACCTTCACCATGACAAAAAGAGCATGATTCATAACAAGGCTTGAGATAACTTTTATTGTCTCCTTTATATAGATAATGACCTTCATATATGATATTAATGCAATTCGATGAAGTAACTGATTCATAGAAGAATGAATTTTTACATTGAATGCAATTATGCTCTCCGGTTACTTCATTATAACCTACTTTACATTTATTACATGTATCATAGCACTTTTTAATTATCTTATCGTCATCATCAAAGTAATGATCATTCGGTATTTCTTTTATTAACATACAGTTACCTTTATCTATTGGTTCTACTCAAAATAGATCATCTTTACATACGTCACAGTTATTATCATTTATTGTTGGTCCTATTTTGCAAAGTGAACAATTATCATGACATGGTCTATATTTATCAAGGGATACATCTCAATAATAAGAAAGAGGTTTGTCTGCTTCTCTAATACAATTAGTATCTTTTCCTTCTATCCAATGTAATTCATTTTTACATGTAATACAATTATGTATATCGTTTTTTATATCAGCTCCAATATTACATTGAAAACAATTCTCATGGCATCATTTCAATACATTTCCATCTCTATAATATCCATCTGGTATATAATCAATGCAGTTCTTCGAGGCTTCATTCTCAAAGAAGTTATTTTCAATACATGTTAAGCAGTTATTACTATCTGATGTGAATCCTATTTCACAAGTTTGACATTTTGCATGACAAGGTTTAACTGAATTTCCATCATAGTAATAATTTAATGGTTTATCATTCCGATGGATGCAATTACCTCAGTCGATAACTCCTATAAAAAAGTAATCATCATGACAGATCTCACAATTAGATGACACTTCACTTTCTCCTTTTATGCATGATGTGCAATTTTTACTACAAGGTTTATAAGTATTATCTGATTTATCCAAGAAATAGTTATCAGGTTGCTGATTTATGCATTGTTTAGTTGATTTATCATTTCACCAATAATACTCATTTATACATCAATCACAATTGTTATTTGCTAAGTTACCATATGCAGAGCAAGTATTACATGATTTATAGCATGGCAGATAAACAAGCTTGCTATCATCAAGGTAGTAATTAGTTGGCTTATCAGATTTAGATATACAGTTTCCTAATTCTACTGAATCAATAAAGAAGTAATCACTAATACATTTAACACAATTAGAACTATATTCATCGTCTGGTTTAATACATTCCGTACAATTTGTATGACATGGCTTATATGTATTATCTTCTTTGTCTAAATATGTATTTGGTGGTTGATTTTCTGATGTAACGCAATTGATTTTATGTATATCCTCCCAATGATAATCATCATTTAAACATGCAGTACAGTGATGAGAGAGTGCATTTCCTCCTTTATTACATAATGAACAGGTTTCATAACATTTATTAAATGTATCATTTTCATCTCAATAATAATTAGAAGGTTTATCATCTTTATGAATACATTTCCCGTTGATTTTTGGAATAATAAAATGATAATCATTTCAACATGTTCAACAATTCGTTACTTCTTTACTTTCTTCACCTTTTTGACAAGTTGTGCAATTAGTTGAGCAAGGCTTATAAATGTTATTAATCTCATCCTTATAATAATTAGCAGGCATATCATTAATATCTACACAATTTGTAGGATGAGTTGATATAAAATATGAATTCTTTTTACAACTAACACAATTATTTGCTTGTTCAGTTGGACCAATAACACATACTTGACAATTTTCAAAGCATTTTTTAAATACTCGATTATCTTCATCGTAATAAAAACCATCTGGTTTATCTTCTTTGTGATAGCAATTTCCTTCACCTTCTTTGGCATATAAACCATTTTTACATCTATCACAATTACTACTTAATTCAGTACCTCCTTGGGAACATTTCTCACAATCCTCATGGCATTTCTTGTATTCATTATTTTCTCAATAACTATCTTCAGGCATTTGAGATATTAATATGCAATTTCCTTCTATTCCACCATATAAAAATGCGCGATCTGAAGTGCATTTATCGCATTTATTATACTCATCGTTTCCTTGTTGATGGCATACTAAGCAATTTTTATGGCATTTCTTAAATATTGGTTCACCGTCACTATCATCTCAAAAGTAATCATCAGGATTAGATGTACGCTCAATGCATTTAAATCTATCTTCTGTAAAGATATAGTTGCTAATACATCTATTACATTTATGATCTTCCTCACTTCCTATATTAAAGCAACTAGTACATGTATCCCAACATGGAACATAAGTGTTATTGCTAGTTACTAGGTAATATCCATCACCTGGTGGTGAAACGCAATTAGTAGGTGAATGTATAATAAAGTGCATATTTTTATTCTTATCACAAGAAGTACACAAATTTGTATTGTCATCTCCTTTTTGAGTACATGATCCACAGTTATTATGACATTTTTTAAAAGTGTTGTCACTTTGATCTAAATAATATGTTGGATTCATTTGACTTAGTGATGATGTGGAAAAACAGTTCCTTAGATTATTCTCTATAAAAGAATTACCTTCAAAGCATTTAGTACAATATTGATTATTCTCACTGATATTTGTAGTTGTTGTGCAT
>JBOFTB010000019.1:0-2957 GCA_051651845.1 Mycoplasma sp. | reverse complement strand
GATACTGCTAAAAGAATACTCGATGAATGGATACAAAATCAAGTTTTAGTTTTTTCTCAAAAAAATCTTTATCCGCATATAAAATTTCTGATAAAATTGAATTTACCACATATCACATGAAAGGTATTATTTGTGCTTTGAAATTTCCTAAAAAAAGTGAAAATTATATTTTAACTCACGAAAATACATTTTCTAAATATAAAACAGACCGTATAGAATTATTTAATAGCACAAAGTGCGAATTCAGCCCGATATGTTCTCTATATAAATCATATAACAAACAAAAATCAAATATTCTATCTAAGGTAGTTAAATCAAATTGCTTTGCTTTGCTAAAGCGAAACAAAAACAATTCAGTTCACAAAATCTGGGAAATAAGCGATGAAAAAACTTTAGATGACTTGAAAGATTTCTTTAGTGATAAAACTTACTATATAGCCGACGGCCATCATCTTTTTGATACAGCATGTCTATATAGAGATAAACCCATTAATGAAAACAAAATATACTGTATTTCGCCTTAAGTTTTTGATGAAATATTCCTAACCCCTCATTTAATACATGGCCGAAAATATACCAATACATAATCATAACAAATGCCTCCACAAGAAGCAACGCATGCTCACAATTAACAAAAACATTAATAATATTATCTAATCCAACCACAAATAACATATAAGATAATAATATCACCACCGATAACAGTATTATCACCAAATTAATTATGTTTGACTTATTACTCATTTTTTTGCTTTTCCCATACTACTTTTAAAAGAACATATGTCTCCAAGTCGTTTGCTAATATCTTCCAAATTTTAATACAATGACTCTTCTCTAAGAGCATTCATTTGTTCTAACCCATCCTCATTATCATCTATCCATTTCTTAGCAAAAGTTCCATCATCGAACTTCAGAAAGAATTTTCCTCATCTTATCTTTAGTTTTATTTGTTACAATACATTTCCCAGCTAAATATCCACCATATTCTGCTGTATTCGAAATAAATTTTTTCATATAGTTAAATCCATCTTGACAAATCAAATCAACAATAAGTTTGAGCTCCTTAATACACTCAGAATATGAATTTTCAGGAGGATATCCAGCTTCAACTAAAATTTCAAAACCAAATTTCCATTAAAGCACACACCCACTACACAAAACAGCTTGCTCTCCAAATAAATCTGTTTCAACATCAAACGTTGTTTCAAATATTGCCGCACGGTCAGATCCTATTCCAGAACCATAAAACAACGCAATTTCTATACAATCTTCAGTAACATTTTGATACACAGCAACTAATGCAGGAAGTCCTTTGTCTTTAAGATATTCACTTCTAACACAAATCCCGGTCCTTTAGGTGCAATCATGAAAACATTAGCATTACCAGGGGATTGAATATTAAAACCATGCGCAAAAGCTATAGCCTTAGAACAATCCAAATTCTGCTCAATATCCGTTTTATAAATATCTGCTTGAAGTTCATCAGGAGCAAATATAACAATTATATCTGCCATTCTTGTTGCATTAGCTGTGCTAATAACTTTAAATCCAGCATCTAAAGCCTTCTCTATACTTTTGCTACCACTGTGTAAACCAATAATAACATTAATACCACTATCTCTTAAATTTAAAGCTTGAGCACATCCCTGACTTCCAAAACTTATAATTGCAACCGTTTTATCTCTTAAATTTTCCACATTGCAATCACTTTTACGTAAACTTTTAACATATCAAAATCTCCCAAAACAAACTTATAAATCAAGAAAACAAATCATAAAAACTGCGAAATCTAAAAATTAAAATATGAATAAAACATGAATTAAATTCAATTTAACACAATTCCGATCAACCTCTTAAAACTAAACAGTCAGAAATCAATAACATTTTTCAACACTTTATTTAACTTATTGCAATTACAAAAAAATTATTATAAATCTGTTTGCGTGTACCAAATCATCGAAAATACTTCTTATGTATCAAATAGTCATCTTAAACTACGTATTTTTCAATTTTTTCCAAAAAATCAGAATTTTTATCTGCATCAACATTAATTTCTATTTTCTTAGTAAGATCTAAACTAAATATTCTCATTATAGACTTTAAATTTACAACATACCTACCGGAAGCAAGATCAATATCAAAGTCATACTTGTTAACTATATTTACAAATTCTTTTACATCATTTATAGTTTCAAGTTTAATTACACGCTTTACCATATTAAGCCTCCAAAAAATAAAAATATACAATCCATAAAATAACTTACAAATGAATTTTAGAAGGTAAAAAAAATTTACTCAACTAAATTTTAAATTACTTAGATTTATGAAAATCTCAAGAGGAATTACAATTCCATCAAATATATGAAGTCAGGAGATAAATTTATGAAGATATGTTTTTTTACATTAGGTTGCAAAGTAAGTTAATATGAAACAGAATTATTAAAAAACATTTTTTTTGAAAAAGGTTGGACAATTACAGACAATTCTAAAATTGCAGACGTATATGTAATTAATTCTCAGTAGACAAAAATACGTCAATCAATTCACCACTTCAAACACATAAATCCAAATGCGATAATAGTGCTTACTGGATGTTTTCCTCAAGCTTTACCATTAAATAATAATATTTTAATTGAAGCCGATATAGTTACTGGAACATATAAAAAAAATTAATCATCCAAACTTAATAATAAAATTCTTAAACGACAAAAAGAAAATCAAAGTTATTACATCACATAAAAAATATATTCATTTTGAAAATTTAACAATTAATTTTCAAATATTTATAAAAATATAAGATGGCTGTAACCGTTACTGTACATATTGCACAATTCCCAAAGCAAGAGGATTCATTCGTTCAAAATCCATAGAAAATTTAAAAAATGAAATCAAAATTGTTTCTGAAAATGGCTATAAAGAAATAGTTCTTGTTGGAATAAATCTATCATCATATGGCT
>JBOFTB010000018.1:0-1310 GCA_051651845.1 Mycoplasma sp. | reverse complement strand
TATGATAGAATTAGTCATTGAGAATAAAGATAAAAAAGAAGATGAGGTTGAGACAAAATCAATTGTTTAAAATAATAAATAAGACAAATTTAAATAGATAAAATTATTAAATTAATGTCCAAGAGTTATTTTAAAGTTGTTTGACTCTTAATTAGAATCAAAATAAAGTCAAATAAATGAATTACATATCATTAAATGGTTTAAATGCATTCTTTCCTCCCATCTTGTCATCAATAAACTTTTCTGAATAAAATGCAGAATATTGTCCTGCAGCTATCATAGCAAGAAATACACATGTTTGTGGAACATATGCATAAAAAGCCATTATAGCTGGACCAGGACACATTCCAGACCATCCCCATCCAATTCCAAAAAGTGCAGCACCAATGAACAATTTGACATCTATTTTCTTATTAATAGGTATATTATAAGTAAAGCCCCATACAGGTTGTCTCTTTTGCTTTTGTATTCAATAGAAAGTTCCTGAATTAATACCAACAGCCGTAAGTAGAACACAAAGTAAAGTGATGTCCCAATCCTTGGAAATAGCTCAAAAATTAATAACTTTATGCCTACTTACCATTCCTCCTTGTAATCACCCATAACCGAATATTGTCCCAATTACAAAGGCTACTCCTGTGTCTCTCAATTTGTCCCATTCTTTTTTGGAAATCAAGTATCCAGCTATTACTCCATACCCTGCTAAACTGGAAATAAATGTCGATAAAACTATAACTGATCAATCCAACACTTTAATATAATCACTCAAGAAATCAGTTGATAGGAATGGAATATAATATTTGAAAGAAGCAAAGCTCATTCCGAATATTAAAAACACAGAAACTGCGAAAATTGAACGCTTAGAAAATCGAGGAAGACCACTCACACCATGACCACTAGTACAACCATTTGCTCATTTAGCACCGAATCCTACCAGAAATCCACTAATCACAAACCCAAAAAAACTACAATCTGCAATAAATTCATCCTTTTCCTCAAATGCCCATTTAGTATCAAAAAATGTTTTGAGTGTACTTGAACAACACACCATACCTAACAGAAATGAAATATTATAATGAATATCTTCATTATGAATACTGTTGAAGAATATTCCAGAAATTCCAGTTAGATTACCTTTCAAGAGTAAATGAAATGAAGATGCAGTTGCAATTATAGCACCACCAATAATACCATTTATATAGCCATGCTCATTCACATACATTTTTAATAAATATTATATATTATTAATATCAATAGAAATTGATTGTCTTAATTTAATTAATATATTACTTTCAATACTACAATCATTA
>JBOFTB010000017.1:0-2295 GCA_051651845.1 Mycoplasma sp. | reverse complement strand
CCAATCCCCAATCCCCAATCCCCAATCCCCATATTATCTATAAGATCAGTATCATAAATAAAAAGATTATTAAAGTTATTAATTATGTTATTCACATTCATTAATAGATTATAATCATTACTATATTTCTATAACTTATACATAGATAGATGATTATTTAATATCTTTAAAATTATTGAATATTAATAGTATAATTATATTTATACTCTTTATTTATATTATCAAATAATAATAATATTAATTTATCCCTCAGATGGGAATATTGATAACTATGGAGCTGGAAGAAGTTTTTAAGTCTGAATTATATGAGATATTAAACTCAAATGTTAGTCTAGAATCTATTATATGCTATTCATTTAATTATTTACGTTTCCTGATATAAGAAATATACAGGAAATAGAAACTATTAATATCTATTCCTATTGTCTTAACTATTATATAAAATCATCTAAAATCGATTACATTATTATAATAATTATTAGATATATTATTATTTGATGTATTAATGCATCATCCATGTAATTATTACTATAATAATGTATGTATTATATTATTATTGTTAGCTCTTGACCTAATTTAAATATCATTTCAAATATTCTGACTAATAATGACAACATCACTTATTATCATTAAATACATACAATCACATCATATAAATGAGTATGATAATACATCTCAATGTTCTCTAATAATATTTAATTAATTTAATATTAATATGTAAGGCAATCAATACTTAATCTAATAAACATCAGTAATATCCATATTTATATTACCTCTTACATTCTTTATTCTATTCTCTCACTTTAATAAAGTGTTGTCCAATCTTTCTATTCTTTTCCCTATACCAAATTGAACAACATCAACATTACTAAATCATTTATTAGCAATCATTTCTATCGTTTCAGTATCTCTTTTATATTTCTTTTCTTCTCTTTTATCTTCTTGTCATTTAAGGATATATCATCAGTATCTCTCACTGATTCTTCCAAATAAACATTCATTATAGGTTGTTCATTTGGTTCTTCTTCTTTTGACCTTTTCTCCTGTTTTATGAGTGTGATATTCATCAATAGTTTATTAATAATAATCTTATAACATACTTCATTTTATTATTGTAAATATAAATAAAATTATAATAATATTAATTTGACACGATAGTATTAATACAATATCTACTTAAGATAATAAAGATAAATTAAATAAGGATATTCAATAATATACGATCAATTAGATTTATTCCAATGTAAATACATCTTATGAGTAAACACTTTTATTATTATAAATCATTCATACTTTATATATTATTCATTATTAATGATTAATAACTAAAATAATATGAAATAATAGTAATGTATTATATATTTACTATCTATATACTAATTAACACTTTTATTAATTAATTAACTATATATATACGTTGAGAATCTGTTTTGAATTATTTGCCCTTAGAGATTGACTAAGCATTCTAATATTAATATAAAGCAATAAATCAATCCTTAATAGCGCATCTATTAATTAATAGACAGAATATAATATTAAACCAAAGTCTATAATAGATTAAGAATACAATATCATTTTAATAACTATTATAATGACCACTATTACAAATGCAGATGACAACATTATTATATCTTTAATGCATGAATAGCATTTACTATTATTGATGTAATACACATAATTCATTTATTAATAGTCTAGTATTATATAGTTTGCTTTAATAAAGCATATAATAAAAAATTAAGAATTGTTATAATATTATAATTCGATTAATTCAATTCCTTAAATGATAATGTAAATTGTTTATAATAAGTAATGTAATCATAAATAGATAATTAACAATTGATTAAATAATCAATATTTATATTAAGTAAAGTAATAATAATAATAAATATTATTATAATATGTTGGGAAATGCATTTTATTAATGAAAATATAATATTGTTTAATTTATTCATTTTTATTACATTAAGATAATAGTTTTATCTTTTTTTGTTATATACTTGTTTGATATACTATCAATAATTAATAAAAACAATATTATCAATATAATATAATCTTAAATATTATTAATCTCTATTATAATAAATATATCAAGAAATTCTTGATAAAACAATAACTATAACTATATCTATAAATTCTATTCATTAGCTCCTCTCTTTCCTCATATAAATATTCATTACGGCGAGCGAGCTTACATTAAAAACTAATCCCTATTTCATCTATCATGAAATAATTTAAAATAACAATTATATCAACTTATCTCCTTCATATATTAGTTATAAAGTTAATCATTGA
>JBOFTB010000016.1:0-56062 GCA_051651845.1 Mycoplasma sp. | reverse complement strand
CTAATTTAGAAACAAGAAATGAAACTAGAACAATTGAATTAAAGATCAAGGTTTCAAAATCAATTGATTCTGAAGGTGAAGAAATTGACAATAGAATATTTGATGTTAACTTAACCGTCTTAAAACTCCCAGAAACATCTATCAAAGATAAAACTTTTGATAAGACATTAAGGGAATTCAAAAAGTTAATTGGTTATACTAGTCCCACGGTTGCAATCAAAAACTTTGAATCACACTTCGAAGTTAATGGCGGCATCGTAGGTGCTCAATACTTCATCACTAATTTAGAAACAAAAAGTGTAACTGAAACAATTGAATTAAAAGTTAAGGTTTCGAAATCAATAGATTCCATAGGTGAAGAAGTTGAAAATAAAATTATTAACGTAAATTTAACAACTAGTAAAGATTGAACATATGAGATGTATGAAATCTCAAATGATGGTATTCTTTCAGTAAAAGATACCGCTTCATGAGATTATGCAAATTGAGATGGTAAGTTATTTATTCCGAGAGAAATAAATGAAAAAAAGATTAAAATAATAGGTCTTTCAGAATTTAATAAACGTTTCGCTTTACAAATTTCAAATAAAGTAGTTTCATTGGAATTTGAAGAGGATATAGAGTTAGAAAAAATAAATAATTTTGCCTTTTCTGATTGCACCAATTTGCAAGGTGAATTAAAACTACCTCAAACTTTAACTTCAATTGGCGAGGATGCTTTCTATAATTGTTGAAAATTAGAGGGGGAATTGATTTTACCGGAAACACTAACTTTAATTGGCAGTAGAGCATTTTTTAATTGTTTAAGTTTTACAGGTAATTTAGTAATCCCAAATTTAATTCAAAAAATAGAGAAAGATGTTTTTAATGGATGTAAAGGGATAGATGGAGTATTAACCCTCCCTAGAAATTTAACCTCGATAGGCGAATCTGCCTTTTGAGGGTGCTCTAACTTGTCAGGCACTTTAACTATTCCTAATTCAGTTCAATCAATAGGATCTTATGCCTTTAAAGGTGCTGAAGGCATTGCTTCAATTTCAGTTTTGAATAAATTATATCAAAAACATAATACTACATGAAGTCAAGGGTATTGAAACAATGAACTTGATGAAGGTTCGAATGTAATTAATTTGGAAGCTGATAAGGATATAGTTGAGGGGATGTTTAGTATTTCACCAAATGGTGTACTTTCTATCGCGGATATATCTATGTGAGACTATAATAGTTGAAATGGAGAACTAACTATTCCAAAAGAAGTTCAAGGAAGAACTGTGAAAAAAATCATTAGCGGAAATGGATCAAAGAATTTCTCGACCCAAATAAAGAGCAAATTAAATTCTTTAACTTTTGAAAGTCAAATACAATTAACAGAGATAGGGGATTTTGCATTTTATATGTGTAGTAGTTTGTCTGGTGAATTAAAATTGCCGTCATCATTAACGAACTTAGGTTCATCATCTTTCGAAGGTTGTAGCGAACTTTCTGGTAATTTAGTAATCCCTAATTCAATAAATTCAATTCCACAAAATGCATTTAATGGCTGTTCTGGATTTGATGGTACTCTAACATTGCCATCGAAATTAATGACAATCGATACAATGGCATTCTTTAATTGTGAAAAATTAATTGGCGATTTAGAAATGCCAGAATCTGTAATTACAATGAGTGATAATATATTTGGTAATTGTTTTAAAATTAATTCAATAACAGTCTCAGACGATCTATTCAAAAATCATCAAAATGTTTGAAGTCAATTTTATTGAAATCAAAATGAAGGTTTCAAGTCAAATGTAATCAATAGGGATGGCCCTGTTTATACTGAAATGTTCTCATTGACAAGAAATGGTACTCTTTCAATTAATGATATTTCACAATGGGATTATGAAAACTGAGATGGAGTTTTAACTATTCCGAAAGAAATAAATGGCATTAAAGTCTTTATGATTAAAACTTCTAATAAATTAGAAGAATCTTTTTCTGTGCAAATAAAAGAAAAACTAAATACCTTAATTTTTGAAAGTGGCATTGAAGTAATTGGTTCATTTGCTTTTTATAATTGTTCCCAGTTAGCTGGTAATTTAGTTTTACCGAATTCAATAGATACAATTGGTGATAGAGCATTTGAGAATTGTTCCGGGATTAGTGCTTTGACCCTTCCAAATGAAATAGACAGAATATATAGACGTGCTTTTTATGGAACTTCTGGACTTAGAGGGGATTTAATAATTCCAGATACTATAAAGAAAATAGAGGCTCAATCTTTCTATAAATCAGGCTTTGACGGAACTTTAACTTTGCCAAAAACTCTTGAAACCATTGAAAGTAGTGCATTTTACGCTTTACCGAATTTGAAGAGTATAGCTCCATTGCCACCAACTCTAAAAATAATTCAAGATTCTGCTTTTAGAGACTGCGATGAACTTTCTGGAGACATTGATATCCCTGAATCTGTCACATCAATCGGCCAAGATGCATTTTTTAGATGTAATAAAATTTCATCGATTACAGTTTCTGAGGAACTTTTTATAAATCATAAAACTACTTGAAGTCAAAATTTTGCCGGAAAGGTCATTAATCGTGATGCAAAAATTGATGGTATATTTGCCACTACAAGCAATGGTACTCTATCAATTACCGATATTTCACAATGGGATTATGAAAACTGAGATGGAGTTTTAACTATTCCAAAAGAAGTTAAAGGGGTTAAAATCAAAGAAACTGTAGATGGCGATTCAAAAAATAACTTTATTTCACAAGTTAAAGGTAAATTGAAAACAATAATTTTTGAAGAAGGTATAGAGTTGGAAAGAATTGGTAGTTATAGTTTTGGTGAATTTACTAGTTCAACTTTTGATGGTCAAATAACATTGCCTAAATCACTTAAAGTAATTGGTGCATCTGCTTTCTATAAATCGTCTGCATTTAAAGGTAGTTTAGTGCTTCCCGAAAATTTAATTTTGATTCAAGATCGTGCTTTTCAAGAATGTACTGGATTTAGAGGCAATTTGATAATCCCTAATTCGGTTACTAAGATTTATAATTATGCTTTCTATAGAACTGAATTTGATGGTTCACTAATACTTTCAAACTCCTTGCTTCAAATAGGAGTATGAACTTTTCAGAAATGTTACTACATCAAAGGGGATTTACAAATTCCTCCTTCTGTCACATCAATTGGCAATTCTGCTTTTTCTGGGTCAAATGGAATTACATCAATAACTGTTTCAGATAAATTATTCCAAAATCATGCAACAGTTTGAAGTGAAGGGTATGGTGGAAAAGTTATTAATAGGGGTTACAAAGCGGTTATTGAAAATTTTGAATCTCCTCCAAATGGTGTATTTGCTACAACGGATGCAAGTCATCAAGACTTTAAAAATAGAAATAATGTTTTAACTAATCGTAAGAAAGTTACTCTTATAAAAAAATAATCATTATTCAAAATGAATGAACTATTAATGTAATGAGATATTGCAAAATGTTTAATAAAAATACTTCACTATGTTTTTCACAAGTGAAGTATTTGAATATATTTTTAATTTTATGAATAATTAGTATGCTCTTGCAAAGATAACAATTTTAGTCGCAGGTTGTTTTGTCAAGAAACAAACGCCTTCCCCACTACCAATAATAACCCTTGGAGTTGCCCCTGTTAATTCTTTAACTTCTTTTTCATTACTTTCATCGCCGGCCCAATAAACTCTAGCAATTTTTTTAGAGTCTAATACTGCTTTAAGTTCTGAAATATCAGAGATATCTACAATTGAATCATTTAAGAACTTTTCAGCTTTAGTTGTAATATTTGTTTTGAATATTTGCATTTGCTCATTTACAATTTCATTTATATTTTCTAATTTAAATGTTTGCTTGTTTAAATCATCACGTCTAATTAGAGTGATGTTATTTTCTGAAAGTGTTTCACGTCCAATTACTATTTGAACTGGAACACCCATAATTTCACCATTAGATAATTTGAACCCTAAACCACTATCACTTGAATCAACTTTAACTTTAAAGTTCGGAGAAAGTTCATTGTATACACTATCAATGATTGCTTGCAATTCAGGGTTTTTATTTAATCCCATTACATTAATCTTAACTTGTATTGGTGCAATTGCAGGTGGTAACACCAATCCATTATCATCAGCATGTGACATAATGATTCCACCAATTAATCTAGTGGATACACCAGCTGACATTTGGTGAGCTAATGCGAATGTATTTTCTTTAGTTTGGAATTTAATATCATATATCTTCGCAAAGTTAGTTCCCAAGTAGTGGCTAGTTCCACATTGAAGCATTTGCCCATCTTGCATAATACTTTCAATAGTGAATGTATTTTCAGCGCCCGCAAATCTTTCTCCAACAGTTTTCTCACCTTTTAGAATTGGTAAACATAAATGTTCTCTTGCAATAATTTCATATATATCAATAATCTTTTTTGTGAAGTCGATTGCAGTTTCTTGATTTTCGAAAACTGAATGCAATTCTTGTCAGTGGAACTCACTATTACGTAAGAATGGTCTTGTAGTTTTCTCTGCCCTCATTACACTACATCATTGATTAACTTTAATTGGTAATGATTTATAACTTGAAATTATATGGTTGAAATATTTACAAAAAACAATTTCACTTGTTGGTCTAATTACATATGGACTATCGATTTCTTTGTCCCCAACTTTTGTTACCAGATAACATTCAGGTGCAAAACCTTCTAAATGTTTTTTCTCTTTATTGAATTCTTCCATTGGTATTAGTAATGGCAAAGCAACATTTTGAATTTCTAATTTTTCAAAGTAGCTATTTGTAATTTTTTGAATTGATTCTCAAATTGATCATGCATGCGGTTGGAAAACCATTGTTCCCTTAATTGCACCATAAACAATCATTTGAGCATTATTGATAATACTTGTATATCATTGTGCGAAATCTTCGTCACGTTTCATTATTTTTTCTAGTTTAAACATCATTCCCTCGTAATTATAATATTTTTATATTATACAAGAGATATTGTTATTAATGCAATATGACACTAAATATTATTTGTAACCTTAAGTTTAAATTCAATTTAATGTAAAAATTATCATTTTTTATGATTGAACTTATTTACAAAATGAAAATGATAAATTATTTATGTATAATGATAATATATATACTTTATAATTTTTTATATTTTTAAATAAGAGGACTTCTATGAAACTAAACAAAAGAATAATTGCGTCATGTACTGTACTTGGACTATTTGTAACGAGTTCAATCATTGGATTATCATTAGATATTACTAGACCATGAGAATATAGAGGTCCTGAAATTATCAATTATATTTCGAAAGTTACTATTAAGGAAGATGCTCCAAAAAATGATGATTTATCAACTATTGAGAGTCACTTAAAAACTATGAATAGTTATGATCTGTGACTTGGAAATAACTATTTTAATTTAGAAACATTCCCAGGGTCTAAGTCTACAATTAGAGAATTAGAAGAATCTGAAATAGATACTGAATTCGCACTTAAAGATGCTTCTTACAATAAAGATAGAACTTTAATAAATATCATAATCACAGCAAATCAAAAATTTGACAATAAATACCGTATTGTAAGTTGCGAGGAAGGTAAACCATTTGAATATAACTTATCTTTAGACTTTAGTTCAAAAGAATCTTTTATTACGATTAAAGAAAATCAACCAAATAAGTATAATGTTCATACAATAAAAAGATACTTAGCTGACTCAAATGACTTAATACCTAAAAATAAATTATCAGAATTTGTAGAACTTTACCATTTTCCAGAGGCTAGTGGTCCAACCGCAAACACATTTAAATTTATTAAATCAGAAGTTATTCAAGGGTCGTTTACAAAATCTGAACCACCGTTTAGCGTTACGTTTGAATCACAATTTGTAACTGATAAAGATGATGTTATCCAACCTTCCCCAAAACAATTTACCTTCACCTGTGTTTCTTCAGAAATTTTAGATACAACTATTTCATTCAATGCAAAACACAAGGATACTAAATTAGATTACATAGACTTTAAAGATTATTTAACTTCTGAAAGCAAAAACTTAAGTAGAAGTGGAATTGAGATACCGAGAGATAATCTTTCTAAAATATTTAATGTAGAAAATGACATGCACAATACAAAATTCTTTGTGAATAAAACTGAAGAAATAGAAAATGAAGATGGTACATTAATTAATGAAGTGTATATTACAATGCAAAATGCAATTGTAAATGGTGCAATTGGAGATAAAGATTTAGAACCGCTTTCAATTTTATTTAAGCCTGAAGATACGAGTTACGATACAAAAGTTTTAAAAACCACATATGGTACACAAGAATTCTATGATAATTACGTTCGTCAAGAAGGTTTAGATAAATATGCTCAAAAAACAATGGAAGAATTTATCGACTTTTCGAACCTTGTTCGAGGCATTGAAATTACTGATATAAAGATTGATGTAAAATCTGTGATTCAAGAATCTGACCCGCACCATGAGGTGACGTTTTTCATAGAAAAAATTTATAAAAATGGAAAAAGAGTAGAACAACCAAGTGTGGCATTTTGTACAATAAAAATTATATACGATGTAAGCGCGTTAACTTATTAATAATATATAGTTAAAATTAACTTATTTTAATTCATAATATTCCAAAAAAAATGTTAAAATAAATTAACAAAATTACATAAAGTTAATTTATTTAATATTAAGATATTTAGAATTATAGAGGTTATTATGAAGAACAAAAAAGGGTCAACATATATATTTGCATTAGGTGGATTAGAGGAAATTGGTAAAAATACCTATATAATCGAAACTGACGATGAAATATTTATTTTCGATGCTGGTATTAAATTTGCCAATCATGAATTACTAGGAATGAATGGTACAGTTGCTAACTATACTTATTTAAAAGAAAATGAACATAAAATTAAAGGGTTAATAATTACTCATGGACATGAGGATCACATTGGTGGTATCCCTCATTTATTAAGATTAGTTAATGTGCCAGTTATCTACTCGCCATTACTACCATCCAAACTAATTGAAAAGAAATTAGCAGAACACAGAGATATTAAAGCTCCTACAATTGAAATATATGATGACGAAACTGTATTAAAGTTTGAAACTGCAGAAATTGATTTTTGTCGTGTATCTCACTCTATTCCGGATTCATTCATGCTTTTTGTTAAAACTAAAAATGGAAACATTGCATCAACTGGTGACTTTAGATTTGACTTTGCTACAAACGGCGATGAAACAAATTTAAAAAAATTATTAGAATTCGCTAGAAGAGGAGTTGATGTTTTACTTTGTGAATCAACATCAAGTGATGTTTCAGGGTTTAGTGAATCAGATAAATACATTATTGATAACTTAAGAACAATGATGATCAATGCTCCTGGTAGAGTATTTATCTCAACATTCGCATCTCACTTAGGTAGAATTGAAGAAGTTATTGTAATGGCTATCAAACTTGGTAGAAAAGCTTTAATTCTTGGAAAGTCAATGCAAGAAAATGTAAAGATTTCAAGAAGAATTGGTTATTTAAAAATTAGTGAGAGTGATATTATTTCTCCTAAAGAAATCGATCAATACGAAGATTCAGAAGTTCTAGTTATATTGACTGGTTCTCAAGGTGAACCAACTGCAGCGTTAAATACAATGGCTCGTGGTGAACATACTAAAATTACATTAAAACCAAATGATACTGTAATCTTATCATCTAACCCAATTCCTGGTAACTTAGCAAATGTTGAAAACATGACTAATAACTTAACTAAAAAAGGTGTTAGAGTAATTGAAAACAGACCAGAGTGTCGTATCCACTCATCTGGACATGCTACTCGTAGTGAACAACAATTAATGATTAAAGCATTAGACCCTAAATTTATCTTCCCAATCCATGGTGAATATAAGATGTTAAGATCTTTACAAAACAATGCAATTGATGCTGGTTTCCCAAAGGAAAGAGTATTAATTACTGTAAATGGCCATAAACTTGAATTAACTGATCATGAATTATCATTCTCTGATATCTGAGTACCAGCTATTCCGATGTTTATCGATGGGAAATCAGTATCAAGTGATTCAATGAATGTAATTGAAGAAAGACAAGTGTTAAGTGATAATGGAATAGTTCATGTTTCTATCTACTTAAATAAAGAATTAAATAAACTAATCAATAATACACTAATTACAACTAGGGGATGTTTCTTTACTAAAACATCGACTAACTTCTTAACTAAGATTGCATACACTATTACGTCATTAACTAATGATTTATTAAAAGAGTTCTCTCAAGATTGTTATGATGAAGAAAGATTAATTGATGAAATCAATTCAACTGTTAAATCATTAATTTGAAAATTTAAAAAGAAAAATCCATACATTTTAGTAAATGTATTTAAAGAACAAACCGAACTTAAAAAATCATGAATTGAAGCTTATGAAAAAGCTCAAGCTGATAAAAATAAGAGCGAAGTTAAAGTAGAAAATAATTAACATTAAATATCAGCACTTCGTGTTGATATTTTTTTATTATATAAGTAATAAAAAACTTGAGCATCAAACTCAAGTTTTTATTGTATTAGTTATTCTAATTAATTAGCCATTGGAAGGTATTTGTCGATGATTTCATTTTTGATTTCATCAGCTTTTTCTTTCGATTCTAAAGTTTCAATAACTTTATATGAGAATTCAAAAACTGCAGCTGGACTTCTACCAGTAATAATGTTTTGATCAACAACAACAGCTTGATCAACATAGTTTTCAACAAAGCTTTTTTCAAAACCTGGGTAACAAGTTGCTTTTTTATCTTTTAAGATATATAAATGGCCCAAAATACTTGGGGCAGCACATAGAGCTAAGATGTGTTTATTAGCTTCATTAAACTTTAAAAGGAATTTTTGTAATTTAACAACACCTTCATTATTTTTTGGAGGTCAGTTTTCAATGAAGTATTTTTCATGTCCTTTTCCACCAGGTAAATAAATTGCATTATATTGTTCTAAGTTTGCTTTTTCAATCATAGTATCACAAGTAGTTTTAATTCCAGAGTTCAATATAATTGTATTTTTCTTTTCAAGTGATATTGTATCTACTCTAAACCCTGCTCTTCTTCATAAATCGACACAAGTAATTAACTCAATATCTTCAGTTTGATTACATGCAATAACTGCTATACGTATCATATTGTTCTCCTTAATGCTATTACAATTTAATAGCCACATATATATTTTATCATATTTAAGGGTAAATAAAAAATAGTGTGTGATTATTGAAGATACAAAAAAAGTCCCAAAAGGGACTTTTAAATTTTTAATGGGGCGACCTACGGGATTTGAACCCGCGCATACCTGAGTCACAGTCAGGCGTGTTAACCAACTTCACCAAAGCCGCCATTATACTAAATAATTATAATATATAATTACTTAGTTATCAAATTATTTGTATTTATTTGGATGTTCTTTCATCATTTTTTGTACAAATTCATCTTTAGGCATAGAACCATATTTATTCATAAGTTCTACACATTCGTTGTACTCATTAACTGCTCAATCTAATTGTTGGAACCCTAAGATTTCAACTTTTTTCTTAGAGAGGTTTTTATAAGTTTCGAAGAAGTCTTTTATTTCTAATAATAGATGTTGATTTAAATCATCCATTTTATTAATGTGTGAATATCTAGGGTCACAATCAATAACTCCGATTAATTTAGTATCAGTTTCACCACCATCGATCATTTCCATTGCACCAATAATTCTAGTTGGTACATTTACACCTGGTAGGAATTCTTGGTCACTAATTAAAAGCACATCAAGTTCATCTCCATCTCAATCAAGAGCTTCTTTTACAAAACCATAGTTTTGAGGGTAAGCACTTGGACCTACTAAAATTCTGTCAACACTAATTTGACCAGTTTTTCTATCGAATTCATATTTTATTTTTGAATTTTTTGGAATTTCGATTGTTACATTTAAAATTAAAGCCATTTTATCTCCTTATAGCATACTAATTATACACAAAATATTTGAATAACATATATTGGTACAATATTTTGTCACTTAACATTAATAGTATATTGGTAAAAGTGTTTATTTTGTTGTAAAATTAAACATATATATTATATACATATTATATTTAAAGTTTTGGAGTTGCTATGGTTACATTAATGGAGAAGTTTAATTTTTATAAAAAGAAAGTCTATCATTGAGATAGAAATCTTAAAGAAGGTAGACCAATTGAACTTAAAGGTAGATTTTTAGATAAATTACCTCCAGAATACATTGCCAAAAGGATGATGTTAGCATCTGAATCGTATTATGATAATATGCCAACAAGAGAACCAATCTCAAATGCAATGGTTCGTTCACAAGTTATTAAAGAATATAATTCAGCTGCCAAAAGAAAGGCAAGACTTTCAGAGATTCAAGAAGAATTCGGGATGATGAATGTTCCAGCAAAACATTACCAAAAATGATTAACTAATCATCCTGGTAATTATTATGAAGATTTTGCAGAGAAAAAAATAATAGTAGATAAATATTTAGCTTCGCTACCTAAAAATGAAATTGCACTTGTTAAAAAAACCATGTCTCCACCAGATTCAAATAATTACGTTTCATTTCTTGAAAAAGATCCCAAAGAGATGACATCTTCTGAAATTGCCATTTTCAAAGATATGGAAGCATTCTATGAAAATCATTATAAAAATGAAGTGGCTAGAAAATATAAAAATCTACAGGCTATTAGAGATGGTTTTGTAGAAGTCTCTAACCTTAAAGAGAGTTTTGAAGAACAAAACAAAAGTTTGGCTAATTCAATGGTTCAAGCTCATGAACTCGAATTAGAAAGTTACAAAAAATACATTAATTTGTTGGAAACTAAGATGCTCAACTATAAGAGAGAGCTAGATTCTATGATTGATAAAAATATTGAGTCATCTAAATTAGTTGGTCAACTTTCTGAACAACCAAGAAATGATAAATATATTGTTGTTGAAAAACCTGTCCCAACTGAGAACATCCACCAAGAAATGTGAGAAGAAATCCAAAGGTTAAGTAATGAAAGAAAAGGGTTAGAGACATCACCTGAATTTGTGAAGTTTTCAAATGTACTAAGCAAAAAAGAGTTTTGTGAAATATTCCATGATGATATGGCTGATGTTTCTTCGATGTTGAATGAAAACTCTAGGATATTCGCCCAACCCGGAGTCTCTAATGAAAAACCAATAGGTGTTTCAAATGCTCATGTTGAAATTAATCGAGAAGTTCCTAAGGATGTTCAAGAACAAGTTGAGAATAACGAAGAAATTGATGTTAGCAGAAAATCTAGACGTCTTCAAAGAAAAGAAATGAGAAGAGCAAAACGTAACGATATGCTAAATGAAAATGCTGAACAAATAATTTCAGATACTGAAGTAAAATTACCGGAAACAAAAAATATGATTGATTCTAATAGAATTGCAATTAATCGAGATGCAGTTAACAAACTTCTTGATGAAGAATTTAAGCCAGCGCAAAAAATCATTTTTGATAAAATCTCAGCAACACCAGAGATTAATAGTTCGATCACCACTACTAGAATGGCGAATGTGGCAAATACAAATCAATATTCTAATAATGCTGCCATTCCTTTGAATAGAGACATAAATGCAACTGCCCCAAAGCAAATTCCTATCAATAGATTTAAAGGGTTTTCGAACAGAAATCAAGAAGTTCAGTTGCAAAATCCAAAACCAAACTATCAAAATTTATATGGCGTAAAAGAGTGTAGAAATATAAAAGATCTAATTGATTCTAGAAATTCTACAATAACTTCTAATTCACATGATGCCGATAGACTGATTAAAGCTCAAATTGACTCTTACAAAGAAATAGCAAGAATTAAAGCTAATATCAATGCTCAAAGGTCCGAGCAAACAGAACAACGATTACCTAAACAAACAATGCAAATGCAACGTCAATTACCAAGACAAACTAACCATGGAAAAGAAATTGTTAAAGAACAAGTTAGAAAACCTTTAATGATACCAAGATAATAAAGGGGAATAAATATGCCAAGAAAACACTTAATTGCGTCAGGGATAAACAAAAAGCAACAATTTCAAGCTAAAATTTGAATGAAATGTGCCAAAGAAATAAAAGCCGCTGCAAAAGCAGGGGGGACTAATTTAGACTCTAACCCTAGATTAAGGGCAGCAGTAAATAGGGCTTTACAAAATAATTTATCGAGAGATTCAATTGAAAAAAATATTTCAGGAGCAGTTAAAGAAAATAGTGTACTTAAAGAATTATATTATGAGGGTTATGGTCCGAATGGTGTTGCAGTTTTAATTAAGGCTGTAACTGATAACGAACAACGGACTATTAGTGCATTAAGAGGATACTTTTCAAAATTAAAAGGTCAAATTGCAAAACCAAATAGTGTTAGAATGATTTTTGAAGAAAAATCTGAATTCGTAATAGACAAATCACTTTTTACTGAAGATCAAATTTTAGAAGCTATTATTGATTTTCCAGTAATTGATTTTATTGATGATGAAGATTGTTATATTGTCACTTCTAAACCAACGTTATTCTTTGAAATTCAAAAAGCTTTTGAAGATAATAAAATTGATTTATTGGATTCTGAAACAAAATATATTGCGAATGAAAATGTTGAAATACCTGATGATCTTGTTGATTTATTTAAAAGATTTATTAATAGTTGTGAAGACGACGATGATGTTTCATGAGTTGTAACAAATCTAAAAAACCCTAATATTAATTAGATTCATCAAACACTTTTTCAGAAATGTTTTTCAATTGTTTTTCTTTTGTCTCATCCACAATGTTGACTAATGTCTCATGCAAAAGATTTAAATTTCTACACACTAGGTGGTGATTAACAATTGTGCAGTGTACTATATCATCAAAGAATGTTGCGTAAGCTTCAGCATTTCTTTTATTCTTGACTACTTCAATGCCTTCTACTAACCTTAATCCCATCATTAGAATTTGAAGATAATAGTCAGCTGTAGTTAATTTTTCAGAAACTTTTTTTCAATTTAATAAAGTTCCTTCATATTTATAGATAGTTTGATTTTCAAAACCACTAGCACCTATCCCGATGGCTTTTCAATCACTTGTTAATCAATAAGCCTTGTTATGTTTTGATTCATATTTTTTATCTGTGCATCAATTGGAAACTTCATACCTCTTATATCCATTAAGCTCAAGTGCACTTGCAATATATTCTAATTGATTTGCTTCAACTTCTTCATCTACAACAAAATCTTGTTTAGCTAAAAAACTACCCTCTTTAACTTCTAAAGCATAATAACTAATGTGTTTGATATCATTTTTCTTGCAAAAAGAAATTACATCAATAATATCTTCTTCATTCATATCTTCTAATGCATAAATAAAGTCACAACTAATATTTTCGATGCCAACACTATGTAAATTTGAAACTGCTTCTTGAGCATCACTAGCAGAATGTTGTCTATTTAACTTAGATAATATTTGGTCGTTAGTTGTTTGTACTCCTATCGAAACTCTGTTAATATAATTGTTTTGCAGTATCATTGCTTGCTCATGATTTAAAAATTCAGGGTTACATTCTATTGTGAATTCATATTCTTTTTCTTTATTTAAATAATTAGATAAAAATCCAAGTAAATCATTGAGGATTATATGTGAAAGGAAATTAGGGGTACCACCCCCTAAGTAAATAGTCTCATATTGTCCGTGGAACGACTCTTTTGCAACCATTTCTTTTACAAGTTCAATATATTTTTTGATATTTTCATCGCAAGGATCCATTTTCATACGAAAGAAATCACAATAAGAACAAATGTTCTTGCAAAATGGTATATGTATATATAAATGTTTAGTTAGCATAGTTTTTCCTTTAATTAATATTATATTTATAAACTAGATGCATGTTTTTTGAGCAATTTTTATCAAATATAATAATCGTAATATTAAAAATGATTATTTTAATTTGCTATAATTAAACAATGGAAGCAAGTACTGAAATATTATCTTATGCAAAAGCTATATTTAATTTTGTGTCACTACAAATTAGTGCCTCATTTTTTACTTTGCTTTTATTTTGAATATTTGCGAACCTTTTAATACTTATTATATTTGTTATTGGATATAAAAAACGTTCTTATATTAAACATAAAATATTTAAAAATATCTTAAACAGTAAATTTTTAAGTCTATTCACAACTGAGTTGATAGAAGCTATTGATATTTACCTATTATCTATTGAGTGCAATGCCGATCATGTAAGAGAAGAATTAAACCCTTCACAAATAAATGTTAATTTAATAATAAATCATTCAATTAAAAAATCATATTTTAACGTGAAAGAAATTTTTAATAGTAAAATATTTTTTAAATACAAATTCTAATTTTATATATAAAAAAATAAAATTAGGAGATTAATATGAAAATTAAAAAGATAATAACCGTATTATCTACAACTCTTTTGGGTGCCTCAATTATTGGTGTGCCATTATCTATTGTATTAGCAGTACAGAATAGTGAAAAACACAATTCTTTTACAGTTGAAAAACCAGAATATTCACCAAAAGAGTTTCATGATAATTATGAAGAAATAAAAAAAGAAACAATCAATACAGAAAAACAAGTATTCTCACCACCGATGTATAGTGAAAATCCCAACAATCCATATGATGAAAGATACCGTGATATTTTTGAATCAATTGATGAAAAAATTATTGAAAATGATATAAAACTATTTTTAATAGATTTAGTTGATAAAGCAAACGATAACTTAAAGATGAAACTCAATAAAATTAATATTGTTAAAAATGATTCATTATTTACTATCGATATAGAATTTGAAATTTTTAATAATTCACAATATGCCAATTTATTTAAGTCTAGTCAATTTGATAAAAGTAAGTTTTTAAAACCTTACGAAGTAATTGAGAATAAAATTTCTATCAAAGATCAACCCTTGATTCCAAGTTTTGTTAAAACTCCAGAAGGTGAAACCTTTGCAGATTACTATTTCAATGATATCACTTGAACACTTAATAAAAATGAAAATAAAATTAAAAATTTTAAACCTTTAAATTATTCTAAGACTCTTAATTGAGAAATAGATAGCTTAATTGATGCTTCACTTCTTGGTTACTATGATATTTATGAAGATGGTAACAAAGCATTGAGTTCGATTACTAGTGAAGAATTATATTCAGAAATATTAGAAAGGAATAGAAGTGTTATTTCACTAACACAAAAGATAGTACAGCCAGTTCAAACCATTCTTCAAGAACTACAAAAGAATGACTCTACATTAAATTTCTTTGCAAATATTTCAGATGCAGCCCAAGAACTAGTGAAAGCACTTATGGATGATACGGGTACTGAAATAATTGGAATAGATAAAATTATTTATGATTTATTTCAAAATAAACCAATCCAACAATTGATAATCGATAACTCTGAAGCACTAGTAACTCTACTGGATTCGATTGATTTAGGAATCGACATAGGGATTATCTTAACCAATCCCTCTGAGGAAATCTTAGATCTCTTTCTATTTGGAATTAGTTCATTATTTTTCGAATCCATTGAAGATAGAAATGAATTTGTTAATGAATCAAAATCTATGGGTGGATTAACTTTCATTAGTAAGTATGCAGTTAATATTATGCCTATAATTTCTATGCTATCCCCAGAACTTGAAGAAGTTACTACACTTATGCTTGGTTTAATCGAGTTAACAAATGCACTAGATCTTAATACTCCGGTTTTAAATACTATTGTAAATTTGTTGAAGACTGAAAATGAAAATACTGAGAATTTTATGAAGAATATTTTGAATTACTTAATGCCAGATATTTTTTCTTCAATGGGTTCAATGCTAGATATATTTATATTTGATAATGCGAATTTAACTGTTCAGAATTTAGCAACTACACTTGATGCAATTGCAAATCCGTCTTGATCAAAAGGAGGTGCAGGTATTGCTAACTATAAAGAGTGAGTTGACTCAATCATAATCACAGAAGAAGTTGTTAAAAATGAATATAATAGTATTACACATATTCCTGATATAGAAATTAAATTCAAATATACATTTAAGAAAAACCTTTGAATCAACATTTCTAAATTAAAATCGATTATACCAAATACATCTATCGATATGCCTGATGGTTCGAGTTTACCATTAGGACTAATTGTGCCTATATTGCCATCATGAATAGGTGTTCTCAATGGTGATTATGTGGCCAATATAGTTAAAATGCAAGATAAAATTGAATACGATGTTATTCAAAAAGAAGGTAAAAATGTACTATCATGAATGACTAATGTAAAGAATATTATAGATGTCAATATGCCGCAAACTGTTAAAGCAATATTTGATAATGCTTTTGTAGGTACTGGTGCTTTAATGGTAGATTTAATGAAGCATATCTTTTTCCATGAATTTGTAATGGATGATATTTATAGACCTACTTCTTCATCTTTGAATTCTATTGAAATAACAAATTATAGTAGCAGCAAGAAAAATGGTGTTGCAATTGAAAATGTTCTAACTGAAGAAGATAAAGTTTTGTTATCAGAAGAAATTAATAGTAGCATGTCCTTAAAATCTGATAATAGTCAACTATATAGTTGAAAATATTTGTGAACAACTTACAAGATATATAAAAGTAGTACTATGAACTCTTTTTCTATAACTGATAATATTGATAGATTAATAAGTGTTAATGGTAGAAAAGACGATGAGTTGAGAATTTATATCATATTGACATCAAATTACATTATTACAGATGCAACCATAATCGGTATTAAAATACCTGAACTAGTCACAAATAATGTAGTGATTTGAACACCTGGTAATGTTCAATCAGGAACGAGCATGAGCAATAATTGAGCTTTTAGTTTCTAAAAAATCATTAGACTAATCTTTTGTGATATATAATATATCTTATACAAGGTAGGTATTACATGTTTAGATTCGCAAAGAAATTCAACGATTCAATAATCTCAAAAACAAAGAAAGCATTTTCAAAAGATTGAAAAAAAGTTGATGCTAATTCATTTTCAAATAAAGAACTTAAAAGTACATATCTTGAAGACATCCTTCAAAATGTAGAGGGATACAATGGTGTTAAATCAATAAACACTAATTCAAGCATACCATTTGATCAATATTTACTAGAAATCAACCCTGTTTTCTTTGAAGAGATTGGAACGAGAATACTATCTAATAAAAAACAATTAACAGCAATTGTTGAAACACTATCTTTCGCTGTGATTAACCTAGGCAAAATTGATATAAGAAAAAGAATTAATGTATTTCAAGCGCTTATGCATACATTTGAATACCTTAAAAATGCATGTGGTTACCCTTCAAATGTTAAAATAGACAAAGAAAAGGCATTGTGCATTCCACTTTTTAAAAAACTTTGTGAATCTGCAAACATATTCTTAACTAAAAATAAATAATTGAAATATGACTCAGATATTGAGTCATATTTTTTTACTCTATCTACAATAATTTTTCTATCTATATTAATAGTATTTATTATTATAAAGTATAATATTCATATGGAAAATATAGCACATAACCCTGAAATTGAGAATAAAGTGAAAGGTACTAATTTTAAATTAGATACTTATGATGGACCATTAGATTTACTTGTTGAACTAATTAAAGATAAAAAAATGGATATCTTGAATATCGATATTGCAGAACTTTGTTTTCAATATTTAGAATTTATTAATGAAAATCTAGACAATTCAAAAATTGATGAAGCATCAGAATATCTTGTAATGGCTTCTCATTTGATAGAATTAAAATCTAAAAAAATACTCTCTATTTTAAATGAAACTGTTGAAGAAGAAACTGAACTCGAAATAGATCGTTTAAGAAGACAATTATTCTTGTATAAACAATATAAAGATTCTGTATCTAAATTTAGAATAAGACAAAGCACAAGGGTACAATTTTTGGCAAAAAGTTCAGATGACTTTGATGAATACATTCCTAAGGAAATGCCAGAAGCTCCATTGCCAGAATCAATTGATGTGCAAAGATTAATTAAAGCTTGAAGAAAAGTTCTATTAGAAATGAATACAACTGAAGAGATTAATCCTTCTTTCCAAATCAATGTAAAAACAATAGATTTAGAAGAGTTAGAAAATAATTTATCAGAATATATTGCCACTAAAAAAACTGAAGGCGTGGAATTTGAAACATTTGTACAGAAATTTAAATCTGATTGTGACTTAGAGTACAAATGTGCAATATTCTTCATGTTGCTACATCTGGCTAAAAGACAATTAATTACACTTGAACAAGATGAAGATACTAAAGTTATTTATGTAACACAAAATCATGATGGCATTGTTGAGACAGTTAACCATGAAGTTATTGAAGCGATTTCAAAACAAAAAGAAATTAGTCAAAACTTACAATTCGATTTAAAAAATAAAAGAAAAATTAATCGTGAAGATATTATGAATGAAACACTTGAAGATGGCCTGTCAATCAAAAATAAAGTTGATAAAAAGCAAGATCTTGATAAAGAGTTAAATGATGCAATTGATAAATTAATTCATTCAAGTAAAGAGACTGATATAATTGATGACTTTGAAATTGAAGAAGAACTTGAAGATGAGTTAGAAATTGATGAGTTTGATTTTGATGACGATGATGAAGACTTTGACGATGAGTAAGGAGAATTAAGATGGATAAAAACAAAAATAGTATATTCTTTGATGAAGAAGATGATAAAAATAATGATTCATTGTTTGACTTTGCACCAATAGGTGTAGTGACAGATAGTGATAAAAAAACTACCAAAGATAAATTAAATAAAATATTGAAAGAAGATTTTCTAGAAGATTTTGAGGATGTAGAATTTAAAAAACCTCAACTAACTAGAAAAGCTTTTCAAGAACCTGAAGTTCAAAAAGAAGAAATCTTGAAACCGAGAGAAAATATTTTGTTTGAAGAAAAGCCTTCAACTCCAAATGTTGTAGAAGTAAAAGGAGATATTGATTCAAGTAAAGTTAAATCCTTAATTGAATCAGCTCTTTATGTTTGTGGTAATGAAGGTATTTCACTTAATGACATTAAAAAGCTTACTGAATTACATTCAACTGAAATAAGAAAAATATTAAAAGATATGACTAATGAATATGATAATGATCAATCGAGAGGAATCACAATTAAGATTTTTGGTGAAAGATATAAATTGATGTCTAAATCTGAAAATAGAGAAGACTTATCAAAACTAATTACTTTAAAATACAGAAACCCACTTTCAAATAAAGTTATGGAAACACTTGCAATCATCGCATATAATCAACCGTGTACAAAAGGTATTATTCAAGATATTAGAGGTAAAGATCCAACTGGTGCAGTGCAAAAATTATTGGACTTAGAATTAATTATTGAAGCTGGAAGAAGTGATGCTCCAGGTAGACCATTCTTATATACAGTTACTCATAAATTCTATAATATATTTGGAATTAAAAATATATCTGATCTACCAACAATTAATCTAGAACAACCATTCTTAGATGAAGAAGTATCTTTCTTTGATACTAATAGAATAAACGAATAGAAGGAACTAAAATGTCAAAATATACTCAATTAGAAATAGTTAACTATTTAAAAAATTATGGATTTGTTTTCCCTAATTCAGAAATTTATAATGGACTTGCAAATGCATGAGATTTTGGTTCTGTTGGTTCGTTATTAAAAAAGAACATTAAAGATTTATGATGAAAAAGATTTGTAACTACTAGACCTGATATAGTACCATTGGATACAAATATTATTTACAACTCAGATGTTTGAAAAGCATCTGGACATATTTCAAATTTCTCTGACCCATTAATTGATTGCAAAAAATGTAAATCTAGATTAAGGGCAGACAAGTTAATTGAGAGTCATGATGAAAATATCATTGTTAATGAAAATGATTCTAATGAAGTTCTTTTAGATATAATCCTTAAAAATAATATTAAATGTCCAAACTGTCAAGGTCATGAATGAACAGAGATTAGAAAATTTAATTTAATGTTCAAAACTTTTCAAGGTGTTGTTGAAGATAGTCTAAATACTCTTTACTTAAGACCTGAAACTGCTCAAGGTATTTTTATTAACTTCAAAAATATCCAAAGAACAGCTAGAACTAAAGTTCCATTTGGTATCGCTCAAATTGGAAAAGCTTTTAGAAATGAAATTACACCAGGTAACTTTATCTTTAGAACGAGAGAGTTTGAACAAATGGAAATTGAATACTTTATTCACCCAGATTCAATTGAAACTAATTTCAACAACTCAATTACTCAAGTGAAAGACTTCCTTCTTAATGACTGTAAAATTAACCCTGAATTAATTCGTGAATATGAACATCCAAAAGATAAACTAAGTCACTATTCTTCAAAAACGATTGATATGGAATTCAATTTCCCTCACGGATGATCTGAACTATGTGGTATCGCACATAGAGGAAATTATGATTTAACTGTTCATGAAAATCTATCTAAAAAAGATCTTAAATATTTAGATCCAGTTACTAATGAAAAATACCTTCCACATGTTATTGAACCATCAATTGGTGTTGATAGATTATTCTATGCAATTATTACTAGTGCATACGAAGTGCAACAATTAGACGAAAAAGATTCAAGAGAAGTTCTTAACTTACCTATTACTTTATGTCCGTATAAAATAGCTATACTTCCATTAACTAATAAATTAAATGAAGAAGCCACTAAAATCTATAATAAGTTTTTAGAAAAAGGAATTAGTTGTACATTTGATACATCTGGTTCAATTGGGAAAAGATATCGTAGACAAGATGCTATTGGTACAATGTATTGTTTAACTGTAGATTTTGACACTGTAGAAAAAAATACAGTTACTATAAGAAATAGAAATGATATGCAACAAATAACTATTTCTATTGATGAAATTGAAAGGTTCATTTTCGATAATTTATTCTAATGAAAAATGATAACAACGTAATAAATACAATAAGAGAAACGGTTTCCATCAAGGAAATCATTTCTAACTATATTGGCTTATCGCGTAAAGGGAGTAACTACTGAGGTATATGTCCATTTCACGATGATAAAAATGCTTCCTTAAGTGTAAGTGAATCAAAGAAGATGTATAAATGTTTCTCTTGTAATAATGGCGGAGATGTTTTTACATTTGTTAAAAACTTTGAAAAAATATCATATCACCAAGCAATTTTAAAAGTATGTGAATCATCAAATATAGATTATTCGATAACTGAGAAAATCAAGAAGATAAATAGTTTTGATGAAAAAAATAGTGAACTGTTTAAAATTAATTTTTTGGCGAATAAATATTTTCATTTATTTTTATCAAAACCAGAAAATGCAGATAAATTAAAATACCTTGAAGATCGAGGAATAAAAAAAGAAATAATCGATAAGTTTAATATCGGTTACGCTCCAGATGATTATAAAATAATTATAGATTTAATCTCCAATACCAATGACATTGTTAGGGGTGCTGAGAAACATAAGTTATCTTCGATTGCAAGTGCTGGGATAGCTAAAATGATGGATGATGCTTCATATATATCTTTCTTTAAAAACCGTATAACTTTTGCTATTCAAAATGATAATGGAGAGTTCATAGGATTTAGTGGTAGATCAACTGATGGTTCTGAACCTAAATATTTAAATACTCAAACTACAAGTATATTCAATAAGAATGAAACTCTATATAATATGCACAATGCATTAGATGGTGATAACTTAGAAGAAATATATATAGTTGAAGGTTTCATGGATGTTATTGCATTCTATAAATTAGGAATTAAAAATGTAGTTGCTACTATGGGTGTTGCCTTTACGCAAAACCATATTTCTACTTTGTCAAGAATGTATAATCTAAAAAATGTAATTTTATGTTTTGACAATGATAGAGCAGGGCAAGAATCAATTGTTAAAACTGCTGAAATTATTAAAAATAAAAGTAACTATAATCTATTCACAATTAAATATATTTCAGAACATAAAGACATAGATGAGATATATTCTTTTGATAAAGAATTAGCACTTAAAACAGTTAACAACATCGTTAATTATGATTCATATGTTGTTAGAAATATAATAGATAACACAAAGATAATGAACGATGTAGATAGAATTAATGTAATCAATAAATTGGTCATATTATTTAAGTCTTATAATAATGAATATTTATTAAAATCAGATGTAGATTATGCGATTGAGAAATTAGAATTAAATGCAAAAGTTTTCGAGGAAATAATTTATACAAAACACACTCCAAAGAAAACATATGAAAAGAAACAGAATAAAGTAAATACTCCAACAACTGAAATTGAATTTAAGAAAAAAGTAAGTACATTAAAACCTTTAGAATATGTAACTGATAATACAGAAAAAAGAATCTTAGAATTTTGTTTAGTTAGTAGTGATATGATCAATTTGTATGGTGATAATTTTCATGTAATGTTAAACCCTAAAAATGAAGCATTGCTAAACATTATTAAAAAGTTTTATAGTTCTAATCCAACTAAGATTTGTATCTTAAGTAGTGATGTTAAAAATATCGAATGTTCAGAAGAACAGAAGATTTCTTTAATTGCTTTAACAACTAAAATTGAAAGTATGAAATTAGTATTCGCACAAGAAAAAGTTTTAGAAATTATTTCTAAGCATAATAGCAAGTTGAGAGATTACGAATTTAGTAAATTAAATAAGAGAATTATTGAAGCGGAGAAAAAAGGTAATTTTGAAGAGGCTAAAAAATTACAAAAACTTGCTTTCTCAATCTTTGATAAAAAATAATTAATGTATATTTTCTTTTTTTATTAGCTTCTCATCAGATTTACAAAAAGTATTATCACAAAGACTTTCCCTTAGTGTTAATCCAGCACTTACAACACAATTTTCGCCAATTGTAACCGGTGCAACAATAGTTACGCTAGCACCTATTTTCGAGTCATTTTTAATAATTGTTGTGAAAGTATCCACTCAATTAGAGTTTGCAATTGAAGCATCAACTCCAAAATAAACTCTATCAAGTATTATGGCATCGCCTAAATAATTTCTATGCCCTAATACACAATCACAACCTATGTTTGTTCTACAAATTTCTGAGAATGGGCCAATGGTTGTACCATCTCCAACTGTAACGTTATCTCTAATTACGCATGATTGTCCAATTGTGGTATTGTTATATAATTTTATATTTTTAGATAAAGTTACATTACTAAAAATCCTAACATTATTTCCGATCTCTATGTCAGTCGATAAAATAGAGCCATTGAAAATAGAACAATTATTACCTATTTTGACATTATCAAAAATTAGGGCATTTGGGAAGATGACAGTGCCTAAACCAATGTCTACATCTTTACCTATGATATTTGAATCAATATCCACAAAAATAACACCCTTTTTTACTAGCCTAATTTTATTGTCTTTGTTATCTATAATTTTTTCCATGCTATAATTATATAATATTTAGGAGTCAACATGAACAATATAAAAGAATTTGATGTAGCTATTATTGGCGGTGGTCCAGGTGGACTTACTGCGGCTATTTATGCTCAAAGAGCAAATCTAAAAACATGTTTTATTGAAAAAGGTGCACCAGGTGGTAAAATGGTTATTACAGCCAAGATAGAAAATTACCCTGGATTCAAAAGTATTGAAGGTCCTACACTATCTCTTGAGATGTTCAATCAAGCAACTGAACTTGGCTCTGAGTATATAGGAGCTGAGGCTGTTCAAATAAAAAACATTGAAAATAATATGAAAGAAGTGCTTTTAAATAATGGTAATTCAATTATTGCGAAAGTAGTTATTATAGCAATAGGTACAGAAAACCGTAAACTTGATATACCTGGAGAAGAAAAATTTGTTGGTAGAGGTGTTTCATATTGCGCAATATGTGATGGATCTTTCTACAAAAATAAAGTGGTTTCTGTAATTGGTTCAGGTAACTCAGCTTGTGAAGAAGCAATTTATTTAAGTCAAATAGCTTCAAAAGTATATTTAATTGTTAGAGGCCCAGCTTTAAAAGCTGACGCAACTGTTATTGATGAGATTAATGAAAAAGAAAACATTGAACTAATGTTAAATACAGATACAGTTGAAATCTTTGGAACTAAATCCGTTGAATCCCTAGAAGTAAAAGATAAGACTAAAAATGAAAATATAAAGCTTGATGTTAGTGCGGTATTCCCGTTTGTTGGACTGAGTGCATTCAGCATTGGTTCTGAACAAAAAGTTGAAAAAACAGCTATGAACTTTATTGTTACAGATAAAAATATGCAAACATCAATTGATGGTATATTCTCTGTTGGCGACATCAATGATAAAAAGTATAGACAAATCTCAACTGCAATCAGTGATGGTACAATTGCAGCATTAGCTGCTAAAGAGTATATTAATAAAAATTTTAAGAAAAAATAAGAATAATATATAATTACAATGACTATGAACATAGGATATAACAATTACGTTAAGGATTATAGGTCAAGAATCATTCAAAAGAATATCGAGTTCTTTAAAAGTCTTGAATCTAATCTAGATATAAATCAATTAATGCAACACGACTCGAACATGACAATGCTTATGTTTGCTGTTGTTTTTGCTATTTTTAATATCTACAGAATATTGTTTTACACTGTAAATAATATTAATAAGAAATCCTCTAGATTCAAAGCGAAACTTTGTTTGTTATTATTGTTTGACAATATTTTTATTGGTTTCTGCAGTTTCTTTTTTAAAACTATCACTAATGAAATCTATGAAGATCTTTTTGAAAATTTTAAATTTTCAAAAATTAGTAATATGTATGCTATGTACATTTCTACTTGTAAAGCTATTTTTAAAAACCTAGAATTCTTCATTGAAGAAGTTTTAACATCTAAAATTTACTTTAAATGATAAAACCCTTTTAAATAAAAAAAGTAAAAGGGGGAAAATATGTGAAATATAATCAAATCCCTATTTAGGTACATGTTAAAACACAAAGTGTGATTAATAACATTAACATTTCTAACATTTCTATCAACTGGTATATTTTCCAGTTTGATGACTTTATCAAGTAATTTATCTAAATCATATGACGCATTAGTCGGTAGTGGTAATTTAAATGATGGAAGTATTCATGAATTGTATTCAACAACAGTTGTTGGAGATGATAGCCTTGTAGGGGAAGACGCAAAAAAATGAAATAAAGAACACTTTCTAAGTGAACTTGATAAAGAAATAGGCAAAGAAAATTATCGTCAATTTAGAGCGGTTGATTTTACCACTACAAATAGCGGGTACGCTTACAAAATTATCGAAAGTGATATTAACTATACAATTGATAAAACTGTAATTTATGAAGGAAGAAATGTTAAAAATGTTACATATGACTTCCAGGAATTAATAGACACTGCGATTATTACTAATACTTCGAGAGAAGGAATGGATGCTAGAAGAGAAATTTTACGTTTAGCTACAAGAGCTCAATGGACAACCAGTTCAACTAAAGATAATTTTAAAAAGTTAGCTGAAAAAGTTTTGGTTATTGATGATTGAGAAAAAAATGATTATGACCCTATTAAAGTTAAAGATAGTGGTATAGTTCCATTTTGACAAAGTAGTTCTGTTAAATTTATGAAAAGATGGTTAAATCCGACAGCATCTGATCATTTACCATTAACTAACAAAGGATATAGGATGGCTTTTGATGCCTCTGGGTTATCTCCTGTCGTTGGAAGAATTGATAATCCTTCATCATATACAGTTGTCGTACCTCAATATGTGCTTGAAAATCATGGTAAAAAAATATTGCCAGATGATTTATATGAACAGTATTTAAAGTATGATGACTATAATTCTTCTAATGATGATGTAGAATTTCATAATTGAAAAAATTATATTGTTCCTGAAGAATACAAAATCAAAATAGATAATCTAGAATTTATTATTGTAGGAACTGGGTTATCTCCTGGATTCATGTATCCAGTTATAAATCTGGAACGTTCTATACCTAATATTAAGACAGAACTTCTATTATATGGTAATAGTGGAGCATTTGAGCTTGCTTATGATTCTAATAGATCAGCACCGAAAGATGACTATATTATTTTTAAAAAGGAAAATTTAGCGGTATCTGACATTAATAGACTAAATGAAAAAGCTAGAAAGTATATGTCTTGACCTTCTAGTATCAAGTCTGTATATATGGTAAATGATACATCCAATATTTTGACAGCACAAGCTGTTAGGGTAATGTTCTTGCCTTCATTAATTAAAATGCAACAAGGTTTATCAGTTTCACTCTCACTTTTTGTTGGCATTCTAACTTGTATTATATTCTTATTCACTGTTAAGAAGTTTATTAATGATAATAGAGCGTCACTAACTGCCTTACGTGCAAACGGTGTGAAAAAACGTTCAATTATCGCTTCAACAATGCTATTTGGAACTATCCCAAGTGTTGTTGGTGCTTCCCTTGCATATATCTTATGTCAAGTAACTCAAAGTTCTATGATAGGGTTATTTTCTGCATATTGAGTTATTCCAACTGCAATTACAATATTTAATCCTGCTATGTTTTTTGGTATGATGTTAGTCCCTCTACTTTTAATGGGGGTGTTAGCATCATCAATGGCATACCTATTGTTGAGAAAAAATACATCTCAATTAATGAATGACACATCTGCATTTAAAGTATCAAGCTTTGCAAAAGCCCTTGGTTTATTATTCACTAAAGCTAATGTAATGACTAAGTTTAGAACTTCAATTGCATTTAGTAGTATATCTAAACTTACCGCTATCACTGTACTATTTACATTGTCCTCAGTTGCTGTTACTTCAGCAACGGCTATGACAGGTAAATTTGAGCAAACTAAGAAATCTACATTTGATGCAAAGGACTATAATTTTGCTGTTGATCTAGTTACTCCAACTGTTCAAGGTGGACAATATTTTTTAACGGAATTTGATAAATCTGAAAGAGCTATTGTAAATGATAAAAATGAAGTAATTAAATTCTCTAATGGAATGGTTGATCCTACATATAATTCCATAAGAGGCCAAGAAGCTAATGTCCCATATTTAATAGGTGAAAATGGCGATTACAACTATAATTTCACGAAAAATGTTTCCCTTCCAACAAGTGAAGATGGGGAGAGTGTAGTTTTTGCTAATCAAATGAATTTAGATCACTATCCATCAATTCATGATGCTTCATGACAAAAAAGTGACTTGTTATATTTGAAAAATAAATCACAAACTCCCATCATTGTTGATGTTGAAATCGGAATAGCTCCAATTATTGCAAACCCTTGAGACATCGCAAGGAACCTATCACCACCTAATACTATGAATATTTCTGATAATCTAACTAATGCTTATTGAAATAGAGTTGTGAATGATGACAATGTTTATTTCCTTGAAGATGACCAAAAATTAAGCGTTTACGGGATAAATGATAGCAATAAAGATATATATGTAAATAAACCACTTAATAAAATATATTTTGATGAAAAATATTTTGAGTTCAAAGATCAAGAACATGAACAAAATGATTTGAGTTATGTTTATAAGTGAAAAGATACTGGAGATATGAAGAAAGGCTGATATAAAGTAGATAACAAGAAAAGGGCATCATTGGATAAAATCAAAGACTCTTTCGTAGTTTTAACTAATTATGTAAACCAACTTCCAAACTATCAAGATACTATATTCAAAGCATTATACAATTCATATTCTAAAGAAGCAGACGATGAAACATATACTACAATTGACTCAAATTTAATTTTCAAAAACTACATCGAACCAATTACTATCAAAGGAGTTAAACCTGATAGTGAATATATCAAACTACTAAACTCGAAAGATGAACAAATAACTTCAAAATTATTTTTAGATGCTAATGTTGAAGAAAAATATAAAGATAATATTCATGAATTATATCAGTCGAACTATTTTGATGAAGTTGATACATTTGACATCATTATAAATGAGTCTGCTGCATTCCAATATAAATTAGAAATTGGAGACAAAATAATCATAGATCCAACAAATGAAGCAACAAGAAGAAATCCAAAAGATTCAATTCCCGGCTCATTAGTTGACTATTCTGAATATAACAATGCAAAGTTTGAATTCCAAATTATTGATATAGCTCAAACATACCAATACCCTGAATTTTATATTAATCAACGTGTAGCTAACTATATTAATGCTATGCATCTTGATGAAATACTAGAAACTTCTTTTGAAAATGAATATGTATATAGTGAAAAATTAAATACTGACTATATCATACCTAAACAAATAGATCCATTTAATGGTATGTTCTCAAGGTCTGATGAAGTAAAAGCCATTAGTCAAAGTATATCTCTTTATTCAGAATCTGGATTATCTCCAGCTACTGATAAGTTTACTAACTCCGATGTTTTAAACAAAACAATTGATGCCACATTAAAGTCAACATCTGCTGATTTAAACAAACCACTTGAACAATCTAAATACATTGCAAAAATTCAATTGGCAGAGATGTTTGGATTTAAAGACCCAGAAACCGGAATAATCAACTGAGGCTCATTTAATGCAAGATACAACGAAGGTGGAAAACCTCAAGTGCAATTAGTTATTAACGACATTGTTAATATGTTCGGTGACAACCCCTTCACTTCAACAATTTATAATGTTGAATACATCACTATGTTTGAACAAATATTTGATAACATTGCAGTATTTACAAATAGTATTATGAGTTTAGTTCTATTAATCTTATTTGCGATTTCAATTGTTTCTGTAATGTTCCTTTCAGTAGAATTTATTTCTACTGCAATTTCAGTTATTGCAGTATTAAAAGTATTAGGATTCTATGATAGAACAAATGCATTCTCATTCTTGTCTATGTTCTTCCCGGCAATGATTGTTGGATTAGGCTTAAGTATTCCACTGTCTATATTAGTAATGAATGGAGTTAAATCATTTATATATGGATTTGCGAATATTTACTTGCCATTATCATATATTTGATGATATTTCATCATACCTGGAATTTTATTGAGTTTAATATTGGCAGTTACAATAGGGGTATCAATATATATTCTTAAAAAACAAGATCCTATTAAGGCTATTAACAGATATTAATATATAATAGTACTATGACTGAAATAATAATTAACATAAACGATATTGATAAAAGATTAGATAACTTCTTACTAAAATATTTCCCTGATTGAAATAAACCATTGATTTACAAATACTTAAGAACCAATAAGATAAAAGTAAATGGCAAAAAAGCTGATTTCAACTATAGATTAAGAAGATGAGATAAAGTAGTTGTATATGTAAATACAGAAGAACGTATCTCTAATAACGATCTTTGATTCACAAGATTTAACAAGCCACTTGAAATTATTTTTGAAGATGAAAATATTTTAATCATCAATAAACCAATTGGATTAATCTCACAATCAAATGATACTATTTCAGATTCAGTGCAAGCTCGATTCTTAGCTTACTTATATGAAACAAAACAATACGATCCTAAAACTGAAAATAGTTTTATCCCATCAATTTGTCATAGACTAGATAGAAATACAAACGGATTGTTAGTCTGTGCTAAGAATGCTGTTGCTTTAGCTGAAATGAATAGAATCATCAAGGAACACGAGATAATCAAAAAATACCGTTGTTTAGTTTTTGGTAAAATGCCAAAAAGTTCTGATAGACTAATAGCTTATCACTATAAAAATAGTAATAATAATTTAGTTTATATCAATAATGAAGAAAAACCTAACTACAAAGAAATCATAACTGAATATAAGGTTATTTCATTTGATGGTAAATATAGTCTTTTAGACATAAACCTAATAACTGGAAGAACTCATCAAATTAGGGCACATATGAACTATATTGGACATTCTCTAATTGGAGAAAAAAAATATCGTAGTAATGATGGAGATGAAGACACTAGATTCAAATATCAAGCTCTTGTTTGTAATGGACTAGCATTTAAAATTTCTCCAGATAGTCCATTAGCATATCTTAATAATAAAACTTTTAAAATTAGTGATATTTGATTTGAATTAATTTTAAAAAAGAATAAGTAAAAATATATAATAAGTACTATGCAAAAAGTATTAGAAAATAAAACTATATTAGATATTTATAATAAATCAATTGCAGATGAAGTTCCTATCATAAGGGATAAAACAGTCTTATTATTATTGGATATTATTAAATCTAAACAAATTAAAAATATTCTAGAGATTGGAGCGGCTTATGGTTATAGCGCTTCAATTTTTGCGTTATGTGGGGATTGCGATGTAACAACTCTTGAATGAGGTTTAAATAGATTCGATGTTGCCAAAGTGATGACGTCAGAAATTAACAATCTTAAACTTCATAACCTGGATTGTTTTAAATATGAAACAAATGAATTGTTTGATATGATCTTTTTGGATGGGCCTAAATCAAGACAAATAGAATTGATTGATAAGTTCATTAATAATCTAAAGCGTAATGGAACAATTGTTATTGATAATATATATTTAAAGAAATTTTTAGAAATTGAAAAACCTTCTAATAATCAAATTAAAATATTAAATGAATTAGCTAAACTTAGAAAACATATATTAGCTGATGAGAGATTTAATGTTACTTTATATGACATGGATGATGGTGTCGCAGTATTGGAGTTAAAATAATGGAAATAATTACAGAGGCTCTTGATCTTGAGTCTGCAAAAAAACTAATTAATGATGGTATCCACAACCTTGTACTTGGAAGTTCAGAGTTTGGCGTTAGAAATTGTTATGATTTTAAAATTGAAGAAATTAAAGAATTAGTTGCAAATAAACAAAATACTAAAATATGAATTAAAGCTAATTCATTTATTTTTGAAGATGTCATCGATAAATTAACTCAATATTTAGAAGAACTTTCACAACTCGATATTGATTATGTAATCTTTCAAGATTATGCAATTCCTCAAATCAATAAAGAACTAAATTTAAATCTTGAACTTCACTACAATCCAGAAACTTTAAATACAAACTATGGTCAGTTAGATTTCTTTAGAGAGCATAAATTCACTGGTTGTTTTATTGCGAGAGAATTAATGTTAAATGAATTAACAGAAATATGTAAGCACAAGGGCGAATTAAAGATTGAAGTACAAGCTTTTGGTTTTGCGTTTATAATGCATTCAAGATGAAGTTTAATTTCAAATTTTGATAAATACTATAATTCAAATATAATGGATAAAAATTATATTGAGATTAAAGAAAATTTAAGAAAAATTCCAAATGTTATTTTTGAAGATAATGCAGGTACACATATGATGACTGGTTATATTTTGAATCTTATCTCAATGTTAAAAAAATTAAATGAAATTGGTGTAGATTTAATACAAATAAATTTACTTAAACTACCTAAAGAATTTTTATTAATAGTTAATATTTTCATGGACGCTACAAATAATGTAAATAATCCTGAATTTGATGAAAGTAAATATATTGAATTAATTGATAAAGTTATATCGAAGAAATATATAGAATCAACGGGATTCCTTGGTGGAATCAAACAAATTCTTCATATGCAAAAAGAGGAATACAATGAATAAATATGAACTATTAGCACCCGCTGGTGATATGGAAAGAGCAAAGTATACACTTGTATATGGGGCAGATGCTGTATTCATTGGAGCAAAACAATTTTCATTAAGAGCGAGAGCTTCTAACTTTGAAATATCCGATATTGAAAACTTAGTTAAATTTGCTCATTCATTAAATAAAAAAGTATACCTTGTAACTAATGTTATTTGTAGAAATTTTATGATGGAAAACTTCAAAGACTTCTTTGATAAAGTAACGAATATCAATATAGATGCTTTTATAGTTGCTGACCCTTATTTAATACATAACTTAAAGAAATATTACCCGCATGTAGAACTTCATATATCAACTCAACAATCAATCACTAATTCTAAGTCTGCAATGTTTTGAAAAGATGCTGGTGCAACAAGAGTTGTTTTAGCACGTGAAATGAAGTTTAATGAACTTGAGTTATTATGTAATAAAAATAATGGAAAAGTTGAAATAGAGGCATTTATCCATGGGGCAGTATGTATATCTTATAGTGGTAGATGTATGATGAGTAACAACTATAGTTTAAGAGATGCAAATGTAGGTGGATGTGCTCAATCATGTAGGTGATCTTATAATGTCTTAAATAAAGACGTAAAAAACTATTTCACTATGAGTGCAAAAGATATGTCTTATCTAACTTGAATGGATAAAATATTAAAGTTAAATATTGCTTCATTTAAAATAGAAGGAAGAATGAAAACTATTAATTATTTAACCACTGTTATTAAAACTTACAGAGAAACAATTGATTGTATTTTAAATAATCAAGAAATAGATATGGAAGCTAAAAAGAACATTCTTAATGTTGTAGCTAATAGAGAAACTGACACTGCTTTCCTTGATGATGCATCATGTGATAAAATGCTTTATCATGATGAACAAAAGAAATTAAAACAAGACTTTGCATTTGTAATTCTTGAAGAAATATCTCCAACTAAATTCAAAATACTTTCAAAAAATTATTTTGAAAAAGATATGGATTTTTATATTGTTAAACCAAAAGGTAATAATGAAAAAATTGAAATATTAAGTATTAAGGATAGTGAAGGTGCAAGCTTTGATATCGTTAATACTCCAATGAGAGAATACATCATTGAAACAAACTCAGAACACAACTTTGATGAATATTGTATAGGAAGAATAAATTATGAATAAATTAATATTAGGAAGTCATGTTAGTATGTCTTCTCCAGGCTATTTGCTATCAGCAATAGAGGAATCTTTAGAGTATGGTGCAAATACATTCATGATCTATACTGGTCCACCCCAAAATACAATTAGAAAAGATACCAGCTTCTTTAAAATTAAAGAAGCTTTTGAACTCATGAAAGAAAGTGGAATTGATTATAACGATGTAATAGTTCATGCACCATATATTATTAATTTATGTTCAGCTAAACCTGATACAAGAAGTTTGGCAAAAGAATTTCTGGCAAAAGAATTAATTAGAGTTGGCGAAATGGGTTTAACTAAAATAGTTCTTCACCCAGGTTCTAGACTAGAACAACCATTGCACATGGGAATAAACTTAGTCATCGATGGGATTAACATCGCACTTAGAAATGCTAATAACAATGTAATGATCCTTTTAGAAACTATGGCTGGCAAAGGAACTGAAGTTGGCATTAATATTGATGAATTAAGAATGATCATTGATGGTGTAGAACAAAAAGAAAAGATCGGTGTTTGCTTAGATACTTGTCATCTTTGAGATTCTGGTATTGAACTTGATAACTTCGATGAATACTTAAATCAATTTGATGCATCGATTGGTTTAGATAAAATAAAATGCATTCATATCAATGATTCAATGAATGTCATTTCGGCACACAAAGACAGACACCAAAATATTGGTTACGGTGAAATTGGGTTTGATAAATTAATTAATATTATCTACAATGAGAAATTAATGCACGTTCCCAAAATATTAGAAACCCCATACTATGAAAAAGATGGTAAATCATTACCACCTTATAAAATTGAGATTGAAATGATCAAGAACAAAGAATTCAAACCTTGAAAATAATTACTTTTTAAAATACTTTTTAGATTTTTTTAGGATTCTATCAAAAGTATCATCAATATTACCAACTTGTACATTCTCTGATTTAAATATAAAACCAGAGTCTTTTGAGTATTTAGGTATTACATGAACATGGAAATGCATAACTTCTTGCCCTGCTACACTACCTTGATTAGATAAATAATTAAATCCTCATGGGTTTAGTTTGGTTTCTTCAATAACTCTTGATACATCTTGAGCTAAATCTCATACAGCCTTCATATCGGCTTTAAAACAAGTTGACATATCTAAATGGTGTTTCTTAGGGATAACTAACGTATGACCATCAGCGACTGGGTTTACATCAAGAAAAGCAATAGCTAAATCATTCTCAGCAACTACTCTTGCTGGAATTTCTTTATTTACAATTTTACAAAAAATACAATTTTCTCTATGATCCATAATTAACTAAAAAATATTATTAAACAAATTACTGTAAAGCCCAAAATTACAGCCGAAGCTGTAATTATTGCTATTTTTGAATATGTGCTTGATAAAAAAGGAACAACTCTAACCTTTTTAACCTGATATTGAGTAATATCTATTAGTTCTTTTTCGATTTTTTGATTGTTCATTTTTTTATCTTGCATTATTTAACTTGAAGAACGTTTCTTTCTCTGTAGTATCCGCATTCACGACAAACTCTATGTGGTTTTCTTTGAACACCACAGTTTTTACATGCTGTAGTAGTTTGTACTTCTAGGAAGTCATGAGCTCTTCTCATTCCTTTTCTAGATTTTGATACTCTTCTTTGTTGTACTGCCATTTGATTTCTCCTTAATAATATGTCTTATTTTAATACTTATAAAGTGACTTATATATTTTACATCAAAACATTAATTTATTTAACAAAAAATACATTAATATAATAATTTTATATGTAAATTCATTAATTTATTCTATTTTTATAAAAAAAATCAAGTTTAAACATATTTTTATTAAAATAATTACATGAAAAAAATAACTCTTATAACAATATGTGGAAGTTCAGGTTCTGGGAAATCTACCATTAGCGAACTGATTTATGAAGGAATAGAAGAAAAGTCAGCAATTATGTGCCTTGACTACTTCTATAAACCAGTAACTCAAGGTGAGGATGCAGAAACTAGGAATTGAGATCATCCAGATGTTATTGACTGAGAGTATGCAACAGAAACTATTAAATCAATACTTTCTGGTGCTCCAACTAAAGTATACAAATATGATTATGAAAAACACTGTCGTTCAAATGAAGAAGTCATTTTTCAAAATATTGAGTTTTTAATCCTAGAAGGCATTTTAAGTCTTCACGATAAAAGGATAAGAAAATTATCAGATATTAAAATTTTTGTTGAAACTAGCTTTGATGAATGTTTATGTAGAAGAATTGTGAGAGATGTTAATGAAAGAGGTAGATCAGTAGATTCAGTTGTTTCTCAATGAAGAAACACAGTGAGACCTATGTATGATAAATTCATTATTAGATTGAAAAAATATTCAGACTTTGTAATTCATTGAGATGAAACATCTATGAATGTAATCAAGTTGATTAAAAGGATGCTTTGTGAATCTAAATAATTTGAGAATGAAAGATATAGTGATTACGGATCATGCTTTAGCAAGAGCAAAGGAACGGATGAAGTTCAATGTTGATAGTGAATCTCTTGAGTACAGGGTAAAATTAAAAGAAATAATTCAAAAATCGAGATTTAGAGATTTTGATGGTAATAAATATTTTTATGAACTTATATATGACAATTCCAAATATGATGTAATAGCCATTTGAAGAAATGGTGAATTTATAGTTAATACTATAATCAGGAAAGGGAGATAATGGAAAAAGATATTCGTGAATCAATTATCGAAATGATTGAATCACTTCGAATCTATGTAAATCAAGATGGTGGTGATTTAGAATTTGTTGACTATGTAGATGGATACGTCCAAATTAAAGTGCTAGGAGCTTGTGTAGGTTGCGACCTATTGGATGTAACATACAAAGATGGTATAGAGTCAATTATCATGGAAGAGTTCCCAGAAGTTAAAGGACTTAAAATTATAAATTTATAGTATATTCTATATATAGAGTAAAGAGGTATTAATGAAAAGAGCAATTAAAGAGAAATTATTAAATTTGATTACTTTTAACCCAATTGATTATTGTGTTAAAAGTAATGTTACACAGAAGCATATTGACATATTTAAATATGTACAAAAACAAGCTTTCCTTAAGTTTGTTGAGGGTGAAACAAATGTACTTGAAATAGTTGCTGCGAGTGGTATCAATTCACTTGAAACTAGATTAAAAAATGCACAAAATGTTGAAGAATTTTCTGAGATCTTATCAGATAGTGGTTTTGGCATTTCTCAAAATAGAATAAATGAGTTAACTTCTAACTTTGAAAGCAATAAGAAGAAAGCAGTGGCTTACTATATAGACCAAGTAAAATCTTTTAAAAGACAATTTATTTCTTTAAACAGAACTGCAAATAATTATTATAATGATTCAACTGTATGACCGTTGTTTATAGCATATAAATTCTTGAAAGGTAAACTATCAAACAATGTGGTTGTGAAAGCTCCGTTAGTGATTTTTAAAGTTGCTGTATTTGAAGAAGGTAGTAAGTTATATATTAAAAAGATTGAAGATCAACCAATTGTTAATGAGAAAATTCAAATTATTATGAATAAGGAGTATCCTTCAATTGCTAAAACTGAAGATCTTTTATCTAATAAATCATTTGTTGAATATTTAGCTCAATACGAACAAATGACAGGATATCCAATTGCTCATGATAGTAATGAATTGTTAATTAATTTTAAAAGTGAGACTCCAAAACAAATGGAATCTTCTTATTCTCAATTAGAGATTGAGAATAGTGCATTAATTGGTATTTTCGAACCTGGTGGTGGAGCATTAAAAGAAGATTTAAAACAAATTATTGAATCAGATATTGATCCATTTGAATCTCAAATAGATGGCGATGTTAAATCAAATGCTTTCTATGAAGAAAAAATTGTTAAAGACCCTTCATATGTTTATGAGATTGATAAACCATTAAATATTTATCAAAAATATGCAGTTGCTTCAGCTATGAATCAATCAACTTTAATATATGGACCTCCAGGAACTGGTAAATCAGAAGTTATTGCAAATATTATTTGTAACGCTCTAATTAAAGGAAAATCAACATTAATGGTTTCTGAAAAGAAAGCGGCACTTGAAGTATTGACAAATAGAATTAGTAGCTTAAGTCAATTCGCGCTTTACATTTACGAATCTTCAAATCGTGATTTATTCTATAAAAAAATAGATAACCTAAATAATTTACTTGGAACTCAATGATATAGAGAAACTGGTCGTGGCAGACAAACCGGTATGGAATCTTTAAAGTTCAACAAAGATGAATTAATGTTTGTTAAAAACTATGAAGAATGATATCAAGAATTAATTAAAATTGTTAAGAAATATTGATCTGTAGAAGGTTATGATGATGGAATCTTTAAATTAGACTTTAACTCAGTTCAAGAAATTAGAAGTGAACTTGGTGAAGATTTATGTGCCGAATGACTACAAACTATAAATGTAGAAGGATATACCAATATCTCCCTTCTTGATGCATTTAGAAAAGTTTATGCTTCATCAAATAATATTTTTCCAAATATTGATGCATTTTTTAGTGAATATACAAGATTCAAAAAATTCATCAAGAAATTTAATTTATTAGAAGAAAAAACTCCTGATGAAGTTAATAAACTAATTAGAAACATTTTGAATAAAATAAATACAAATACATCAGTGGTTGAAAATTATTTACTTGGTGGTAATAAATTAAACAACTTATTTAATGAATACTTTTCTTTCTTAGAAGAATATAACGGAAAACATCTTAATGAATTTATGTTGCTTTCATTGAAAGATAAAAGAAATTATTTCAAACTAGTAAAACAATTTTTATCATTTAGAGATAAAGTCATTCTTAGAGATGTTAAATTAGCTGAATTGAATCAAGAAGAACTACTTAAAAAAATCAAAATTATTGAACAATTCTCAACTAAATATAAAAAATTAATTTCAAATTCTCAATGATACCCATTCCTATTAGATAATTGTGATAAATTAGCTAGATTTTTAGAATTATACAAAAACGCTGAAAATGACGAAGTAGCAGAAGTTATTTATGCAGAGTTTACATTGAATGATAATTTAATATTTAAAATTGAGGAGTCAACTTTAAACATTAAGGAAATAAAAACTGCAGCTAAAGAAATTTCTTTAATTATTCCATTATTTAAAGACTTCCTTGAAAACATGGGACATCTGAATAATACTTATGTTGAAGAAATTATAAAATATAAAGATCTAATTAAAATAGATATTAATTTCTTACATGATTTAGTGAAAGTGTCATCTATTTTTGAACCTGAAAATCAAGAAATTATTAAAGAATGAGATTGAATTTCAAAACCATACATTAGATATTTATACTTAACTCCAATTGTTCCGTTTGATATTGAAAAAGTTCAACCATTATTTCAACTAATGACAACATCAATTACAAATGATCAATACCTTAAATTAAAAGTTATTGCAATGTGAAATAACATTGTAAAAGATAATGAAGTATTTTTGGACCTTAAGGGTGTACATTTACAAGATGTAATTAATCAAATGAGAAGGGAGTCAATCCGTAGTGCTTCAATTGTTGAAGAATTAATTTTCAAAAAATATATCAATAATTTAAGAACTCATTTAACAAAACTATCAAAAGAAGAAAAAGAAGAAATTGCTAATGCGTTAAGAATTGCATCAAGCAACTCTAAACCACCTATTGCACAGTATGTTAAACGTTACTATTCTGCACTTAAAAAATTATTTCCAATTTGAGTTGCAAGACCTGATAATGTTGCTGATATGATTCCGTTGAATTTTAAAGAATTTGATTATGGTATTTTCGATGAGGCTTCACAGATTTCAATTGAAAGAGCATATCCACTAGTGTATAGAACTAACATAAAAATTGTTTCGGGAGATGACAAACAATTAAGACCCACTTCATTCTTCATGAGTAAATTAAATCATGCTGATTTTGATATCGATGATTTTGATGCAGTTGAGTCATTGTTAGAAAGAGCAAAAGTTTCTTGATGAAACGAATTCCATCTAAAAAATCACTATAGATCAGATTGTAAGGAACTGATTGAGTTTTCAAATAAATTCATCTATAATAATTCACTTGAAGTTGCTACTAAGGCTGGAGTATTTGAAAATGGAATTGAAATAATAAACGTTAATGGTTTATGAGACTCTGTTAACAAACAAGAGGCTGAAAAAATTATTGAAGTATTAGTTGAAAACTATAAGAAATTTAATACTATTTTAGTTGTTACATTTAATGCGAAACAATCATGATTAATTGAAAATTTAATTTTAGAAAAAAGAAATAAATTACCGACTGATTTTGTTGAATATTTAGATTCAAGTAATATAGTAATCACTAACCTTGAAAATGTTCAAGGTAATGAAGCTGATTTAGTAGTACTATCTGTTTCTTATGGTAAAAACTCCGAAGGAATGGTGAGATCAAATTTTGGTCCATTAATTGCTAGTGGCGGTTCTAACAGACTAAATGTTGCAATTACAAGAGCTAGAAAGAAAATGATAGTTGTTAAATCAATTTATGGTCACCAAATAAAAGTTAACCCACAAAATAAAAATGCTATTATCTTCAAAAAATTCATCGAATATATTGATGCAATAAATAACAATTTAACAATTGATAACATTGATAAAAATATTAGCATAGAAGAAACTGGTGAAAATGAAGTTGACAATGAATGTGATGTTCAAGTTGCTAATGAAGAACTAAACTTCTCAAGCAACATTGTTAAAGACGTATATGGTGAATTGATCAAATCACTTCCAACCAAATATAAATTAATTAACGACTATAAAGTTGGTAATAAAAATATCGATTTATTAATAGTTGACAAAGTTAGTAATATTCCTGTGAAAGCAATTCTTATTGAACTTTGAAAAACAAATACTAATGTTCAATCTATGTTAGAAGATATTGATAGACAGTATTTCTTAGAAGATAGAGGATATTCTACTTTCAGAATTAAACAATACTCTTGACATGTTGATAGAAGCAGAATAATTACAAAAATTAGAGACGCTATTTTAAATAATAATGCTAATCAAGTTGATTATGTTTTATGACAAAATGATAGGATTTAATTAGTGGATTTATCACAAATTGCCCTTTTATTAATTGCAACAATCCCAACGATTGGATTAATTGCCTCTTCTAAGTGACTGAAAGTATTGGATAAAAAATTCTTTTGGATCTATTTGATATTCGCACTTTTTTGTTTCGTATATTTTATCGCAGGGAGATTCGGATTTGATATTGCTAATTTTATTGAGCATTATGGAACTACGACTAGTGAGTATGATAAAAGTGTATTAGCATCAAAAGTTATGCTTTTGGACCTTTGTCCATTAGTAGCTTTTTTGTTACCACTTTTGGCCTTTATCGATAAGAAAAGAATATTTGCCAAATGATTATCCCCTGTCACTATAATCGGATCATTAATTACTATATATGGGCAAATCATTTGAGAAAAACCAAATGATTTGTTCACTTATATATTCTTAGGTGAAGGCAGCAATAAATTATATTTTATGATGCATTTTTTATCTTTATTATTGGCAATATGAACTTTGATAATTTCAACTAAATTCAAAATGTGAGAGCTCCCTGTAGTGTTTTTATGTATGGCCGTTTGGTTAGGGTATGTTCTAATTATGGTGAATGCATTTAATATCACAACAAATGCAACTGGATTAGTTGAATATGATTGACTATATGGCCAATACAATAAAGTTTATGAGTTCTTTAAATTGCCATTCCCGTGAATTGTAGTATTTTGATATTCAATTGCTGTTTTTGGAATTTATTTTATTATTTCAATCCAATCTGGTTTCCTTGTTAAAATGGCTAAAAAAACCAAAAATTTATTTAAGAAAAAGGAATATATTAATATATAATATAGAGTATCTATAAAAATTATAGAAAAAGAAAGGCTATTCCAAATGGAAAAATCAAGACAACAAAAAACAGTTGAATCGGAAGTTTCTAAAAAAACTTCTGAAAATGCAGAATTAAGCCCAGGTAAAAACCTGAATGTCGATGCAAATTCAACTAAGAGTGAAACTCAATTAATTAGTGCAAACAAATTAATTACAGTAGGTGCTCATATTGGGCTACACCCATCAAAATGAAACCCTAAAATGAAACCATACATTTACACTCAAAAACAAAACAATCATATTATTGATGTAACTAAATCATTAATCTTCTTAAGATTAGCATGTGACTTCTTACAACAAACTAGTGCTAAAGGTGGTAAAGTTCTAATCGTAGGTACTCGTGGTAAATTAATTAAAGATTATATTAAAGATGAAGCAATTAGATCAAACTCATTCTTTGTAACTCAACGTTGATTAGGTGGTACTTTAACTAACTTTAAAAACATTCGTAAATCAATTAAAAAAATGAACGATAACAATAAAGCTATTAAAGATGGAACTATCAACAACTACACTAAGAAAGAACAATTAATGATTTCAAAGGAAACTGAGAAATTAGAAAAATTCTATGGTGGTATTGGTAATATGAGAACTTTACCTTCTGTTTTATTAACAGTTGATCCAGTTAATGATACTAATGCAATTATGGAAGCTAAAAAATTGGGAATCCCAGTTGTATCATTAGCTAACACAAATGCAGATCCAAAATTAATTGACTACATTGTTCCAGTTAATAACTATTCAATAAAATCAGTAGTTTTATTACTTAATATCTTAGTAGACGCAATTAACCTTGGTCAAGGTTTAGAAACTAAAGTAATCGGTGTTCCTGAAAACGAAATCGTTATCGTTGAACAACCTGTTAGAAAACCTAGAACATTTGTAAATCACAAAAGATTCACAAACCATCACTAATTAAAACAAGGAGATTATTATGGCTAAAGCAAAAAAAATTCAATTAGGATATGATATCCCAAGAATTATAACAATGTCTTTAAACGGATCAAATCCATCAGCGGCATATAAAGCTTTAACTTCTATCCCAGTTAGTAAGCTCCCTCAATATGAGAAAGAAATATGAATTAAATTCATATCTTCTCTTAAATATGATGAAAAATATGATGAAATTTATTTAAATTCAAATAAAGCTCAATTCAATAAAATGCTTTACGCAATTAAAGCAAATGAGTCTAAAGGAATAAAAATAAGTCCGTTGGACTACAAAACTGCAGAAGAACAAAATAATAAATCTCCAAAAAATAAAGTAACTAAATTAGTAAAAAAATATAGTTATAATACAATTATGGAAGAAAAAGCAAAGAAGACTATTAACGGTAGAAAACCAAATAATACTCACTTATTAAAGGATTAAACAATGACTAATAAACCTATGACTAAAAATGAAATACTTAGAAACATCGTAGAAATATCTGGTGTTAATGGTGTTGAATTAAACTTGAAACAAGCAAATATCATACTTGAATCTTATGAAAAAGTTCTTTTAAAAGAATGAAAAAATAACGGAGAATTCAAATTATTAAATATTGGTAAATTCAAAGTGAAAGCTAAAAAAGAACGTGAAGGGATTAATCCAATAACTAAAGAAAAAGTTATCTACCCTGCAAAAGATGTTCCGGTTTTCAAATTCAATAAAGCTGTTAAAGAATTCATTCAAACTGAAATAAAAAAATAAAAAGTAACCCACAAGGGTTATTTTTTTTATAATTTTCTAAAAAAAATTGAATTATATACAGGGGTATTATGAGCAACTACTATATAAATTATATCGATGAGAATAAAGATCCTAAGTTAGCGGAATTAAATCTTAAAGAGATTAATATTTCTGATGGATATCATACATTGTGAATACAAGGGAAATATTTGATTAAAACAAATGCGAAATTGCCAAACTATTCATTCTATTTAGATGTAAGAAATGATTTTGGAGAAATTCTCAATATCCCTTTACATTACGTAAAAAATTTAGAAAAAGTTTATAAAAATAATACTAATACAATTTGGTATTATATAGATGAGTATGAGTTTAATTTCAACTTTAACTTAAAAGAAGCCTCTTTATTCAATGAATATATAAGTTACTTAGAGATTAAATTTGAGTTTTTACCAATGTTTAATCAAATAGTGGTTGATGATTTCAATGTTGATGTTACAACTGAAAAATTACAAGGTTTTGTAAGTGATATCAATAAATCAAAAGAAATCAAATACATTGACTATAAAAATGCTTATAACTTAAAAAAAGGAACTAATCACATATATTTCAATGAAATGAATGATAAGAAACAAAATTACCTACCGATAGATTTTTTTCTCAATGAAGCATCTAAAGCATACACTGAAGTGTTGCGATTCAACGGCATTAACAAGCAATTAAATATACTGAGTGGAAAAATAAGATTAATTTATTTAAATAATTCTAAATCAATTCCCATCGATCTTGAAATAAAACCAAAGCTAATATATAACCCAGTATATTCCATTAATATAAACGAACATGTAATTTATGATAAGGAAATAGATGACATAAAAATTAATCATAATAGCAAAAATATAAAAGGTATTTATATGCCAATAGACTCTACAATTAAAATTGAATTTGAAATTAAGGTTGAATATGAAAGAATGTTGAGAATACTAAAAGGTAATGAATTGTTGTATTTTAGTTCTAAAAATAATAACGAGTTAATTAAAAAAATTAACTATACTAATGAAAAAAATACGTTAGAAGGAGTTTATAGTGAGATTCAATCTAAAGAAATTTATTAATAAAAATAACTTGATAATTATTTCGATTGTATCAGTTTTAATGCTTTCCACATTACTTGGATTGATTTTATCTGTGCAACAAGGTTTTAGTGCTAATGAAGTTATTTCTGGCACAAAAATGCAATATGAAAAGTATTTTAAGTCAAGATATGTTAACTCCAAAGAAATGATTAACAGGCAAGTAATATGATCAAAGTATTATATTGAAATACTTGATTACTTAACCGATTGGAGAGACACTTCCTCTTCTACTTACAAATTTAAATTTTACTCTATAAGAGATAATATTTTAACTTTTGTGAAGCATGTTCTACAAACTGAATTTAAATACTCCGCTGAAAACTACATTAATATTAAATATAAATTATTAGATGATTATAAATTACAACTTGATATAAGGTGAGCAAATCTAGAAAAAATAGAACTATCCCAACAAACTAATCTATATTGAACAAATACAACATTAATGATAAATAATTAACTTATATGTGGTAAAATATTGATATTATGTCAAATGTAGAAAAAATTATAATAGAAGTTGCCAAAGAAAATAATATCAAATTTGATATTACTAAAAAAGATGTTGAATTAAAGCATCTTAAAATAGATTCTTTAGCAGCTATGAACTTAATAATTCAAATTGAAGAAAGACTCTCTAAAACTTTAGAAGATGATGTTCTTATTTCAATTAAAACTCTTGACGATTTAATAAAAGCTTTTAGCTAGTATTAATTTCATAGGGGTATAGTTCAATGGTAGAACTACGGACTTCAAATCCGTGTGTTGTGGGTTCGAGTCCTGCTACCCCTGCCATTAAAAAAACAACCAAACGATTATCGTTTGGTTTTTTTATATCTATATTTTATAAATTAATCTTCAATGAATAGTTTTTTAACGGTTTTTACTTTTTCGTTTGGACATATAATGAATAATCTGTCTAATTTTTTAATTACTTCATCATCGATAATGTATTTAGTTTCGATCCCTGCTTTATTATGGATCATTGCAAATATCTTGAAGAATTCAGATTGAACAGATTTAACCGTTTTATTAATTAATTTATCACTAGTTACAGTTAATTTTAAGATAGTATTTTCTCTACCTTGTGCAACTATGATGATATCATCATTCATAATTTGGTTAGCGGTTTGACTCGCTGCATGATCTTCTGGGAAAATAAGATCTTTAATTCCTAAGGACTTTAAAACTCTTTTGTGTGTTTTATTTCTAACTTTAGCTGTAATATTTTTCACGCCTAAATCTTTTAAATTCACACAAGTCATAATTGAATCTTCAATGTTTGATATAGCTACAACAACATAATCAGCTGAAGTGATTGATGTTGACTCTAAGGCATCAATATTGGTGGAGTTTAAAATTAAAGCTCCCATGAAGTTATAAGATGTTGAAATCTCTTTAATTTTATCTTCGTTGATATCAGCGATTGTTACATTTTGACCGCTGTTGTGTAGGTTGATAGCAAGACTTTGTCCATATCTTCCTAAACCAATAATAAATACATTTTTTTTCATAATAATAACATTATACTATAATATAATAATAAACAACAATCATGAGCATTAGTAATTTTAAAAACAAGACCTCTAAAAAATTTAAAGAAAAATTAAAAAAGAGTTTTACCTGAGATAGTATAAGAAAATTCATAGTTGGTCGTTCAACTACGCGTAAAATTTTTAGAATATATTTATTGATTGCTTTAATAGGGACATGTTTATTATTCACTCCATTATCGATTGAGGCATTTTGAGCTGAAGGATTTGGTGGTTCAACATACAATCTTAGATATGAAGATCACGCATATATTGTCAATCTCCCAACTTATGGGCAGGAAATCGAAACTGTGAGTTTTAATTTTCTTAATGCTATGTTTATGTCATTTAGTGCATTTACAGATACCGGGTTATCAATAGTTAACGTTGGATCATTCTTTTCAATATTTGGAAAGATTGTTTTAATTGTATTAATTCAAATTGGTGGATTTGGAATAATGTTCTTTATTTTCTGATTTTGAAAGATGTTTAAGAAGAATGATAAAATCACAATTAACCAAGCACTATTAGCTCAGTCAGAAAAAGGTAATACTAAAGTTGGTAATACAGATAAAATGTTAATTACATCTTCTTTTGTAATTATTGGTATCGAATTATTCTTTACTTTCATTTATTGAATATGGTTTTATTTTGTACCTGCATACACGCAAGATTTGATTGAATTTCAAGTTGGGGATGTATTGGTTAATGGAACGGTTGATAGTAATACATTGTTGCCTGTTTATCACAATGCAGGAGAATCTTTCTTTGCAGCTATTTTTCATTCAGTGTCAGTTATTAACAATGCTGGTTTTGATATTCTTGGAACTGACTCATTAGCACCATATAGAAACGGCATTCATTCTTTATTTTTATTATTTACCACAGCCCAATTTATCATTGGCGGAATAGGTTTCCCTATTTTGTATGACATATTAAGTAAATGAAATTTTAAAATGGTAAGAGTTAAAAGATGCAAAGCTCCAATTTATATGCTTAAAGTTGACGTAGATAAAAGTCATAGAGCTTCTTTATTCACAAAGATATCGACTTTCACATACTTTGTAGTGGCTATTCTAGGGATAGTATTTATGTTGTTATTTGAATTATTGCCAATTGGTGGTGGATTAAATATTTTATGAAACGATGAAATTGGAATGTTTGGTGAACAAGGTTCTTCTATGGCAACATATAATAAAACAGTTAATGTTATATTTCAAAGTTTATCCACTAGATCAGCTGGTTACAGCACTTTTAATAATGATTTAATGAACTCTAATTCAAAAGTTGTTTGTATCTTATTGATGTTTATTGGTGGATCTTCTGCATCAACCGCTGGTGGAATTCGTACAAGCACACTCGCTGTAATATTCTTATCATTGAAATCTAAATTACGTGGCTCTAAAAGTGTGAATACATTTAAAAGAAGAATTTCAAGTGAAGATATTTCAAACTCATATGCAATTTTAGTTATTGCAACAATTTTACTCCTTACTGGTTCATTTATATTAATGTCTGATGCTTTCCAAGGTGGAGATATTAATATTAACTCAAACACATTCATTAATGTTTTATTTTTATGTACTTCAGCATTTGGAACGACTGGCCTTAGTGTCGATACTCATGATTTGATTGGAATACCATCACAATTATATTTGATACTACTAATGTTTATTGGGCAGTTCGGACTAACATCAACTATCTTAGCTTTTAGAAGAAATAAAGTTAAAGAAAATATGTTTGAATATATAACTGAAGATGTAAGGGTAGGATAGTTTTTCAATAAAATAACTCAAACATTTATTATTGATTTATAATAATATGTATTATGCCAGAATATTTAATTATTTTACTGTGTGTCATGGCCGGAGTTTTCATCCTAATGGCACTTTATTTAATGTGAGTTTTAAGAAGATTTTTAATCATCGGAAAAAAAGTTGATTATCTTGTAGAAGATATTACTTATAAATCTGAGATGCTAAGTCCTCTTGTTGACTCTTTAATAAAACTATCTACTTACATTGATGTAATGGAAGTTATTTTGACAAACAATACGTCTAGTATTAAAGATGTAGTCGCCAACAATAAAACTAACATTGTTAAATTTAAAAATCAACTTGAAAAGGTATTGAATGAAAAATAAAAATATAGTTTCTGATTTTTTTAATGACCTTGCTGCAACTTTAATCACAAGGACAGTTATTTCAAAAAAACAGAAAGATATATTAATTCAACAAAAATCTAGAAAAAACTATGGTATCCATCTTGAGAAGATTCACGATATAAACATAATGATTTCTAGATTGAAAGAAAAAATAAATAGTTCTAATGAAGAAAAGGTAGTTCATTTTTTAAATGAAATTAATAAAGATTTAGCATTAATCAAGAGTGGGCATCATGACTTAGAAATAAACAATTTAATATATAATATATGTGCTAACCTTCAATTGGCGAATATTAGTTTAGAGGTATTATAGTGAAAAATATTGTTTTATTTGGCGGTGGAACTGGGTTATCTACAATTTTAAAAGGTATTAAAAATATTGATAATTTAAATTTACAAGCGATTGTAACTGTTGCTGATTCTGGTGGTTCTACTGGTGTTATTAGGAAAGAATTTAATATTCCGGCTTTAGGAGATATAAGGCAAGTTATGTTGTCTCTTTCTAATAATGAAACTATTTTAGAGGAACTAATGTCTTATCGTTTTGAAAGCTCGGATGCTGAAAGCGTTTTAAAAAATCACTCCCTCGGGAATTTAATGATATATGCATTGATAGATTTAAAAAATGATTTTTATCAAGGTATTTCATACTTATCTAAAATATTTAATATTAAAGGAGAAGTAATTCCTGTTACTGATTATTCAAGTTTACAATTGAAAGCAATATATACAGATGGGACAATCCAACTTAATGAACATGAGATTCCACGTTCAGACAAAAAAATATCTGAAATATCATATATTGACATTGATAAAATTAAAGTGAATCCAAGAGCAATTCAAGTTATTAATGATGCGGATATAATTGTTTTTAGTTGTGGAAGTTTATATACTTCAATAATTGCAAGTATCATTCTTCCGGGAATTAAACAAGCATTAATTGAAAACAATGAAGCGAAAGAATTTGTTTACGTTTCAAATATATCTACTCAGCCAGAAGAAACAACGGGAATGTCGGCATATGATCACATTACTGAAATTGAAAAATATTTGTGCCCAGGAATAATTGATACCATTATAATTAATAATGTCTTACCAGGAAAAAAACTTGTCGATCAATATATCAATGATAATAGAGAATTAATTGTCCCAGATGAACAAATTAGAAATTCGCATTGTAAGGTTATTGAAACAAGTTTAATCGATAATTCTAACCATAGATACATAAGACATGATTCTAAAAAGATTGCAAAAGTCTTTAGAAAGATATTAGGAGAATAATATGAAAATATTAGTGGCAGGTGGTGCTGGTTATATAGGGAGTTGTTTTGTAGAATACATCTTCAACCACACAAATTATGAAGTTGTTATTATCGATGATTTATCAACAGGGTTTAAGGAAGCGATTCACCCAAAAGCAAAATTTTATGAAGGTTCGATTTTATGTCAAGAAACTGTTAATAAAATATTCGAAGAAAACCAAATTGATGGTGTTTTCCATTTTGCAGCAAAATTGATTGTTCCAGAATCTGTTGAGAAACCAATTTTCTATTGAAAAAATAATATTCTTGGAGTTGCTAATTTATTAGAAGCAATGTCCAAATACAATGTAAAAAATATAATCTTCTCATCAACAGCAGCTGTATATGGTTTTCCAAAAGTTATTCCTGTAACTGAAGATGCAGAAAAAGCCCCTTGCAATCCATATGGTTCAAGCAAGCTTGCATGCGAACAGTTAATTCAAGAAGCTAGTAGTGCTTATGGATTTAATTATACAATCTTAAGATACTTCAATGTTGCAGGTGCAAGTGAGTCTAATTTATATGGACTTAGAAAAAAAGATCCTACATTATTAATTCCGGTTATAAATAAAACAGTTATTAATGATGGCCAAATGAGTGTTTTTGGAAATGATTATAAAACAACTCATGATGGTACATGTATTAGAGACTACATCCACATTGATGATTTGGTAAGAGCACATCATTTAGCTTTTGAGGAACAAAATAAATCAAATAGTTCTAATATATTTAATTTAGGTACAAGTAGTGGTTTTTCGGTATTAGATGTAATTAATGCAACTGAGAAAGCGTTAGATGTAAAAGTGAATTATAAATTTATGCCAAAAAGAGCTGGGGATCCTGACATTCTTATTACTAAGAATGAAAAAGTTTTGAATGTTTTAAATTGAAAGCCTGTGAAAACACTTAATCAGATGATTGAATCTGATTATATTTTTAGAAAGAAATTATACTAAGGATTAACAATGAAAAAAAATGTATTTATAGATGTAGGGAATCAATTAATAAAAATAGGCTACATTAATGATTTTGGAGAATGACACATTGATAGAGTGAAAACAAGAGGAAGTACTTTTGAGGATCTTGAAGCAGTATTTAAAGCTATTGATATTGAAAAAGTGTACTTAGGGAGTGTGGTTGCTGATATAACTACTTTTCTATCTGATTATTTTAAATTGAATGATATTAAATTTGAATTGATTTCAAATGAAATATTTTATGAACATATTAAATTTGATCAACCAATTGATATCAATGAAGTTGGGACAGACATATTAGGCTTTGCTTATTACATTAAAGACATGAAAAATGCAATTGCAATAAATTTTGGTACAGCTACTGTATCAATCAAGTACTGCCAAGCTATTTGTGGTGTTACAATTGGGATTGATTTTGTAAATAGCTATAATGCATTTTTAAATATGATTAAGTTGAATAGTGAACTTGGTTCTTACCCAAATTTTGGATTCAATACACAAAATGCTATCAACGGGAGCCGTTATTATTTAATTAATGGTTTTATTAATCAAATGCTATTAGAACACCCAGAAATTGACACAATTGTATATACTGGAGGTAATAGAAAATGCTTCAATGGATATAATAACGTTAAGAATATCAACATTATAGAAATTGATGAAGCAGTATTAAAAGGTTATTACCAAGTAATAACCGATCGTAATATAAATAATTAATCTACAAGATGGCAAATGCCATCTTTTATTTTATACATTTTCTGATTATCAGAACCTCTATATTTTTTAGTTGTAGGTTTTGATTCAATGTATGGTCCGTCAATAATGGTGTCTATATATTTGAATATTTCTTTTCTAGGTTCTTTTTCTAAATTTGAAACCAAGTATCCAGTTCATACTCATATAGTTTTATTGGGCATAACATTTTTAACATGCTTTGCAATTTTTAATACTTCATCGAAGTTATTTGGATGAAGTGGATCACCGCCAGAAATAGTTAACCCACTAATATAATCATTTGATAATAAATTCATTAAATCATCTAAAGTACTATCATTAAATAAAGTTCCAGTTGATGGGTCTCAAGTACTTTGATTGTGACAGTTTTTACATTTATGTTCACATCCAGCGACTCAAAGAATTACTCTGGCACCTTCACCATTTAAAAGGTTGCAATTTTCGATTTTAATGTAATTCATTACATGGATTTCCTATCTCTAATTTCAGCCATTTTAGCATCGTTAAATGTAGTATTTCCTTGGATTTTAGAGTATCCTAAATACCCGCAAGTTCTATTGAATTCAGTATAATTTTCACTTCCACATTTAGGACAAGCCCCTTTAAAATCAATACCTTTTTCATTACAAATTTCACATTGACAAGCATCAAAATTAACTCCAGAATAAAAGCCTAAATCCATACCTCTTCTAATGATATTAATTAAAGCTTCTGTATTATCTGGATCTGAGATTCTAGTGTATTGAATATGTCCACCCATAAATCTTTTGAATAACTCAAGTTCGTTATCTTGTTTTGTGAAAGGATCTATCTCTTCGCTAACATGACAATGGAAAGAGTTAGTAAAATAGTTTCTGTCAGAAACATTTTTGATTTCTCCATATAACTCTCTGAATTGTTCTAATTGTGTTCCACATAAACTTTCAGCTGGAGTTCCATAGATTGCATATAAGTAACCATCAGACTCTTTGAACTCATTAATTCTTTTGTCAATGTATTTCATTGTTTTCATCGCAAATTCTTTATCTACTAAAATTGAGTGGTGATTTGCTAATTGTTGTAATTCATTTAAAGCAGTAACACCAAATGATGCAGTAAAAGTTCTAATGATAGGTCTAATTTGGTCATTAGCTCCTAAGTTCCCACCATAGAAACCACCTTGCATATAACCTAACGGGTTACTAGATGCTCTCATTTTAGAGATATGTTGATATGTTTTAATGTGAATTTGTCTAATCATTTTTAAATAATAGTCTAAAATCTCAAAGAAATCCCTTTGTTCTTCTTTGGCTCTCATAAAAATCATTGGTAAATTTAAACTAACGGCTCCGATATTCCCTCTTCCGATAAATTGTAAATCACCTTTTTCATCTCTATAATTAGATAAATAAGCACGACAGCCCATTGGACTAACTCACTTCCCTTCACGTTTATGGAATTTAGGAGATAAATAATCTGGATACATTGCTTTTTTAGAACATTCTATTGATTCTTCAAATAATCATTCTAATTCTTTTCCTTTTCCATGAAGGTCATATTCATATAAGAAAACTAATTTTGGGAAGATTTGAATCTTACGATCTTGTCCTTGCCCTCTTTTTCTCACACTTAAGATAGCTTTTGAAACCATTGTTGCTCAATAGCTTTTATCTGCACCAAAAGTAAATGTAGTGAAAGGGAATGAACCTCTAGCACTTACAACAGTATTTAATTTAACTTCCATAGATTGGATACCTTGAAGTAAATCTTCGTAAGTTTTATCTTTTGCTAGTTTTTCTATTTTATCTTGATCAACCTTTAATTCTAAAGAATTAAACATATTTTCATACTCTTTAATATGATGTTTATATGTTTTTTCACAGTAATATGCTAAAGTTGTATCGATTTCAGGTGTTGTATGACCGCCATATTGTTGTGCGCTCGATGCCATAATAACATCACCAGCCACGCTACAAGCTGATAAAATCGTTGATGGTTCAGTATACTTAAGGTTATTCATATCGAATCCACCCTTCATAACATTAGCTAAGTCAAATAAACAACAGTTAATTGAACCTAAAAATCTATCCATTAAGTCATGAATATAGATATATCCATCTTTAATTGCATTCTTTTGATCGTTATTTAATAAATATTCAATATATAAGCTTTTAATCACTCTACCAGCCATTAAAGACTTTTTAGTGGAAATTAATGCAGAGTTTGAATTTGCATTCTCCCTATCTACGTCATACATGATAATCTCAGAATCTCGAGAGATTTCTTGGAACATTCTAGCATTATCTATCTTATAGTTACGATATGAACTATAACTATTTGCAATATCATCATCAATTGAAACTAATGAAGTTTGTACAATTGTATGAAGTTTATATACTTCAATTTCATTTCTTTTTTCACTAGTTAAGATTACTTTTATTAGGTCATGTAGTTTATTTAGATCATCTTTAGTTAATTTTTTACCAACACGATCTGCACTTTTAGCTACTGCAATTGCTATTTTTTCAAAATTAAAGCTCTCTGAAACACCGTCTTTTTTAACAACTTTAATTCTCATATCCACCTCATTTTTATGTAGTATAGTATATACTATCTCATATATTTTATATGACTTTTATCGAAATTTTTAATATATTTGCGGCAATTATAATTATTTTATATATCTAATAATTAAGCATTGACAAGTTGTTAATTGTGCTTTTTATCTTCGAAAATCATTTTATTTGATCAATAAATAACTATTTTTTAATTATTTATTAATGATTTCTATTCTTTTATAGATATTTGCACTGAAAATCGAATAAAAAACATATTATTTGTCATTTTATTAATTTTAATTTTTTCAAAAATCCCTTTATATATAATATAGATAAGAGAAAACACTATTTTTCACTGTCGAATATGATCTTGCAAATCTTTTTTAAATTTTTTTTCATTTTTTTCAAAAAACTAAATATATATTTATATATATTTAAAAAAAAAAATAAAATTTTATGCAAATAATTTACCTTTTTTCTGAGAATTATGTATAATTATAGAGTTGTGTTTGAGAGAACATCAAAAAATACAACAATGAAGTTGCAACCGAGATAACATCAACCATTGCAACAGATTGATCTTTGAAAACTAAATACAACCCGTCATTTAAACGAGAGTTTGATCCTGGCTCAGGATTAACGCTGGCGGCATGCCTAATACATGCAAGTCGAACGGGTCAGCAATGACCAGTGGCGAACGGGTGAGTAACACGTATCCAATCTACCCTAAAGTTGGGGATAACTGGTTGAAAAACTAGCTAATACCGAATGTGAATATTATTATGGCATCAGAAAATATTTAAAGTTGCGTTTGCAACGCTTTTGGATGAGGGTGCGGTGTATTAGATAGTTGGTGAGGTAATGGCTCACCAAGTCAATGATGCATAGCTGTACTGAGAGGTAGAACAGCCACAATGGGACTGAGACACGGCCCATACTCCTACGGGAGGCAGCAGTAGGGAATCTTTCACAATGGGCGAAAGCCTGATGGAGCAATGCCGCGTGGATGATGAAGGTCTTACAGATTGTAAAATCCTTTTATTTGGGAAGAAAAACTTGGATAGGAAATGATCCAAGTCTGACGGTACCATTTGAATAAGTATCGGCTAACTATGTGCCAGCAGCCGCGGTAATACATAGGATGCAAGCGTTATCCGGATTTACTGGGCGTAAAACGAGCGCGGGCTGATTATCAAGTTTGATGTTAAATACAATAGCTCAACTATTGTTTGCATTGAAAACTGATAATCTAGAGTATAGTAGAGAGTTATGGAACTCCATGTGGAGCGGTGGAATGCGTAGATATATGGAAGAACACTAGAGGCGAAGGCGATAACTTGGGCTATTACTGACGCTTAGGCTCGAAAGTGTGGGGAGCAAATAGGATTAGATACCCTAGTAGTCCACACTGTAAACGATGATTATTAAACGTCAGCACAAAAGTGTTGGTGTTGCAGCTAACGCATTAAATAATCTGCCTGGGTAGTACATTCGCAAGAATGAAACTCAAACGGAATTGACGGGGACCTGCACAAGTGGTGGAGCATGTTGCTTAATTTGACAATACACGTAAAACCTTACCTAGGTTTGACATCTTCGGCAATGCTATAGAAATATAGCGGAGGTTAACCGAATGACAGGTGGTGCATGGTTGTCGTCAGCTCGTGTCGTGAGATGTTGGGTTAAGTCCCGCAACGAGCGCAACCCCTATCGTTAGTTACTTTATCTAACGAGACTGCTACTGCAAGGTAGAGGAAGGTGGGGATGACGTCAAATCATCATGCCCCTTACATCTAGGGCCGCAAACGTGCTACAATGGTCGGTACAAAGTGCAGCAACATAGTAATATGAAGCAAATCACATAAAGCCGATCTCAGTTCGGATTGAGGGCTGCAATTCGCCCTCATGAAGTTGGAATCACTAGTAATCGCGAATCAGACATGTCGCGGTGAATACGTTCCCAGGTCTTGTACACACCGCCCGTCAAACTACGGAAGTTGATAATATCTAAAACCGCATCGCTAACTTCGGAGGCATGCGTCTAGGGTAGGATTGATGACTGGAGTTAAGTCGTAACAAGGTATCCCTACGAGAACGTGGGGATGGATCACCTCCTTTCTACGGAGTAATTATTACTTACGTATACAATAGTGTACAAAAAACAAAATCCTATTAATCAGTTCACGGAACGATTAATTAGGTCGGGTTGTATTTAGTTTTGAGAGTTTTATCTCTCCACTTGGCGCAAGCCAAGTGAGATAGATCTTTGAAATTTGAATATTATCAACAATCTTTCTAGTCGTCAGGTCTCTTTATTGAGACACTGACAACAATTACAAAAATTAAAATTTAAATTAAATTTAAAACCAAATTAACTAGGATTTATAATAAGTTACTAAGAGCTTATGGTGAATGCCTTGGGACTAGTAGGCGATGAAGGACGTGCAAATCTGCGATATGCAACGGGGAGCTGATAAGAAGCTGTGATCCGTTGATTTCCGAATGGGGAAACCCAATATATAGAGATATATATTATTGTTAAATGAATACATAGTTTAACAAAGCGATACCTGGTGAAGTGAAACATCTCAGTAGCCAGAGGAAAAGAAAACGAATGTGATTCCCTCAGTAGCGGCGAGCGAAAGGGGAACAGGCCAAACCGGGTTACGACCCGGGGTTGTAGGACTGCAATATGGAAGTAGATTGGATAGCAGAAGTCGTTGGGAAGCGACGCCAGAGAGAGTGAAAGCCTCGTATGCGAAATTTAATCTATACCTAGCAGTATCCTGAGTACGGCGGGACACGTGAAATCCTGTCGGAATCCACCCAGACCATTGGGTAAGCCTAAATACTAACTAGTCACCGATAGCGCATAGTACTGTGAAGGAACGGTGAAAAGAACCCAGAGATGGGAGTGAAATAGAATCTGAAACCATAAGCTTACAAGGTGTTAGAGCACATTAATGTGTGATAGCGTGCCTTTTGAAGTATGAGCCAGCGAGTTATTGTTGCATGCAAGGTTAAGTTGGAGAGACGGAGCCGTAGGGAAACCGAGTCTTAATAGGGCGAATTAGTATGTAGCAATAGACGCGAAACGAGATGATCTAACCATGGGCAGGTTGAAAGCTGAGTAATATCAGCCGGAGGACCGAACCCACTTTCGTTGAAATGACAGGGGATGACCTGTGGTTAG
>JBOFTB010000015.1:0-1174 GCA_051651845.1 Mycoplasma sp. | reverse complement strand
TGCAAAATGAAGTGAAAGATTTAAAGGAATATCGATGGAAAAAGCAAAGAATCTTCTAGGTGCAAATTTATCATATGATATGAGTAATGTACATATAAGAAAGCATACTCCAAATTATGAATTTCCTGAATCTTATGATTTGAGAGAGGTTTATCCGAATTGTGAATCTTGAAAAGAAATTAGAGATCAAGGTTCTTGTGGATCTTGTTGGGCTTTTGGTGCCGCTGAAGTTATTAGTGATCGTATCTGCATAGTATCTAAGCAAAAACTTCAAATAAAGATTTCAGCAAGTCATTTAATATCATGCTGTACATCGTGTGGAAATGGATGTGGTGGAGGAATACCTTATAGTGCTATGACATATTTTGTTGAAAAAGGAATACCTACTGGAGGTTTATATGGTGATAAGAATACTTGCCAACCTTATTTTTTCCCACCTTGTGAGCATAAAACGTCAAATGAACCATGTGATTCTGAATACAAATCCACACCAGTCTGTAGTAATACATGTCAAGAAGGATATGATAAAACAATAAATGAAGATAAATGGTATGGGTTACATGCTTATGCTGTATACAATGATGAAGATTCTATTAAAACAGAAATTTACAAAATTGGATCAGTTGAAGCTTCTTTTACCGTTTATGAAGATTTTATGGTATATCATGAAGGAGTTTATCAACATGTAACTGGTGAAATGTTAGGAACACACGCAGTAAAAATAATTGGTTGGGGCGTTGAAAATGGAGTTAATTATTGGTGATGTGCTAATTCTTGGAATGATAATTGGGGTGACAAAGGATTTTTTAAAATTCTCAGACAAAACAATCATGTTGGTATTGAAAGTCATATAGTTGCTGTAATACCAAATGTTCCTCATGATATTGAGGAATGCGAATAATTTATTATTCATTCTCATAAAATAAATAATATAAAAAGAAATATAATTAATATATTATTAAATTCAAATTATTCATACAAACTATTGAACGCAATAATCATAATTATAAAAAATCCTATTTTTAAGTTCACTCACTCTAAGTTAAGAATAGTAATTGTTACTTTATAATTCCTATTATATTTCCTATAAAATCAAATACATCAATTGAGATTAGATATTTAACTTTATTATTGAACATATATTAATAAACTAATATATTTATATTTATTAAGA
>JBOFTB010000014.1:0-1182 GCA_051651845.1 Mycoplasma sp. | reverse complement strand
TTACTGTGATGAATCCTCACTTAAAATATCAAAAGAACAAATGAATATATTTCATAATCAATCGAAAATAATGTTTGATAAAATATTTAACTTTAAATTCCTTCCTCCTGGAAGAGGATTATGGACTCAAGGTACAAATTTGGTACTTAAGAAAAAGGTTTATACTACTTTAAATAACTGTGCTTTTATCAGTACGAAACTAATAAATAGATATAATATCGATGATATAGTGGATAGGTTTGCGTTTTTAATGGATAGTGCTTTACTTGGTGTTGGAGTTGGTTTCGATACTAAAGGTTCAGAAGCTAATATAAAGATATATTCCCCAGTAAAAAGTGTGAATAAAATATTTGTTGTGGATGATTCAAGAGAAGGATGGGTAGAGTCTTTAAGGTATTTATTAACTTGCTTCTTTAAGGAAAATCAACCTTTTCCCAGATTTGATTATTCACATATTAGAAAGGCAGGTACTCCACTTAAAAGTTTTGGAGGTGTCAGCTCTGGAGCATGACCACTTAAAGAATTACATTCAAATGTAATTGATTCATTGACAAAAAATAAAGGAAAGAGTCTTAATTCAAGAATAATAGTTGATTTAATGAATTTTATAGGTAAAACAGTTGTATCTGGTAATATTAGAAGAACTGCAGAAATTGCTATTGGAGAGCCTGATGATGATACATTTATAGAACTTAAAAATTATAAAAAGAATCCTGATAGACAAGGATACGGTTGGTTAAGTAATAATAGTATATATGCTTATCTTGGAATGGATTATTCTAAAGTATGTAAAAATATTAATAACAATGGTGAACCCGGGTTAGTGTGGCTAGAAAATATGAGGAATTATTCAAGAATGTGTGATGCTCCAACTTATGCTGATAGAAATGTAATGGGTGGAAATCCTTGCTGAGAGCAATCATTAGAAAGTTATGAAATGTGTTGTTTAGTTGAAACATTCCCTGCTCATCATAAAACTTTAGAAGAATACATTGATACTTTAAAATATGCATTTTGATATGCGAAGCTAGTTACATTAGGTCTTCCTCATTGGAAAAAATGTTCTGATGTAATGAGTAGAAATAGACGTATTGGAGTTTCAATGACTGGTATCGCTCAATTTCTTGCGAATAATAGTTTATCTGAATTAAAGAAATGGTGCGATGGTAGTTATAAATCAAT
>JBOFTB010000013.1:0-1329 GCA_051651845.1 Mycoplasma sp. | reverse complement strand
AGCATTGCTTACATGTTATATAACAGTATTTAAAAGTATTATCTGATTGATCATAATAAAAACCATCAGGTGGAGGGACTTTGCTTACGCAATTAGATGGATCAGTTATGATAAAAGCGTCATCTGGATTACATGATGTACATTTATTCTGATCAATATTGCCTATTGTTAAACATGTTAAGCATGTGGGGAAACATTTTCTAATTGCATTAACTTCTATATCATAGTAATGTTTTGTTAAATAGTTTGCTTTTAAATCACAGTTAGATGTAATACTTCTATCAGTTAGACTTTCTCAAAAAGCGTAATCGTCATTTCAACATTTATCACAGTTATTTTCGAGTGATGTACCGCCTTTTGAGCATTCACTACATGTTTGATAACATTTCTTATAGAGAGGTAAAGAACCTGTGATATCTAAATAGTAATCTGAAGGTTTATCGTTATCATCAATACAGTTGCTTACTGGGTAATTACTGTCTATTCCAATAAAGTTAAAATTTTCTTTACATTCTTTACAATTATCTTTAACTCCTGTCCACTTTAAATCGCAGGTCTTACAATTTTCATGACATATCATAAATGTATCCCCGTTTTTATAATAATTATCAGGTATACTATTTCAATCATAGCAATTCTTACCATGATGTTCCATAAAGTAATAATTACTTATACATAATAGGCAATTATGTGTTGTATCATCTCCCCCTTGATCGCATGCAAAGCATGTACTATAACATTTTCTATAAATTTTATCAATATTATCCAAATAAAAACTTAATGGTCATCCTTGTACGCAATTAGTGGGTTTTGTTTCAATCCAATAATAATGGGAATTATTATTACATTTAGTACAATTATTTATTTCATTAGTACCATATTTCTCACATAATTGACAAGTTGAAAAACACTTACGAAAAGTAGATGTTGATTCATCTATATAATAGCCATCTGGTAAAATATTATAGCATGTATTTGGTTTTATTGGATCATTAATATTCTGAGTCTCAGTTTTAAAATAGTAATTATCTAAGCATTTATCACAGTTATCATTTGCACCAGTTGATTTCATATGACATGTTTTGCAAGTTATACCACAAGGCTCATATTGTTGAGTTGATTCGTTAATGTAATAACTATCTGGTTGTTCACCAATTTTTTGGCAGTTTGAAGTATGTATATTTGGTATAGGTAAATAGCCATCTCAACAACCTCTACATTTATTATTATCATAAGTTCCATTTGAAGCATCGCATTCTTTACATCCATCATAACAAGGATAATAAGAATCACCTTCTAAAATAAATCCATCAGGTTGAGTTCCTTCTA
>JBOFTB010000012.1:0-1280 GCA_051651845.1 Mycoplasma sp. | reverse complement strand
TAATTCTTAATTAAAGTAATAATTCTATATCAGTAGTATTGGTTTATTACAGTATAATATACCCTATTATTAATTAATTTTATGAACTCATATTCATTTCGCTCATTTTATTAAGGAATAAGTAAAGTAATATTTTATAATAATAAGGGAATGGACAATAATATAGTGATTTAAGTCTTTTACTAAAAAACACATAATAATAGAAATTAATATACAACAGATAGATGACGATTAATTGAAAATTGATAAGATAAATAAGATTAAATAAAGTTAAGTGTGCTAATAATATATATAATAATAAGGAATAATAATTTAATATTACTTACTCTATTTAAACTTTGTAAAATATTATTTAATAATTCTAAAGGGTAATTAATTTATAATTCTTAGGAATAGTATATTTTAAACAGTATTTTATTTTTATATTATATAATAATATTTCACAAACTCTATTTTTGTCTTTTTATTTATTAAAATACGTATTTAAACTCAAATGCTATAATAAATATTAATTTATGATTTGAAATAAAATTTTTTTCAATTATTTGTATATAAACCAAATATTAATACTTTTAAAAAATAATTATTTCAAGATGTAAGTATAATTAATAAATTAGTTAAAATGTTAGGTATAAAAGAAAATAATAAAATAATTAATATATTAAATACATTGCCAACTACTAATACTTTGCTCTTTGCTTATTTATTTTGTTTATCTTATTTTTATTATATAAGCACCTATTAGATGCGTTTAAAAGAGTGATTATTATGTATATATAAAATGATAAAAATAAACTTCAAATCATATGTATTAATATAATCTTATAAACAAAAGAATCTATCAATAAGAAAACAAGAAATTAAATAATTAATTAAATGAGCGAAATAATTGATTAAGCTTCTTTTTTTTATTTAATAATATAAGGATCAAATTTGTAAATGAAGCTTTAATAAAAATATAATAATGATGGTCCATTATTTTAATAGTTTGTTAATTGTCTGGTAGTTATTCATTTCCTTGATTTTTTAAGATTATTTTATTTTTTGAAATTATCTTATTAAATAATGATTCAATATTATCTTGTTTGCTTATATTAAATTAATTATTAGCACATCTTATATGTATTTGTATAGAAATATTTATAATGTATAAATGATAATTGATATTAATGTGGAAATAAATTAATATATATTTTAAATATAATATATAAAAATAATGTATTCGTATTATTATGTATATAATATATAATCATACATTAATTAATTTTTATTTAATATAT
>JBOFTB010000011.1:0-1782 GCA_051651845.1 Mycoplasma sp. | reverse complement strand
TTATTGAGAAAATACTCCTTTAGTGTCATATTATGATAAAGATATAGATCAGACTATCGTGACATCTATGAATTATGAAATTTGCGAATGGGATCCTGAGACTTATGATATTGTTGAAACGTACAAGTATTCTTGGGTTATTGAAAAAGGCCTCATTTGTGATAAAGCTAAAGTTAGTTTAATGGGAACGTTGATCTTTACGGGAAATATGATCGGTGCTGTTTCGTTTTCTCTTGTTGCTAAATTTATTGGACATAAATTAACTCTCCTTTGTGCTGCGATTGTATTTACAGTATTTATTGTAATTACGATTCCTTATTCTGAATACTGGTACTTATGTGTGATAAGTGTGGTTTGCTGTACAATGTGTAACTACATTTGCTATTCAAGTATGGTCATATGTGTTGAACTTGCAACAGAGAAAATGAGAAGCATATTTAGTTCACTATTGAATTTAGGACATAGTTTAGGAGCTTGTCTATTTGTATTGTTTTATTATTCGATTGGAGACTGGCAAATTATATTTGGAATTGCAGGTGGTGCATTAGCTTTCATCTCAATATTCGGTTTTATATTCCTCTGAAATTCTCCAAGATCATATCTTGAAAGAAATGATTTCAAAATGTTTATGACAGTATTGGAAAAGATGGCTAAAATAAACGGATCTTACAAAGAATTTAAAAGTGAAATTGAAAAGAAAGAGAATCAAGTCATAATTGAAGAAATCAAAAGCATGTTAGAAAATAATAAAAAAAAAAAAAAAGATCAAAAGGATCAAAAAGATCAAACTGCTGAAGAAAATAAGAAGGAAAGTGATGTCAATGACAACGTGGAGAATAAAAATAAATCAGTGACTTCAAATTCAAATAAAGACCAAATTGTTTGAGGATTAAATAACAATGGCAACAATGATATTGAAAACAATGTGAATAATGAACAGAAAGAAGAAGAAGAAAACAAAAAATCAGAAAATGGTGAGAAAGATCAGAATAATGAAGAAAACAAGGAAACAAATAACAATCTTTTACCTGAAGGGAAAAATGCAGAAAATAGTGAAAGATCTAAAATCAATGATCATAAATCTGACGAAGTAGTTATTATCAAAGCAAGCAGTAAAGAATTATTAGACAGTAAAATATCAGATAAACAAAAAGTTGACTGAAATGAGAATCAATACAATAGCAATAGTAAATATGCAATAACATATTGGTCTTTACTTAAATATGCTTCAATGAGAAATGTATTTCTATTATTCAACTTTTTATGGTTTTGTTCTTCAGGAACATATTATGGATTAGCAATAGGAGTTAAATCATTACCAGGTGACATCTATCTAAATGGTGTGTTATTAAATTTTATAGAAATCCCAGGGTATTTTATCGGAGCCTTTTGAATGAATTTAAAAAAGTTAGGAAGAAGAGGCACACTAATATTATTCGAGGGTTTGAAAATCGCCTTTTTTGTAATCATGATATTTATATATAAAGAAGAAATTCCTGCATTGGTAGTATCAATTTTTTGAAGATTATTCGCTGTTACTGGATTTGGTATATACTATACATATTGCTGAGAAGTATATCCTTCACCTATTAGAGCTCTCGGTTTTGGAATCAATGCTACCTTTAATAATATTGGAGGAATGGTTATTCCATTTGTAAATGAATACGTAAATGAATCAATGATTTATTTAATTTATGCAGTCGTAAGTGCTGTATGTTTTGGATTAATGTTTTTCTTACCTGAGACAGTCGGTAAGCCTTGAATAGAAACTATTAAAGAAAT
>JBOFTB010000010.1:0-1350 GCA_051651845.1 Mycoplasma sp. | reverse complement strand
CCCCAATCCCCCAATCCCCACCAATTATAATTAATTAATTAATTATTTATTGATGATTGTTTATACTTATATCATTAATCATCAATAATAATCTTTATTCTTGTGTTATTAAAGAGTATTATATATAATGAGATATTCTATAATTATATTATTGTAATTACAGTATAATTGAAGAGTTATTTAAATGTATTCCCTTACAAATTATAAATAAAAGAACATAAATAGAATCATCATCTTATTAAATTAGATTAATCCTTTATATTTCTTATATTCGTTTTTGAAATTCATACCTGAAACAACAGTGACCTTTTCTTATAATGTTAGTGTTTATAAGACATTTATTAATAATAAATAGAATTATTATAATTATTTATATATTAATAATTAAATATACCTTAATAATAAAATAATAATGAGTGTTATAAACCTAATTAATACATAGGGTATAATATATTAATTAATATCATGCTAAAAAAATGGAGTAATAAATATAATAACTTAATATCTACTTTATAATCAACTAATTATCTGTATATTATTAGCATGAAAAATTTGAATAATTAATTTTAAGATATAATCCTCTATTAATATCATAATATTATTTTACACTTTATTACATCAACATAATACTGAAACGATAAATTAATTGAACAATCCTTGATATAGTCGATAGATTATTGTAATCAATCATATAGTCTTTATATACATATAAGATTTAATTACAATATTCAAATTTATTTCAATTAAATTATTATTACTTATTTATTTAAATATATTCCAAAAGTCAATCATGTTTATTATTTTTATTTCTCATATCTTCCGCATCAAAACTCTCCCATTCTTATATTTTGAATAATAAAAATGATTATTATCAATTGTTATTTATTTTTCAAATCATATTTTATTTTTCTCATCTAATTTATCATAAATTGATTCTTCTTCAAGGTAATTAATGCTGTTATCAGATTGCTCATAAGTATATTTATTTTCTTCAAAATAAATATTATTGGAATAATAATTTATGATTTGTTCTTCTTGACTTATTATAGTATATTCTAGAAATAAAGGTATATTATTATAATTATTATGATTTTTCTCCATTTTATTATTATCATAAGTTTTGAAATAAAAATTTTAATTATATTTATTAAATATTAAACGATTTTTTAACTCTTATTTATTATCGTATTGATTATTTATGTCATTAAGAATCTTTTTTTAAAGATTAATTGAATAGATTATAGACTTAATATTTTTTTTACATCTCAATAAATGAGCGAAAAGAACTTAATATGTTATTTTATTTTATTAACTAGTATTATTTAGTGGGGATTGGGGATTGGGGATTGG
>JBOFTB010000009.1:0-1806 GCA_051651845.1 Mycoplasma sp. | reverse complement strand
TAATGTCACAATCAGAGCCAAAGAGTATAGAAAGTAATCTTTTCCGCCCTTCTAGTTTAATTCAAGTAAACGAAGCGAATAAAATAAGTGATAAAACAGACAATTGTAATTCTCAAGAAGATACTTATCAAGACAAAATGTATATGGAACATGAAGCAAGTATAGATAATCATCCAGCGAAGATAACAGAGGAACCTGAATCAATATATAAAAAGTATCTTGTAATTGATGACTTTACATTGGAATGTCAGAAAACTATCATAGATTATATATGCCCTCTATGCAAAGGAGTATTATATAACCCATTAGCTGATTCTTGTCAACATATCTTTTGTCAATCATGCTACGAAACCTTTTTGTCTTCAAATAAAAAGGAAACAGTTAATGAGGAAAGTGAAGGGGATTGAACTAGAAAAAAAGAGAATAATAAAGGTATATTCTGTTGTCCTATTACCTTTAATGATATATTGGCCTATCCTAGTAAAATACCTTTAGTTGATTCTATTTGAAGTAAACAAAACATTCTTTGTAAGAATAGGAACAATAACTGCAATTGGATTGGTCATTTATCTCAATTACAAGAACACACGAACATTTATTGTAATCGCCAAGTCATCCAATGCACTTTAAAGGGATGTAATGTTCTAATATATAGAGAAGACTTACCTCAGCATTTAGGATGATGTGATTATCGAATTGTTAATTGCTCTGACTGTTTAATCACCCTTCCTTTTATCAATGTTAAACCACATCAAGAAATATGCCCTAAGTTTAAATTACAATGTCCTCAAGAATGTTCATTAACTATTGAACGTGAATTAATGGAGGAGCATATTAAAAATACCTGTTCCAATACTTGAATCAATTGTCCTTTTAAAAAATACGGTTGCAATGTTGAACTCCTTAAAAAAGATTGAGATAATTATCTCAATCAAAATACCAACAAGCATTGAATACTTCTCTCCCAAAAATTAGATGAAAATGAATTACAGCATAGAAAACAAATACAAAATCTCGAAAAAATATGAGAAGAAGAAAAGATATGAAATGCTAATTGAATAAAGAATAGTAAGCACTCCCTCCCTTCTAAATCTGCTTCTATTTCCAATAAGGATCTCCTTGCTAACAAAAGACAGAGATTTGAAGAATTTGATGAAGATAATTTAAAATACAATTGATCGCAAAGAATAGAAGAAGATGATGAAGAAATACAATTGAATAACCAACAACTACCATCTGTATTTGATATATCTAATATACCAAAAGGTATTGAAATTCAAGTTAATAAAGCAAAATGTGTTAACAATTCAAAAACAGAACACAAATTTGTCTTCATCAAAGATGAGATAAATTGATTATTTAATAGGGAAGATAAAGAGAGTTATCAATGGACTATTAATTTAAACGCTCATTCGAAAAACTCATGGATAGCTTGTGGATTATGCAATAAAGATCAAGTTCTTTCAAATAAGATGAAACTACGTTCAATGAAGAAAAGCTTTGATCATGGCTCATTTCTTATTTCAGTAAATGGATTTACCTTTAATTGTAATAATACAAATGAAAACGACTGCTGATCTTACAGTCCACTCCTTAAATCTCAAAATAAAACAATAAAAATAGAATTTACCTACAATTGAAAATGAAAAGAATGATTATATCAAATCGGTGATATAGTAGGTAAATTAACAGAAGTCCAACCAACTAAATCAAGTAAATCATTAACACCCTGTATTGTTTTCTTATCTCCAAATGATGAAATTGAGTTTAATATAGATTATGAAAAGAACTTTAATTAATTAATAT
>JBOFTB010000008.1:0-1587 GCA_051651845.1 Mycoplasma sp. | reverse complement strand
GGAAAAATCCAAAATTCATATCGTTCATATTTAGCTAGACAACAAGCAAATCGACTGAGAAAGCAACAAGAAAACCTACTTAGATTAATGCTTAGATTATTAAATAACAAAGATTTAATAAAACAAGCCGCATTTAATTTATGGAGAGCAAATATAAACGCTAAGAAATTAAATGACTCATCTATAATAATTCAAAATTTCATGGGAGACATCGATAAAAAACTAAAAGCCCGTAAAGAAATGAAAAAAAGACATAATATAACTAAGGGTGTAAATATATTAAGTAATTGAAAATGTTTCTTACGTGAACCATTCAATATGATCAAATCAGAAAGTAATCGAAAAATATTTGATCAAATGAAGGACGATTTAGATAATAAGAGAAAAGATCATTTAAAAAATGCAATGAAAAAAATCAAAGATGAAGAAGCAAGAAGGTTATTAAATCGTCTTTTTGGAATTCCTGAAAACTTAAAAAAAAAAGTTTTAAAAAAAGCAATGGACAAATGGAGAAATAACGCGAGGAATTCAGCAGAAAATGAAGCAGCTGAAAGAATTCAAAGAAATTATAAATGATATTGAGAAAGAATGAGAAATTCAAAGATGATGAAAAGAATCTACGAGATATTCTCTAAATTATCAACGAAGAATTCAGATTGATTAAATTATTACTTTAATCTATGGAAAAAGAATTGCCAAAAGCAAAAGGTATTACGTTCGGCAAAAAAAATCGATAGATTTTTACATGAAAAAGTAAATGATAGAAGAGCGATTAAAAACTGGCATAAATGAAGTGATTTACTTAATATGAATAATCATAACTATGAAGCTTTAGATTTATTAAAGAGAGTAAGGAAATTAATGGCAATAAATAAATGAGTGAAACCAATAGAGCATAGAATTAAGCAAGATGAAATGGATGATTTAAAGGAAATGTATAATAAGAGTAAAGGTAGAGATTTCTTAAAAAAATTATTTGATGACTTTGAAAATAGAGATAATTGATTAAGTTTAAAAAGTGCATTTAAGTTATGGAGAAATAATGCGCATAAATTAACAGAACGATTAGATGCTGTGAGAAACACAGTAGAGTTAATTAAAAATAGAAAGAATTTCATTGCGGCAGATACGGCGAACTCAGTTTGTCTTGTTAAAAAACTATTCGATGCTATTCCTAAAATAAGAGCAAAAGATTTTTATGATAGACTGAGACGTAATGCTGAAATGAAAAATAAAATAGAGGAAACCTCTAAAGCTTTACTTAAAGCAAATCATGATTGATCTGAACAAAATAAAAATATCTTTGTGAAGAAAGTATACAAGCTATATATCTATAGAAAACTAAGTAAACTGTTTACTTGTTGTGACGATCATTTAAAGTACAAAATAAAGCCGAATGTATCAAGAGAATTCATACAAAAGCTTTTTGACAATCTTCAAAGAAGTTTATACTTTAATTATAATGGATCTAAATCTTCTGAATTTAAATGTAAACAAACAAAAGTAGGTTTTAGAGCTAAAGCAATTAACCCCAAAAACTTAATAGATGAATTAGATCCCAATAGAAAAATAAAAGCAGTCGTACCT
>JBOFTB010000007.1:0-1829 GCA_051651845.1 Mycoplasma sp. | reverse complement strand
TAATTATAATTATAAAATATTTAATAATAAAAATTCTTAACATACTCAAAACATTAATGAATTGTTCAGGTGAAAATGGAATTTTCCATCGTTTGATTAATTAATTATCTCTTACATAGAAATTGAATAGTTCTATATTCTAAATAATAAAATAATTATTAATATTTTAATAAAGTATTAGGACAATCCAAATCTTAAATTTTTTGGTATAATTTATATATTTAAATTTGTCATTATAACTATTATTAGTCGAGCAGAAATTTTTGTTAAAAAGAATATTATAATTGTTTTATTATTATTTAATAAATTAAAAGCTTAATTTATATATTCAGTTAGAAAAAATTAATTTAATAATAGATTTCTGATGCATTTATAAAGATTTTTTTTTTATATATTATAATTTTTTTAAATATATCTTAAACCTTTTATAATTACATTTTTAAAAGATACAAGATAATATTTAATTTTGGAATATTTAAGTCAACGATATCATATGTTTAATTCATTCATTAAATTATTAAATTTAATTTAAAAAAGTATTATTATATTACTAATTAGAGATACACAACAATTGATTTTTTTAATAAAAAAATAAATTAAAAAAAATAACACCTCAAGTAATCGATTCTTCAATCTCTAATAAAGTATAAAACTTATTAATCGATGTAATCTCCTTAAAATATATATTATATCAATATAATCAACAATATATATTAATTAACCATTCTCGTAAAATTTAATATTATTTAATTTATTAATCAAATAAATTATAAAAATAATATGAAAGATGATTTAAATATTTGAAATATAAAATACACAAATAATAATATTAATATTAATAATAATGACAGTGAAGAAGAATTCAAGCTATATGAATTTGGAGCGCATTTTCAATATAATGAATTATTTAATCAATTGAATATATTAGCTAATAATGAAATATGATGTAATAATAATAGTAATGAACAAGGGAATTATAAAGAAATAAATAAAGGTAATAATGTTATTAAATCGAGAAATATTAATAATTATGAATATGCTAATAATATTATTAATAATCCTAATTATAATAATGATAAATATGAAGAAGAGCTTATACAGAAGATTAAGTCAAAATCCAATAAGACTTCGTTTATATCATATAATGATAGACAAAAATCAAATAAGGTTATCAAAAAGGATAATAATAAATTAGAAAATAAAATTATGACTAATAATAATAACAAAAATAACTGAGTCATATTATGCTCGAAACAAAACTTGAAAAAAAATAAAAACAAAAACATTAAACACAATCCCATATCTGTATCTACGAATACTTCTAAAAATAAAACTAAAGCAAATAAGAAAAATATGATTAATTTACAATATAAAAATAGTAATAACCATCACGCTACTAATAATTATAATATTAAAAATAATTATAATAGCAATCAGATTACTCATAATCAAAGTAATAACCATAAAAAAATAATAAATAAAAATATTAAAATAGTCACAATATCAAAACCATCTATATCTACCTCAAAAAAGTCTCATTCTTCCTCGAATGCAAAAAAACCTTTATCAAGTTATGGTAAAATCACTACTGTTATACCACCAAATAATAATAATAATAATAATAAAAAAACTATTAAAAGCCAAATAAATTGATGAACATTAATCAACAAGCCAGAACGAAAAAAAAAGAGCAATATTAAGTACTTAAGTTCAAATAAAAATAAAACTAATCATACAGTAAATAATAATTCAAAAACAAAAGCAGCTGTTACAAATTCAACAGTAATAAATATTACTAGGAATAATATCAACAATAATAATTATATTAA
>JBOFTB010000006.1:0-1150 GCA_051651845.1 Mycoplasma sp. | reverse complement strand
TATCTAATAAATTTCTAAAATCAATTAATTAATAATAGTATATTAATATATTATTATATCATTAATCCATTAATTAATAATACATTTATATTATCATTATCATTAATATAATTAATCAGAAATATAGTAATAATTCGATGCATTCAAATTAAAGAAAAATGGAATTTTAATATTAATTAAATTATATTAGTAAATTAAATAATTTGAAATAAATGATAGTTCCTACCTCAGGTCATACTTCTTATCATAACTCAATCACTCCTTTTGGTAAAGACAAATATCAAATTATTCTAGAGTTATTCTACACAAGATATAAACATCAATACTCCTCAAGGTTTTTCCCGATTATGAACAACAATAACAATTACCACATTCAACATAGTAAATCTGCATTTATTAATATATCTAATATTAAAAATGGGAAAGATAAAAGAACTTCTGTAATAATTAAAAACTTACCTTATAACATTGATAAGGATTACCTATTAAACGTTTGATTAATTAACTCAGGTAATATAAACTATTCATTTCTCCCATTTAATAAGAAAACAGGTAACCATCTCGGATTCGCATTTTGAAACGTAGTAAATTATAAAAGTATAATAACTCTCTATGAAAGGGTGAAAAGTTGGGATAGTATTAATAATAATGCATTTACAAGACCAATAGAGATATGATATTCGAAAGCTCAAGGAAAGACTCAATTATCATTAATGTTTAAAAGGAAGTAATATATATAAGATTTAATGTATTTACTCTTTATAATCTGATTTATATTAACAATATGTAAATCGAAAGTTAATATATCATTTTGGAATAAGTAACTATTTATTGATGATATTAAATAATAATAATATTATGGTGCTATAATATATTGGTTAATAGTTTATATATATTTACATTAGTAATTAATATTTAAGTGCTTTAAAAAGACAGTTTATATGATAAATAATAGAATAATTATAGAAAATATTGTTATTATAATATAGTATTAAATTGATAAGTATGTAATGTATAGATGATATTGAATATGTGAGTGAGAGAATGATATATTATTATTTGTGATGTATTAGTAAAGAAAGGTACTATAGAATTAAGGGTTAATGTTGTTAATTAGTATTTTTTTATATATTATAATATATAATTAATA
>JBOFTB010000005.1:0-1437 GCA_051651845.1 Mycoplasma sp. | reverse complement strand
AGTGTAAAAAGTATTTTAAAAATAATAATATATTTATTATTAATAATAATATTTATATTATTTAAAATGATCACAATATAAATATTTATATATTTTATTATTATGTTTAATAATTTGAAATATTTGTAATTACAATTGTATTTTCTTTCTTTTATTAATATTTATTATAACTATATTTTCCAAGATATTACATTCACTAAAATCAATAAGCAATGATATATTTAACTTTATGTGAAGTTTCGATAAAAAATTATGGAGAATTGCCTCATAAAATCAGATTTCTTGAATCAAAATAAAATAATATTTTAGTCTTTGATTACTTATTAAAATATGAAAAATAAGCTCTATTTTTATTAATTTGAATATAAATATCAAAATTTAAAGATAATTGCTTTTTTCTTAAATAATGTATTTTATTTGTTAATATATATTTATATTATTTTCAGATATTATCATTAGTTCTTTAAAATAAAGTCATTAATTTTTTTAATGGATTATTTAAAAATTGGTATATATTTTTATTATTATAATATATTATAATTCTTTTAGTATTGAATTATTATTAAAAGTGTGATTTCTTGGAAAATAGCATTATTAACAATATAAATAACTGTAAAGACTATAAAAATGTAAATTATAAATAATTTTAATTAATCAGCTTAAATATTATTTAACTCAATAATGAGAATATATACTTTAATTCAATTGTATCTAAAAAAGAATTATTATTATTAAAAAAAGATTTAAGCCAAAATAATATTGTCATAATGTAATATTGTAATAAAAATGTAATTCGGTCGGAATTATTATGGTTTGAAGAATTAATTAATAAGAGTATCAATTCAATAAAATGATTGAAAAAGGAATTATAAATATTTCAAATTATTAAACATAATAATAAAATATATAAATATTTATATTGTGATCATTTTAAATAATATAAATATTATTATTAATAATAAATATATTATTATTTTTAAAATACTTTTTACACTTATTTATTATTAATAAAATATTTGCTGAATTAAAAAGAATAATTATTATTTAGTTTTGCCATTACACACATGCTTCTATGATTAATATTTTTATTATTTTTTTTACTTTTTCATTTTGAATTAACAAAATTACAAAAATTACTATATAAGAACAATAAAAAAAACTAAATTAAATAAATTAAATGGCAGACCCAGAAGTACCAAAAGAAGAAGAACCAATTGATTATGTTAAAGAAGTATTTGGATGGATTGGATTTTGTCTTGCATGATTCTTCTTTATTTCTCCTATTACAATGTTTATTGGCTTGATCAAAGAAAGAATAACATATAAACAAACACCTGGTGCAATATTTATATGTAATCTATTACAAACTGTTTTATGGACTGCTTATGGACTTAGATTAGATGAATTACAAATGTATTTATGTAATGGAGTAGGTGC
>JBOFTB010000004.1:0-1125 GCA_051651845.1 Mycoplasma sp. | reverse complement strand
TTAGGTACATCTCTCAATTCTCACTCTTGTACATCTACTTTTTTAATTAAGCCTTTAGCGATAAAATAAGCATTTGTTTCTATTCTATTATCTTCACCAGAATAATCAGTTAAAGCCCTAGTAAAACCATTCCCACTACCAGCAGGTAATATTCCTATACCAATTCTATTTAAAATAGCATCTTTATCTTCTCTATGAAATATAGCATTTACTATTTCATGTCATATCCCATCTCCAGAGCAATTTACTACTCCATCATAATTATTCATATCTGCGTTTAGTACAGTATCATAGGCATGTTTATATCTCTCAGTAAATATAAGTGTCATATCTAAATACGCTCAATCTCATATGGCCTTTGCCTTTTCCCAAAGCTTTAATGATATACCTTTTCCTGATACTGGATTAACAAATATCAACAATCTCCTTTTTCTATTCACAGCTTCTAATTCATTGAGCTTAGCGTATGTATTTAATGCAATGAACTTCGTTATTGATGATACATCATGTTTATTAATTAAAAAGTATAACATCACAATATCCCTTTCCCAATATTTCATTGTACAACTTCTACATTCACAACCAAAAAAGCACTTACAACAATTACTTTTTGATTTCTCATTCTTTGGAATGTACATTATTCTGACTAATGCCTTCTTTAATAACTCATCCTGTCCTAACTTTCAATTAGTATATATTTTATCGACATCTTTTTTAGGAATATCCGATTCGTCAACAAATGAGATGAAGTCTTTTTGATTTATTTCAAACATTAATAAATCATCCTTTGTTATAACTGATATTGAATGATCAACGTTTGATACTGATAACTTCCCTATAATCTTTTTCTTGCTTTTATTGTTTAAATATTCACATTCATATATTGTCTTTAATGTATGTGAATCTTCATTCTTTCAGAGGGGTAAAAGCTTAGTATCAATATTATTCTCATTTATATATCACATTTGTTCATTTATATCTATTCTTTTATCTTTTATTAAAGGTGATACAACTATTTCCTCGCTGGTTTTTCTTTCATCCATTTTTAAAATGATTTTTTCAACGATGATTAATGAATAAAAATAAAAACTGTAAATCCTACCAAGCTTAATTCATGTTGATTAA
>JBOFTB010000003.1:0-1754 GCA_051651845.1 Mycoplasma sp. | reverse complement strand
AATTAGAGATAAATTAATATATAGACTATAATATATCTGGTTTATATTAAATTATTATTAATATTATTATTTCTTTTATTAGTAAATTACTATAATTAATTTAGTATAACAATCTTGTATAATAATACATGTCTTTTCTATTCTTTCAGGTTGTTTACATTCTTATTATTATTTATTAAATGCTTTTCATCATTATTTCTATCATTGTTCTTTGTTTTCTACTTCTTCATTCTTGATTAATCCCCCTATTTATATAATGATTACTTATATTATTATTGATCCTTATTTATATAAGTCATTCATCAGACATTCACTTACAACTCCCCTTTATTTGATCTTTGATAGTACTCATTTCATGTTATCCTTTCTTCATAGAACAATCTTATCTTGATATCTATCTATATCAGTGTAAATTCTTTTACTAATGTAGCTTTCTCTTGATCTCAATAAATACTTTTTACATACCAAGACTATTTGAAGTCAATATTACCTAACTTGCTATCATATTTTTTTCAATTATTTAATAATTCATTAATTCATTAATTAATTATAATGGGTAATTTATGTAAAAAGAAAAAAAAAGTAAATTCAACAATTAACGACAAAAACACATCAAAGGCTGATATCTTAAATGAAAACCTCGAATTAAACCATACAAATTTTTCAAAGCCTCCAGTAGTCAACAATTTCATAATCCAAGTAAACACTAACCCAAAATCGAATAATAAAATAACTCAAAACTTTTCAAACTCGATTAACTTTGAAAACCAAGCAACAACATACCCAAACAATGCAAATCTAAAGCCAATAAATTCACTAAACATAAACTACAAAACATTTATCTTAGGGAGAAACTATAGTGACTTATTAAAAGAATACGATTGATTAGAGCATTGAGGTACTGGTTCATTTGGTATTGTTCAAAAACTCCGACATAAACCATCTAATCAAATCCGTGCAATGAAAATTATCAAAAAAGATTCATCATATGAAGATAAGCATTGAAAGGAAATACAAAATTGAATGAATTGAGATCATCCTCATATTTTAAAGTGATATGAATTCTTTTATGATAAAAAGAATTGATATATCATTACAGAGTTTTGTGAAGGTGGAGAGTTATTTGAGAAAATAAAAGACAGAGATGGTTTTTTTAGTGAAAAGGATGCTGCGAAAATATTAAAGCAAGTATTGCAAGCTGTTGCTTATTGTCATTCTGTTGGTTGAGTGCATCGTGATTGAAAACCTGAGAATATATTATTAGAAGGTGATGACTTAGATAATATTAAATTAATTGATTTTGGTACGAGTAATTTTTTCAAACCGGGTCAAAAATTTAAACAGCGATTAGGTACTGCATATTATATAGCCCCTGAGGTTCTTCAAAAAAACTATGATGAAAAATGTGATTGATGGTCTATAGGAGTGATAATGTATATATGACTAACTGGTGAACCTCCGATAAACGGCAAAAACGATGACGAGATTTTAAAAAATGTTAGGAATTGTTATATAGACTTTACGTCAAGTTGATTCGATTCAGTTTCTGAAAGTGGAGTATCTTTACTCCAAAAACTATGAGAAAAAAATCCCTATAAAAGATTATCAGCTTTAGAGGCTATTGATCATCCTTGGATAAAGAACCAAGCACCGAATTCAAAATGAAATCCACAAGCAGCTAAAAAAGTATTTGTAAATTTAAAAAACTTTCAAGCTGATCAAAAGTTGCAAGAAGCATCAGTTGCTTTTATAGT
>JBOFTB010000002.1:0-2292 GCA_051651845.1 Mycoplasma sp. | reverse complement strand
ACCTCGATTGTTGATGCGAATTTAATTAGAAATTATATAAATCAGTTTGATAGTAAGATTGTAAACTCATTAAATATAACATCACACTCATTTGAGTTAATTAAATCGTCTTCGTCTTATATTGAAGAAATGGGACCTTTATTGATAAATAGTAATGATATAATAAAGTTACCAGTCATAAATAAGAAATCATTAAGTGAATCTATTTTTACTCATCATATGAAATATATTATGAGTAATTCAGAAAAGAAAGCAGAGAGTGTCAATGAAAAAATAATTATAATTTTATTATTAATGAAAATAAAAAAGAGTGTTGGACATTGTGTAAGAAGAGAGAATTATATAAGATTAATTAACTTGATGAAAAATAAATGAAAGATTATGTTCATTGAAGATTTCAATTATAAAAGTAAAATAAAAATAATAAAAAAAATTTTCTGAAATTGGAGGATATTAAATAAAATGAGAAATTATAATAAAAAAGAGAGAAAAGAAATTAATAAAAGTTTTGAGAAGTTAGAAGTAGTGAAAAATGTTATAACAAATTTCGAGAACAAAAAAAGTAATATAATGGAAAATATTATAGGAAAAACAATGATAAATATTTCAAATTTGGTAATAAGCTCACCTCATATAATGGAAATTACATCCAAATCAATTGAAAATCATCAAATAATTGAGTTATCTCCACTTTCATTGATACATGCAACTCACTTCCAAATTGACTCTAAGGAGAGGGATACCTATACTATGTGAGGAATAGATTCAACTAATATTGAGATACAGTCACAAGCTAAAGTAAAGGATTTAACTCCACTCTTCTCAATGCATGCAACTGATTTCCAAATTGACTCTCAGATGATTAATAGGGATAACTATACCTATACTATGTGAGGAATTGACTCAACTAATGTTGAGATACAGTCACAAGTGAAAGTAAGGGAAGTAACTCCACTCTCATCTATTAATACAACTTATTTCCAAATTGACTCAAAGGTGATTAGCATGACTGACTCTACCAATAAGATGATGACTATATTAGGAATAGATTCAATTAATATTGAAATACAGTCACAAGTAAAAACACCACTCTCCTCTATGCATGCTGCTGATTTCCAAATTGACTCTAAGATGATTAACAAGGATACCTATGGAATAGATTCAATTAATATTGAAATACAGTCACAAGTAAAAGCACCACTCTCCTCTATGCATGCTACTGATTTCCAAATTGACTCTAAGATTATTAACAAGGATACCTATGGAATAGATTCAATTAATATTGAAATACAGTCACAAGCTAAAACACCGCTCTCCTCAATGCATGCTACTGATTTCCAAATTGACTCTAAGATGATTAAACAAGTCAAAACAACACTCTCCTCTATGCATGCTGCTGATTTCCAAATTGACTCTAAGATGATTAACAAGGATACCTATACTATGTGAGGAATAGATTCAATTAATATTGAAATACAGTCACAAGCTAAAACACCACTCTCCTTTATGCATGCTATTGATTTCCAAATTGACTCTAAGATGATTAACAAGGATAACTATGGAATAGATTCAATTAATATTGAAATACAGTCACAAGTCAAAGCACTTATTAGTTCAGATATAACAGGTGGTAATAATAAGCATACTCTATTTTCAGTATCATCTACATATTTTAATATACAATCCCAAAAGAATAACTCTCATTGCTACTGTACTCATAACATAAATGATTATTCTCTTTCTTCAATCAATATTGAAATACAGTCTCCTGTACATTATCCAACCAGTAATAGAATAGACTATTCCATTACTTCATCATCACAAATCGAAATTACATCAGGCCTAAATAAGAGCAGTGAAACACATAAGACTGACTCCAATTATTTGATTATTTCATCATCTCTAGTATTGTTGGCTAGCACCAATAATGATCAGGAAGCACTTATTCCTCTTGAATCACAAAGTGTGATTAATCTAAATATTCTGATGAATAAACAGGCATCACCTAAAAATGAATTCCATAATATAGAAGTCAGTGATAATTCTCAGTTTTACATTAAATCCCAACAGAAGGATATTAACTATGAAATAGTAAAGTCTATTTTACAAATTATACCTGATACTACAGTGATAAAAGAAGCAAAATTAAAGGCACTCTTGGATAATAAGGGTAAATTGAATAAGCAATTGTGATATAAACTATTAACTCAATGGTTATTAATAACAAAGCAATTAAATAAAAAGGATCAGATTAAGAATATCATCACTACCTTCAACAATAATAGGATTGTT
>JBOFTB010000001.1:0-2267 GCA_051651845.1 Mycoplasma sp. | reverse complement strand
TGATTTACCAAGATCATTACCTTGTGAATCAACTAACTCTATTTTTGTACGTGTTGATAAAAGTAATATGGATTATATGAAAGTACTTATATTAGGAAGTGAGGGTACTCCTTATTCTAATGGTGCGTTTGAATTTGATGTTTTCTTTGATAGTCAATATCCCACTACACCACCTAAAGTGAACCTAATCACAACAGGAAAAGGTACTGTACGTTTTAATCCGAATTTATATGCTAATGGTAAAGTTTGCCTATCGTTATTAGGAACGTGGAGAGGTTTATCTTCTGAAAATTGGGATGCTAAAATATCAACATTATTACAAGTATTAATTTCAATTCAATCAATTATAATGAGTGATTTGGTTTATTTCAACGAACCATCCTGTGAAGGAGAAATGGGTAAACCAGAAGGAGAAGCAAAAAACGAAGCATATAGTAATATAGTCAGATATTGCAATATACAATTTGCAATGATTGAACAAATACATAAACCAAGTAAAGGTTTTGAAGATGTAATCAAACGTCATTTCTACTGAAAGAAAGATCAAATATGAAAAGAAGTAAGAGGATGGATCGAAAGGTCAAAGACTGCTGTTGCTAAATATGTATCATTTAGTTCAGAGCATAACCTCACATGGTCAAATAAATTTAATCAACCAAAAAAGTATACGAAAATGATGGAAGATATTTATGGAGAACTAGAAAAGGTACTAAATGCATGACCATTACCAAGTGAACTCAAACAAAAAACAAATGATGAGAAAGTTGCAATGGAAAAAAAGAATGAAAAAATGACATTTGAAGATATTGATAAAGTCGATATGTCTTATGATATCTCATCAAGTAAAAAAGAGATTAACTTAGATGATGATGCAGTTAAAGATAGATGGAGTAGATATATCGGTGCAATGGGTATTGAAGCTGTTCAAAGACAAGCAAATAGTAATATATTCTTAACTGGTGCAGGAGGTTTAGGTATCGAAATAGCTAAGAACATTGTGTTAAGTGGGTGTAGAAAATTCGTATTACATGATACTGCTAATACTACATATTATGACTTATCATCACAATTTTTCCTTGGTGAAAGTGATCTTTCCAAAAATAGAGCAGAGTGTTCTATAAAGAAACTACAACAATTAAATTATTATGTTAAAGTACTATCATCTACTCAACCGATTCCCTATGAAAAAGAAAATGAGTGAGATACCTTCGGATGAAAAGATTTTAATGTTGTCATTTTAACTGAATGCTCATATTCATTAATAAACGCCATTGATATTTATTGTCGTAAAAGAAATATAAAATTAATAGTAGCTGATATATATGGAGGATATTCACGGTGAATCAATGATTTTGGGAATAAATTCATAGTTGCTGATAAAGATGGGGAGGAATGAAAGGAATGTATGATTAAAAATATCGTTAGTGATCCTAAAGATAATAACAATTCAATAATAACACTTTTAGATGGTACAAGACATGAATTTATTGATGATGATGAACTCGAAATTAGTGAAGTTGTCGGAATGGATGAACTAAATGGGAAGAAATATAAAATTAAAGTTCAAACTCCCTCAACATTTACATTATTAAATTGTGATATAACTAAATTCAAGGCTTATCAACATAATGGAGTTTGTAAACAATTAAAATCACAAAACATTATTGATTTCTCTCCAATTTCCGAATGTTGAGAAATTAATAAAAAGAATATTAAAGAAGTAAAGCACTGAGATCAAAACATGTCAATTAGTGACTATAATAAGATAGAAAATGGATACATCATTAACTTTGTATTTGCTTTATTAGATTTATGGAAACAAAGTCAAAAGTATAAAGCTTGAGTAACTTCGAAGAATAACGTTCCCTGGAATAAAGAGATAGGTGATAATATAGTATTACTTGCCAAAGAAAACTATCCTGATGTTAAATGAACAGAAAAGGAATTAGAAATTATTTATCACATTAGTTTTACTCATTTCACTCAGTATCCATCTTGATGTGCATATCTTGGTGGATTCGTAGCACAGGAAGCAATAAAAGCAATTACTAATAAATTCACTCCAATAAATCAAGTAATGTTCCATGATATAAATGAGATAATGCCTAAAATAAATCCAAAAGCATTAGAGGAAAGTATTAAGGAATTTGACTTTAAAGAAGAAAAATCAAATTTGGATGGAATACAAATGATATTGGGGAAAAAGTTATGAAATAAGGTATGTAATAGTAAAATAATGGTAGTTGGCGCTGGAGCGATAGGATGTG